>CANHTA010000165.1 GCA_947463135.1 Gemmatimonadota bacterium
TCGCGAGTCGTTCACGGCGCGTTTTGCGCGTCTCGAACCGGCGGGCGAGGAGATGGTGTACGACCTCACCGAGCCGCTCACGCATTCGTTCATCGGCAACGGCTTCGTCGTGCACAATTGTGGCGAGCAGCCGCTCCTGGCGTACGATGTGTGCAACCTGGGCTCGGTGAACGTGGGCTACTACGTGAACAACGGCGAGGTGGACTGGGAGGCAATGCGTCGCGACATCGCGCTCAGCACGCACTTCCTGGATAACATCATCGACGTCAACAAGTATCCGCTGCCGGAAATCGATGCGCTCTCCAAGCGCATCCGCCGCATCGGGCTGGGTGTGATGGGCTTTGCCGACATGCTGGTGCGTCTGGGCATTCCGTACGACAGTGCGGAGGGGGTGGCGATGGGACGCCGGGTGATGGAGTTCCTCGACGTGGAGAGCAAGAAGGAGAGCGAGCGGCTGGCCAACGAGCGCGGGGCGTTCCCCGAGTGGGCGCGCTCCATCTGGGGCCCTGATGCCACCTGCGCGCGTGATGAGCGGGGCGAGCGGATTCGTCCCATGCAGCTGTTGCGTAACTGCAATGTGACCACAGTGGCGCCCACGGGAACCATCTCCATTATTGCCGGCTGCTCGAGCGGCTTGGAGCCGTTGTTTGCGGTGGCGTTCATGCGCAATCAGGCGGGGGTGATGATGCCTGACGTGAACGAAGACTTCGTGGCCATCGCGAAGGCTGAGGGCTGGTACAGCGATGCGCTGATGGAGCGCATTGCCAAAACCGGCACGGTGAAGCACGCTGAGGTGCCGCTCACGTGGCAGGCGGTGTTCAACACGGCCAACAACATTGCGCCGGTGTATCACATCCAGATGCAGGCGGCGTTCCAGCAGCACTGTGATTCGGCGATTTCCAAGACCACCAACTTCGGGTTTGCGGCCACGCCCGACGACGTGCGTGCGATTTATGAGATGGCGTACGACATGAAGTGCAAGGGTGTGACGGTGTACCGTGACGGCTCACGCGATAACCAGGTGTTGAGTACCGGGGCCACGCAGGATGCGGCGGCCAAGCGCGATGATGCGAAGGCGGCGGGCACGCCTGAGGGGGCGAAGAGTGAGCAGAGTGCCCCCGATGCGGCAGCGGCGCTCAAGCGCGAGTTGGGCGAGTTGCGGGGCACGATGGCCGAGGTGCAGAACGAGCTTGATCGCACCAAGAAGGCGCTGTTCAGCGCTGAGGCGGAGAATGCAAACCGTCGCGGCAAGCGTTCGCGCCCCGAGGTCATGCGCGGCACCACCATCCGAAAGGAAACGCCGCTTGGTGTGATGTTTGTCAACATCACCGAAGACGAGAAGGGGCAGCCGTTTGAAGTGTTCCTGAACTTGGGGAAGGCGGGCGGCTCGGCGATGGCTGACGCGGAGGCGATTGGTCGGCTCATTTCGCTGGCGCTGCGCAGCGGGATTTCGCTCCAGGAAATTCATCGCCAGTTGCGCGGCATTTCCAGCGACCGGGCGGTGGGCTTAGGCCCGAACAAGGTGTTGTCGTTGCCCGACGCGGTGGGGATTGCGCTGGAACAGTGGTGGCGTGAGAAGCAGGGGGTGCAGACGGACCTGTTGGCGGGCGGTGCGGCAGCCGGCATGCCCATGCCGGTGAGCTCCATGATGCCGCCGGTGCCAACACCGGCTGCTGGTGTGCCGATTACCCCGCCGCCGATGAGCGGTGGCGGTGCCCTGATGCCGTCGATTGAATTCGGATCAGGCGGCGGCGAGGTGTTCATGGGCACCTGTCCAGACTGCGGCAGTCAGCTGGAGTTTGCGGAAGGGTGCGTGAAGTGTCATGTGTGCGGGTTTAGCGAGTGTGGGTGAGGCTGCTAGGGCTGCGGTAGGGAGGGTGGCCGGGCTCTTGGATGCGCCGCATCTCCAGCGGTAAGCTAGTGCGGCACCGTTCCACGCCGTATCGTGTATAACAGCTTTCCAGTCCCACCTTCCTTGCCTGCTCGGCCGCTCCTCAGGCCGGCACCCCAACGGAGTACTGCTCGCCATGCTCGCCCAACGCCTTCTCGTTGCCCTTGCCGTTGTTACCCTCCTGGCCGGCGGCCCCACGGCTGGGTTCGCGCAGCACAGCGGCATGGACCATAGCATGCACCGCATGGGGCCCGAGATCGTGATCCCCGCCGGCGCGCGCTATACCAAAGCCGACGTGGAATTCATGCAGGGGATGATCGCCCACCACGCCCAAGCCATCGTGATGTCGAAGCTGGCGGAAACAAATGGCGCGAATCCACAGGTGCTCAAGCTCTCGCGGAAAATCGATCAGTCGCAGATGCCCGAGATCCTCATCATGCAGGACTGGCTCCGGCGGTATGACCAGTTCGCACCCGACACCGCCTCCTGGCATGGCATGCGCATGGATGGCATGCTCTCAGACGAGGAACTCCAGGTGCTCCGCACCGCCAAGGGTGTTGACTTTGACCGGGCCTTCTTGGTGGGCATGATCAAGCATCACGCCGGTGCCATCAAGATGGTGGACGAGCTGTTCAAGTCGCCCGGCGCCGGTCAGGAAGTGGATGCCAACATCTTCGCGAATGATGTCGTCACGGCACAGACCGCTGAAATCGGCATCATGCGCAGCCTGCTCGCCAAGCTCCCCCCTCAGTAAACCGGGCGGACCGTGCTACCCGGCGTTCCGTCTTCCTCATCTCACCCACTGGAGTGTGTACCGATGCGCGTCATGCGTGGATTGATCCTGCTGTTCGCAACTGCCGCCGTCCCGGCACTCGCGTCGGCGCAGACGTACCCGAGCAAGTCCGACCCCCGGAACAACCTGAAGCCGGGTCGAATGGACGCAGGCGTTGCGGCGAGCAACATGAAGCTGGTGTCGTTCACGCCAAAGCCTGCGCAGTTCGACACGGCGCGCGGCCTGACGTTCGTCAACTCAGACCTCGCCTTCGGCACCCATTACGTCTACCAGGCCAACTTCGCCGGCTTCTCGATCTGGGATATCACCGACCCCGCCAAGCCGACCATGACGGCCGCCGTAAAGTGCATCACCTCGCAGGGTGACCCGTCGATTTATGGCAACCTGCTGTTCCTGTCCGCCGAGGGTGCGGGAAACCGCAACGATTGCGGGAGCGGCGGTGTGCAGGATCCGAAGGACCACATGGCCGGCGTCCGGATTTTTGATGTGTCGAATCCGAAGGCGCCCAAGCTGGTGAAGAACGTGCAAACGTGCAAAGGCTCGCACACGCACACGATCGTGCCCAGTCCGACCGATCCGCGTACGATTTATCTCTACGTATCAGGACAGCAGGCCGCGCGGCCCGAGACGGAGCTCGCCGGATGCAAAAACGGCAGCGATCCGGCCGACCCGACAAACTCGCTGTACCAGCTCGATATCATCAAAGTACAGCTCGATCGTCCGGAACAGGCCAAGGTCATTCCCGGTGCGCGTATCTTCACCGGATTGGACGGGGCGAGCGAGTGCATGCGATTCTGCGCGCCCGAAGATCCGCGTCGTGCGGCGGCTGCCCGCGCCCGTGCCGCAACTGCGCCAACCGAAGCACCGCGCTCCTCCATGGGCCCGCGCAACTGCCATGACGTGACGGCGTATCCGGCGCTGAATCTGCTCGCGGCGTCCTGTTCGACGCACTCCATTCTCGTGGACATTTCGAACCCCGAGAAGCCGTTCCGCATCAGTGCCCTCGCCGATACCAACAACTATCAGGGGCGACACACGGCGGCGTTCAGCAACGACGGCAAGAAGCTGATTCAGACCGACGAGTGGGGCGGCGGAACGGGCCCGATGTGTCAGGCCAACAGCATGATCGAGCTGGGTGGCAACACCATTATCTCCCTCGACGCCAAACGGAAGCAGGCGCAGCGCGCGTACTTCAAGTTGCCATCGGCGCAGGCCGCCGAGGAGAACTGTGTGTCGCACAACGGCGGCATTATTCCAGTACCGGGGCGCGACCTGTATGTACAGGGCTGGTATCAGGGCGGTGTGAATGTGATGGACTTCACCGACCAGGATAACGCGTTCGAGATTGCGTACTTCGATCGCGGCCCCATCGATCCGCCGAAGCCGGTGGACGTTCCGGCGGCAGCGGCGGCGCAGATGGCCAACGTGCGCGGTGGTGGCAACACCATCGGCGGCTCTTGGGGCGCGTACTACTGGAACGGCCTCATCTTCTCCTCCGAACTCGACCGCGGCATGGATATCTACGAGCTCACCCCGAGCGCGCAGTTGACGGCCAACGAAATTGCAGCGGCAAAGCTGGTTACCTTCACGGAGTACAATCCGCAGAGCCAGCCGAAGATGACCTGGCCGCCGGCGTTCGTGGTGGTACGGTCGTACCTCGACCAGTTGGTGCGCGGGAACGGCCTCGCGGCCGATCGCACCACGGCGATTGCGGCGGCGCTGGAGGTGGCCGAGATGAAGTCGGGCGTGGCGCGTGCTACGGCGCTGCGGGCCATTGCGTTGCAGGTGGACGCCGACGCCAATGGCGCGAAGGACGCGGCTCGTGTGCGCACCATGGCCAGCGAGATCCGGCGGTTGGCGGCAGCGAAGTAAGCCGCTACTGCTGGGGTGGAGAACAACAAAGGGCGCCCTGAAACGGGCGCCCTTTGTTGTTGGGAGAGCAGGCGGAGCTCGGTAGGCTCGCTGGTGAACTTGTCAAAGCACGCTTGCTAGCTGCGCGCCCTTACTCTGCCGGAGGGGCGTCCGGGCCCACGTCACCGGTGACCACCCGCGGGGTTTTTCGCGGATGGGTGGCGGAGTGGAGGTAGAGCGATTCCACTTTGGCGCGCGCCCACGGTGTTTTGCGCAGGAACTTGAGGGAGGAGTTCACGCTGGGATCGTGCGTGAAGCAGCGGATCTCGATCCGCTCGCCCAGCCCGCTCCAGCCGTAGCGCTCCACGAGATGCTCAACCATGGCTTTGAGTGTGACGCCATGCAGGGGATCAGTCATGCCGCGAATCGGTCATGGGCGAATCGGTCGTGAACGTGCGGTAGCGTAGCGAAGGGTTGCATCCGGCGAAATCTAGTGTGCTGCTACCAGCGTACGCGTAACGTGGCGCCAGCGTTCAAGGCGGTCCAGCGCGATCCCTGCACGCGTGTGAGGTGGTCAGCCAAGGTGCGTGCGCGAATGCCGCGCACCACACGCTCGGGCTTTTCGGGTGAGCGGAAGAAATCCTCCCAGTGGCCGAGCAGCACGTGCGTGGGCGCGAGCAGTGTGAGCAGGAGCTCGGGATATTGTGGGACCTGATCAAAGTTGGCGGCGGTGATGATGAGCGTGGTGCTCCGCGCTGCGGGGAAGGTGCCGATGACTGCGGCCGCCCGCTGTACCACATCGGGTGGTGCGGCGGCGTCGTGTACCACGATACGGCCACCGACGAGGCCGTCGGCGTCCAGGATATCAATGGCATAGGCATACACGCGGCCCAGCTTCCAGCCGAATACCCCGCGCGGCAGCGCGGTGCGTGGCGTTGTCCGCTCACCGCGCGCGATCACGTGGGAGCCAATGTTCGGTGCGTGCGCCCATGCAATGGCCCGCACAGTGACGGTGCGGCCAATGGCGATGGATTGGCCGGGGATGCTGGCATCGATTCCCGCACTGCTGTCTACCGACCGCAGGCGACCGGCAAATCCACGCGCGGGCGCCAGCATGTTGACCACCGTGCTACTTCCATACACGGTAGCGTTGGGCAGGTACGGAGCCAGATACGGGAGATCCATGAGGTGGTCGTAATGCCCGTGACCCACCAGCACGGCGCGCACCTGCGCCAGCCGATTGAAGCTGGCCGCGGATAGATCGCGCAGGCGGCGCTCAATGCGCGCGCTGTTGGGGTGTGAACCCAACAGCCAGTTGCCAAAGAGCATCCACGGGAGGGTGGGATTGGTGTACGACGGCGGCGTCATCACGAGCTCCGTGCTATCCCGCCATGGCACCATGAGAAAGCCGTGGACGCCCATGGCCACGATATCCACGGAGTCGCGACAGGGGGCACAATCCCCAACGGCTTTCACCTGCGCCGCCGCCACAGGGGCAACGACGGCCGGGTTGCCGCTGCGCACCCAGTGACAGCCCACGAGCCCCAGCGCGAGCACCGCGGTGTGCCGGAGCCGGCGCCAACTCGTTGCGACGCCTACGGGCGCGTACATTTCTCCATCACCCGTTTTTTCATTGTTCTGGGGAGTGTTCGATGTCACGACTTCGCTCGGTGCTCACGATGGGAATGGTACCTGCCAGCACCGATGTCGGACTGCTGGTGCTTCGCCTCTGGCTGGGGTTGAGCATGGCAGTCTTACACGGCTGGGGGAAGCTGGGGCGCCTCTCGGCCGACCCGATCATGTTTGCCGACCCGTTTGGGTTGGGGCCCGGTCCGTCGCTGATGATGGCCGCCGCGGCGGAGTTCATCGCGGCGCTGTTGGTGGTGATTGGCCTCGGCACGCGGTGGGCGGCCCTCGCGCTGGCGATCAACATGGGCACCGCATTCGTTGCCGCACACGGTGCCACGCTCTCCGGTGAACAGAGTGGCGAACTGGCGTTTGTGTACCTGGCGGCGTTCGTGGTGATCTTCTGCGCCGGAGCGGGGAAGTACAGTGTGGATGCGCGGCTTCGGTAGCCGCGATTTGAAACGCCCCTCCCGTTGCGCCGTAGTTCGGTGGTAACCCTCGTTGGTGATCCGCCGGTTGACCTTCCCTTTAGCTCCCCTGTTCATGTCTGCTCTCCCTTTGCGCGCGGTGCTGGCGCTCTCGGCCGCTGCCGCGTTGGCTGCCTGCGCGCCGGCGAA
>CANHTA010000166.1 GCA_947463135.1 Gemmatimonadota bacterium
CAGTGTATGTCGCCGCCAACGGCGTGATCCGGCAGGATCTCCAGGCGCTTTCGTCGGGGCAGCGGGCCAAACTGGAAAGCGTGCGGCAGATCATGACGTCAACGCAGGATCGGGCGCCGCATTTCGGCTGCTACGGTCTTCACGAGTGGGCCATGGTGTACGGGGGCCATGACGTGCGCCACGCGCAGATTGCGTCGCTGCGGCTACCCCAAGCCCAGGTGGACGCGTTGGTGAACAGTCGGCCTGTGGTGTGCAGTCATTTTGATGCCTTCCGGTTTTTCGCCCCCCAGGCGAAGCCGATGAATCGCGTGCCGCTGGAGTGGTCAACACGGTACGAGCGTGAGCAACCCGGTTGCGTCCATGCCAACATGGATCTGTACCGATGGGCCTACACCGCGATGCCATGGATTGGCAGCGAGCTGCTCTGGCACTGCTTCGAGTTGGCGTTGGAGCTACGCGTGCTGGACATGCAGGCCGGTCCCTACGACCTCCGTTCGCTGGGGTTTGAGCCCGTGCCGGTGGAAACGGCTGAAGGGCGCGAGGAGTACCAGCGTCGGCAGCGCGCACTGAGCGAACGTGCCGCCCCATTACGGGCGCAGCTGATTGCGGTGGTGGGTACGGTGTGTCAGGGGTGAGCGGCCCCGCGTGGGTGCTGGTGTTGGGCGAGGAAATGTCCGGAGCGTGATTATCCGCATATCTTTCCCACCGGTTGTCACGCGCTTCCCCCTCTTCGCAAACCGGAGCCACCATGTTCAAGAAATTCGCCGCCGAGGCACTCGGCCTGAGCGACATCGGTGTGATTGTCGAATCCAAGGACTTCGACAAAGTTGACGCCGACGACTACCTGTTTCATGAAGATCAGGAGAAGATCTACTTCCTGATCAAGTCGCGGAAAGACGAATACTGCTTCACGAATCTGGCGCTCATTCATGTGGACGGTGAATCGGCTATCTCGTCGAAGCGCGTGATCCGTCGGTACGACTATGCGCAGTACCCGATTGGCCACGTGTCGATCGAGACCGCAGGGACGGTGGATCTCGACATTGAACTGAAGTTCACGATCGGCGACCAGCCGTTCAGCATTGATGTGCGCAAGAGCCATCTGGAAGCGCTCAAGGACATGTACAAGGCGCTGCACACCATCGGCAAACTGCAGAAGCGTGACGAAGTGGGACGGGCGCATGCGATGACCGCCGCCTCAGTGCTCGGGGCCATGATGAAGCTGAACAACACCGTCACCGATCCGGCCTCGGTGGTAAGTCACTATCGCGCCGTGTTAGACGCCATGAACGACGCCGTGCGCGACGATCACACGCGGAAAGATTTCAGCGCGATCTTCGAGAAGTACATCCACGCGTGATGCATGGATGTACTTCCCGGTGCAACCTACGCCCTGCCAACCTGAATGACCGGTGGCGCGATCACTTCACGGTCAGCGTGGTGGTCGCGGTGCCCACGGTGGTAGTTCCCAGCTTCGCAGTGACGGTCACGGCGAGGGTGCTCGCGCTCTGGAACGTGATGATGTAGCGCCGCATCCCGGTACCCGACATCGCACCAATCCCCGGGAAGGTCCACGCATACACCACGCGCGGGGCATCGGCGGCGGACACTGAGGCGGGTACGCCAGCGTCCACGGTGCAGACGCGCGCCGCGCATGATGCCGTGAGCGCCAGCGTATTCGCGGTCGGGGTTGGCTTTGGCGTGGGTGTGGGCGTTGGTGTGGGCGTGGGTGTGGGTGTGGGCGTGGGTGTGGGCGCCGTCGTGCCGGGGAGGCGACGCACCGCCAGCAGGCGGTTTGGCGTGCCGGGCATCAGGCCGGTGACTTTGCCCGCCGTGCTCTCCGACAGGATCCAGGAGGCCACGGCGTCGGGGGCTGCCGTTTTGTTCACGGCGAGGAATACCGCGGCCGCTCCCGCCACGAAGGGCGCCGCCATCGACGTCCCGGAGGCCGTGACCAGCGTGGCGTCACCATTCATGCTGGCGCCCGGGATGGCCGCCCCCGGCGCGCTGAGGTCGACGCAGGCGCCGCCATTGGAAAAGCTCGGTCGGGCGTCCGTTGCATCGGTGGCGGCCACGGTAATCGCCCCCGGCGCACGGGCAGGGGAGATTGCGCAGGCATCGCCCCCGTTGTTGCCGGCGGCAACCACCACAACGATGCCGGCCGCGCGCATCCGATCTACCAGCGCGTCTACGACCGTGCTCCCACCCGGCACACCCAGGCTCATATTCACCACCATGGGGCCGGCCACGCGTCGCTTTTCGGCGATCGCCCAGTCGGCGCCGCGCACGAGCTCCACCGAGGTGCCGGAGCCCTGGGCATTCATCACGCGTACATCAAGCAACGTGGCACCTGGGGCGGTGCCATACAGCGTCCCGGCGGCCAGAGACGCCGTGAGCGTCCCATGTCCGTGGGCGTCGCCGCTGCTCTTCGCGGTGTTGGTAAACGCGTCGTAGCCACCGGCCACGCGCCCTGCCACCTCACTGTGCGACCAGCGTATGCCGGTGTCGAACAGGGCAATACGGACGCCGGTGCCGCTGTTGCTGAACTGTGTGCGCTTGCCGTCGAGGGGGAGCGCAATCTGGTCAATCCGGTCGAGCCCCCAGGAGCGGGTGGCCAGCACCCCTACGTTCATCAACATCGTGGGGCGCACGGGTTCCACAACGGCAACCGCCGGGTCGTTGCGCAACCGGATCAGCTCATCGTCGGTGGCCGTAACCAGCGCGGCGTGTAGCGACGACAGCACTTCCACGGTGTCGTCCGACACCATGGCCGGCGACGGCGCACCGAATGGTCGAGCCGAGGCGGCACGACCGGGGTACAGCGCCACGGCGCGCGCGGGGGCCATGTGGTGGATCACCTCCGCCGTCACGCCCATGGCGTCGGTGACGGTGTCGCGGAGGACCACGAGGTAGGCGGCCGAGGACGGGATTGGCGCCGCCTCAACCGTGACCTGCGTGGGGGGTGTAGCGTCTGAACAGGCAGCTAGGAGGATGGCGCCAAGGAGGCCACATCCCAGGGGTACACGACTCACGACAACGCTCCTGAAGTGAAGGAGCAGCTATCGCCCGATCGATGCCGAGGACGTTTGGCGCCGGCAAGGTGCCGGTGGCGTGCCAAACGTCCGCTGTGTGTATCGGCAACCGCCCGGACTCAGTGCGGACTGAGTTGGCTGGCTTTGCGGACCGCCGTCACCGGCGGGGTGCTCTTTTCGGACAACACTGCTGCGCAGGAGAGTATCGGCCGCCCGCGTCGGGACTTGAGCGTGCCGATTGTAACGGTTTTTGCGCTGGGGTGACCGGCGGGGATTGGGCTGCCCGCGGCGGGGCGACGCGTGCCTATGCGTGATGGAAGCCGGTGCACCCGTTGCTGGTCAGACGCCCGGCGCCCCCACCAAGTTCTTCCGCGGATCAATAATCTTGAGCACGCCATCGATGCCGGGCTGGTTGAACCCCTTGAAGCCGTCGTTCCGCTCCAGATTCTCCAAGTGTGACCCGATGGCCCCGTGCAGCCGGAAGTCCTCGGCCTGCTCCGGCGTGACGTGCCCCGCGCGCTCCAGCGCGTCCACCCGCGCCGGGTCCACCGGCCACCACTCCCCCTGCGTGAGCGCCTGATACAGGTGCGGGAAGTCGGAGAAGGGCGGCATAAACGACACGCCCGCTGCCTCAAGCTCTGCGTGCATCCGGACGTGGTCGTACATGCACTCCAGGTGGTTGATCCCCGCCTCCAGCACCGACTCGCCGTGCAGCGCGCACCACAGCCCCGCGCGCCGCAGGTACGGCAGCGGCTCCAGCCGGAGGTGCGCGAAGTCGATGTCCAACTCCTCGGGGGCCAGGTCGATGTCGGCGAAGATCACCGACCCGATCGCCGACTGCTCGAGGATCTGCGACCCCCACCCGGCTGCGTGGCCCGCGTAGAACAGCTCGCGGCACTCGAACCCCAGCGCCTCGAGGACGGCCACGTTACGGTGGAACCATTCGCGCGAGCTGTCATAGGTGTGGTGGTCCTGGTTGGCCCACCCGATGCCGTGCGCGTCCTGCCGCGCCTTCTGGATGCGCCCCGCGCGGTTGCGCGACTCCCAGTACTCGCGCTCGGCCCGCAGCCACAGCCAGCACGCCCAGTCCTGCCCCAGCGCCTCCACCGCCCGCGCCACCAGCGCGTCGGTGTGGTCGTACCCCGCGCCGATGTTGTCGAAGGCCCGCCGCCGCGCGCGGAACGCCTGCAGCTGCAGCCGCGCCTCGCGCCGCTGCGCCGGCGAGGGGTCGTCGGGCTCGAAGCCCAAGGCGCCGCGCCGCTCAATAGCGTCGAAGGCCACCCCGTTGGCCGACGCCACGCGTACGCGCCGGAAGGGGGCGTGCATCGCCCCCTCCACCGGCGCGGCGATCTGCTGGGCCGCGACGAATTCGTGCACGTACTCCACCTTGAACCCCACCGTGAGCCCCGAACCCCCGGACAGCACGGCGGGGAACATCCCGGTGGGGTTGCGGAACACCCCGGGCTGTGCGGGATCGTTTTCCCACCCCGCGTCGCGGAACGCCGCCACCAGCGCCGCGTCGCCCACGCGGACATGGTCCAGCAGGTCCAGCATCCGGACACCCAGATCATCCAGCAGCCGCCCCGCCAGCGCCGATGCCTCGGGGACCCGCCCCAGCGCGTCGTCCAGAACGGTGCGCACCAGCAGGGCAGCGGCCGGCTGCGTAGTCCAGGTGCGGTGCGTGCGGAAGGGGGCGAGGGACATGTGCGATTGGGTGGGGGGATGGGGGGCGCCGCAGTGCGCTCGCACACGGCCGGTTTTCGCATTATGATAACTGCCGTTATGGAAACCTACAAATCGACCCTCCGGTGAGCCGTCCCCGCGGCGACCACGTGGAACGGCGTGAGGCCATCGCCCGCGCTGCCGCCGATGCCATCGCCACCCGCGGCCTCAAGCAGGTCACCCTGCGCGACATCGCCGCCGCCCTTGGTGTGACCACGGGCGTACTCACCCACTATTTCCCCTCGAAAGACGCGCTCGTGGCCTTCACCAAGGCGCAGGCTTTCGACCGGCATCTGGCGCGTGCGCGCGAGGCCGCCGCCGGGGTTGACGGCATCGAGCGCCTCCACGCGGTGGTTGCTGAGCTCCTTCCCGTGGACGCCGAGCGCCGCACCAGCTGGCGGCTGCTGGTAGCGTTCCACGGCAGCGCCGTGGGATCGGCCGCCATGCGCCGTGCGCACGATCGGCGCATGCGCGCATGGTTCGCCTTCTTCGCCGAGCTCGTGGCGCCGTTGGGCGTCGCCGACGCCGAGGCCACTGGCATGGCCGTCGCCCTCTTCGTGGAGGGGATGGCGGTGCATCTGGCCATGATGCAACCCAGTCGACCCGCCGCGTGGCAGCGGGCCTTCGCCCGCGCGCAGGTGGAGCGCCTCGTGGCGCCGGCTGCGCCCCCTGGTGCCGCTCCCACCCCGTGAGTCTCGCCCCATGATCCTGATGCGTCTCCCCTTCGACCCCGGCACCCTGCGTCGGCAGCTTCTCTGCGCCGCTCTCGCCTGCGCCGCCATCCCTGCGGGCGCGCAAGAGGCGCCCCCGCTGCGCACCGTAGCCTTCACCACCACGGAAGGCACGTGGATGTCGCTGGACGTGACGCGCGACGGGCGCACCCTGCTCTTCGAGCTGCTGGGGGACATCTACGCGCTTCCAGTGGAGGGAGGGCGTTCGCGGCCGCTGCTTACCGGGCGTGCCTTCCAATCGCAGCCGCGCGTCGCTCCCGACGGCACGCGCATCGCCTATATCAGCGATGCCAGCGGCTCCGACAACGTATGGGTGGCCAACCTCGACGGCAGCGGTGCGCGCCAAGTGACGCGCCTGCCGCGCTCGGGGATGCTCTCGCCGGCGTGGACCCCCGACGGCGCGTCGGTAGTGGTCACCGTCACCGATCCGTTCGTGACGCGCACGGCGGAGCTCTGGCGCTTCCCGGTGACCACGGGCGAAGGGGTGCGGGTTCAGGAGAACAGCAACGGGCTGCCGGCGCCGCTCGTCTCGTCACCTCTCCCCGGCCCCTACGGCGCGTGGCCTTCTCCCGACGGGCGGCATGTGTGGTTTACCTCTGTCACGCCGCGCCCCTACGGAAGCCGTAACGGCGCCAGCAGCGCCATTCAGCGCGTGCCCACGGCCGGCGGCCCCGCCGAAACCGTGGTGGTGGAGGGGACGCCCGCCATGAAACCGATGCTCTCCCCCGACGGCGTGACGCTGGTGTACGGCACCACGCGCGAGGGACGCACGGGGCTCAAGGCCCGTACCCTCGCCACCGGTGCGGAGCGGTGGCTGGCCTACCCGGTGGACCGCCACCAACTGGAAGCGCGCGCCTCGCGCGACGTGCTCCCCACCGCCGCCTTCTCTCCGGACGGCCGCTGGCTCTACGCAGCGTTCGGCGGGCGTATCCACCGGCTGGGAGTGCGCGACGGCTCCGACACGGTCATCCCCTTCGCGGCCGATGTGTCGCTGGAGGTGGTGCCCACCATTCAGGTGGCGCACCGGGTGGACACCGGCGCGGTACGCTCGCGCCGCGTGCAGCAGTTGGCCACCGCCCCCGATGGGCGCACCGCCTTCTCCACGCTGGGACGCCTGTGGGTGGCCGAGCGGGCGGGGGGCCCTGCCCGCCGGCTTACCGCTACGCCGCGCGCGCGGGAGTTCATGCCCGCCTGGTCCCCCGACGGGCGCTGGGTGGCGTATGTGACGTGGGACGAAGACGGCGGCGCGCTGTGGA
>CANHTA010000167.1 GCA_947463135.1 Gemmatimonadota bacterium
CGCCACCATGGCGCCGGAGTCGTGAATGATCTCCATGGCCAGATGCGCCTCACGCAACGTGGCGCCGCCGCGTACCGGTGTGCCCACGCCCGGGGCTTCAGCCGGATCAATCCAGTCGGCATCGCACGACACGTGCACGCCACCGGTACCGTTCGTGGCAATGCGGATCGCATCGTTCATCACAGCGCGCAGCCCGCGCTCATCGATGTCGCGCATGGTGAAGGCATGCAGCCCCAGTTCGCGGATCATGGCGCGTTCCGCGTCGTCGAGGTCGCGCAGCCCCACGTACACGAGATGCTCGGGGCTCACGGCCGGTATCGCGGTAGACAGTTGACGCAGAGGCCGATGCCCGAATCCCAACAGGTGCGCGACCGGCATGCCGTGCACGTTGCCGCTCAGGCTCGATTGCGGGGTGTTCAGATCGGCGTGGGCGTCGAGCCAGATGAGCCCCGTGCGCTGGCCGCGTTCGGCGAGCGCGGTGGCGGTGCCCGCCACGGAGCCGGCAGCCAGCGAGTGATCGCCACCCAGTACCAGCGGGCGGATGCCGGCGCGCACGGCGGCGGCGGTGCGGTCGGCGAGATCGAGGCAGACCTCGGTGATCGCGTCGAGCACCGCGCGTGGCTCGTTCCCCAGCGACGTGCGGTCGGGCACGGCCACGTTGCCGGCGTCGCGCACGCTGAGGCCGAGTCGTTCGAGCTGCGCGGTGAGGCTGGAGAGGCGCATGGCCGACGGACCCATGTCCACCCCGCGGCGACTGGCGCCGAGGTCCATGGGGACGCCAATCAGCTGCACGGTGCCCGTCCACGGTTTGACGACCGCGCGGGCTGGGGAGGCGAGGGTCGCATTCATGTCTTCAAGCTGGCGCGGGCCAATGACAGCAACAAGTTCAACGAATGACCATAAATGCTGCACAATATGACAAAATGCGGGATAGATTTAGCAATATGCACAAAAACCTCGATACGCAGGACTTACGCCTGATCGGGCTGCTTCGGGAGAACGCCCGGATGTCGGTGGCCCAGCTGGCCAAGCAGCTCACGGTGTCGCGTGGCACCGTCCAAAACCGCATCGACCGGCTCATCGCCGACAACGTGCTGCTGGGGTTCACGGTGCGTACCACGCCGGAGGCGGCGGCGCACCGCGTGCGGGCCATCATGTCGATTGCGGTGGAAGGCGACCGCATAGAGGGGGATCGCTCCGATGCGATCCTGCGTACGCTGCGGGGCTACCCCGAGGTGCAGGCGCTCTACACCACCAACGGGCGCTGGGACATCGTGGCCGAAATCGGCACCGACAGTCTGGAGACATTCGACGCGGTGTTGCGTCGCATTCGGGCCATCAAAGGCGTGGCCAATTCGGAAACCAGCCTCCTGCTGTCGACGCAGAAGCTCTGAGCACGAGCCTCGCGCCGACAGCGGGAGCAGAGCTGCGCACGGCGCTTACTTCACGCCGAGGTTCTTCCGGAGGAAGGCGATCGTCTTGGGCCAGCCGTCCTTGGTGGCGGCCACGTTGGCCGCTTCTTCCGCTTCGTCACGCGTGGCCTTGGGGTCATCCTGCGCGCGCAGGAAGCCGTGCGTGGCGCCTTCGTAGTTGGTGCCTGAGTAGTCCTTCTTCATCGCCTTCATGATCGAATCAAGGGCCGGCATGGCGGCGGCGATGCGCGCATCCTTGGAGCCGTTCAGCAGCATCACGGGCTTTGCGATCTTGGCGATGGAGTCGGCGTTGATGCTGGCAGGCACCGCGGCCGTGGTGGCCGTGGCCGGCGTGCCGCCGGTGGTGTAGGGCAGGCCGTAGAACGCCACCCCACCCGCGAAGCCCTTCAGGCCGCCGTTCACGGCGTGCATGAACACCGTCTGTCCGCCCCAGCAGTAGCCGATCACGGCGTACTTCTGCTGCGCACTGGGCAGCATCATGGCGTAGTTCGCGGCGGCGCTGATGGCGCGATTCCGTTCGGCTGCGTTGACGCCGGCAATGAGCTTCCGCGCCGAGTCGGCGGGAAGCTCCACACTGCTGGGACCGCCGCGCACCTTGGAGAGGAAGTCGGGGGCGATGGCAATGAAGCCGTCCGCCGCCACCTGATCGGCTACCCCGCGTACCCACGTGGAGAGCCCGAAGATCTCATGAACCACCACCACAACCGGAGCCTTGGCGCGGCTGTTGGGGCTGGCGGGATACACCACCCAGGCCATGATGGAGTCGGCCGATCCGGCCTCCCATGCGATTTTCACCCATTCCGAGTGACGCGGGCTGGCCTTGAGGCGTGCGGGGGCGCTGTTGTTGCTGGCGGGAACACCGGCGATCCCCTGTTGCGTGCCGGACGCCCGCCGCAGCGGCAGGGAGAGATCGGCGGCGTTCATGTGCGCCATGTGGTCATCGGTTCCAACCGATGACGCCAACGATGAGGAGTAGCTAGGCGTGGACCGCTGAAGTGTGCAGCCGGCCACGAGCGCAACTGCGAGCAGAGAAAGTCGGCGAGACATCTGGCATCCTGGCAGAGGTGGGAACAACACGGGAGAATCTCGGCGCGGGGAGACCACGGCGCCAGCGGGGAGGCCCCACACGACCCCGCACAGCTCAGTAGGTACATTCAGGGAGGCGGGCCATCACGACCTGCATCACGCGAGCGAGGACGGACGATGTCACGGGCACTGGTTATTGGCGGAACGCAACTCATTGGCCGCGCGCTCGTGCAGCAGCTGCTCGATCGTGGCGATGAGGTGGTGTTGTTACACCGCGGCGCCGGCACCCCCTTTGGGGATCGCGTGCAGTCCATCCACTGTGACCGCAACGATGAGTTGGCGATCCAGGTGGCGCTGGCCGGCGAGCGGTTTGATGTGGTCTACGACAACGTGTATGACTGGCAGCGCGGCACCACGCCGGCGCAGGTGCTCGCGGCCGTCCGCGCCACGGCGCCCGGGCTTACGCGGTATCTGTTTACCTCCAGCGTGGCCGTGTATCCCACGGGCGGTGTGTATACGGAGACGTCGGCGCTGGTGCCCACGGATCACGCGGATGTCTACGCGGCGCACAAGGCAAACACCGAACGCGCGTTGTTTCAACAGTGGCATGATGGCGGTGTGCCGGTGTCCACGTTGCGTCCCGCCTTCATTTACGGCCCGCACAATTCCTTCGATCGCGAAGCGTTTTTCTTCGACCGCCTTCGCGACGGACGTCCCATCATCATTCCCGATGATGGGCAGGCCACCATGCAATGGGTGTCGGCCGCCGATGTGGCGCGTGCTGCCGTGCTCGCGGCCACCCACGACGTGGCTATTGGACACGCGTATAATCTGGCCGGCTTCCCTCCCATTACGCAGTTGGATTTCGTCCACCTGCTGGCGCGGGTCGTTGGGCGTGACGCGCACGTCGTGCATGTCCCACGTGCGCGCCTGCATGCGCGTGGTGGTGGGGTGATGCAGGCGCCGTACTATTTCGGGGTCTATCTCGACCTCCCCGCGATTACGGTGCAATCGGCGCGCGTGACGGAAGAGCTGGGGCTTACGCTCACGCCGTTGGAGGAGGGGATGCGTGAGGCATATGCGTGGTATGCACAGCAGCCCCGCGTTGCGCGCGACTACACGTGGGATGACGCGCTGTTGCAGACTCGCCCCGACGTGGCGGAGTGACGATGCGCGCGTCCGATGGCATGGCGGGACCGCGTCCCGCGCCGCCCACAGAGCATCTCGACGTCCTGATTGTGGGGGCCGGATTGTCGGGCATCAGCGCCGCGTGGCACGTCCAGACGCTCTGTCGCGGGAGTTCGTACGCCATTCTTGAAGCCCGGGAACAGATGGGCGGCACGTGGGATCTCTTCCGCTATCCGGGTATCCGCTCGGACTCGGATATGTACACGCTGGGGTACCGCTTTTATCCGTGGCAGAATCCCAAGGCGATTGCTGATGGTCCCTCAATCAAAGCCTATATCGAGGAGACGGCGAAGGCGTTCGGGATTGACCGGTGTATCCGCTTCCAGCACCGCCTGGTTCGCGCCGAGTGGTCGTCGGTGGAGGCCCGGTGGACGGTGGAGCTGGAGGTTGGTGCCGACCGCACGCCACAGCAGCTCACGTGCGGGTTTCTGTACAGTTGCACGGGCTATTACGACTACGCGCAGGGGTACACCCCGGCGTGGCCCGATCTTGCCACGTTCAGCGGGACAGTGGTGCACCCACAGCATTGGCCCGCCAACCTCGACTACGCCGGGAAGCGCGTAGTGGTGATTGGCAGCGGAGCCACGGCGGTGACCATCGTGCCCGCCATGACCCAAGGGGATCACGCGGCGGCGCACGTTACGATGCTGCAGCGGTCGCCCTCGTACATTGCCACACTGCCCTCAGTGGACCGGATCGCCAACACGCTGCGCCGGGTGTTCCCGTCGAGGCTGGCCTATGGCATGGCGCGATGGAAAAATGTGCTGCGAAGCATGTGGTTCTACTACGTGGCTCGCACATGGCCGGCGGTCTTCAAGCGGGGGATTCGCACCGAGGTGGCTGCACAGTTAGGCGATGAGGTGTCCCTCGATGAGCACTTCACGCCACGCTACCAGCCATGGGACGAGCGGCTCTGCATGGTCCCCGACGGGGACCTGTTCGTCGCCCTTCGCGAAGGACGCGCGTCAATCGTTACTGATCAGATTGCGCGCTTTGACCGCACAGGCATTGTGCTGGCATCAGGGGCGCATCTGGACGCCGACGTGGTGGTGGCGGCAACCGGGCTTCGCATGTCGCTACTCACGGGCGTGACGCTCGTGGTGGATGGCGCGGTGGTCACGCTGGGCGACCATCTGATCTACAAGGGGATGATGCTCAGCGATGTGCCGAACCTGGCGGCGGCGGTTGGCTATACCAATGCATCGTGGACGCTCAAGTGCGACCTCATCGCGCAGCATGTGTGCCGGTTGTTGACGTACATGCGGGCGCATGGCTACGCACAGGTGACCCCGCGACGGGATCCCTCGCTGGTGGAAACGCCGGTGTTCGACTTTACCTCCGGCTACGTGCAGCGCGCAGCCTCGCAGCTTCCACGGCAGGGTGATCGCGCCCCATGGCGGCTGTATCAGAACTATGTGAAGGACTTATTCACGCTGCGTCACGGACGGGTGAACGATCCGGCGCTCGAATTCCGCGCCCCGTCGTTACCCGTGACGCAGGACGCGGCGCTGTGACGGAGATGGACTAGGGCTGTGCTAGGGCTGTATCCCGCCGCCGTCACCCGTGCCCGAGGCGCCAGCAACAGCCCGCCCGCGCTTCCACGGTGTAGCTGCCTTCGGGGAGGTTGGCAAATTGGTATGGGCCAACCGCGTTGGCGGTAACCTCCACACCGGTTCCCCACACGGTCACGCGGGCGCTGCTGGGGGGCTTCCCCGATTGGGTAAGCGTCACCCCGCGCAGGGTGGCCGGCGCCGCGCGGCAGTTCCGGGGTTGGCGCCCCGTACCGGGCGTCAATCAAGGTGCTGGTCGATGGTGTGGCGAGCCGTATGACGACGGGCTCGGCAGAGCTCAGGTCCACCCGGAGCAGGCTGCTTTCAATGCCAAGGCTGTCGAGCGACGGATGGAGGAACCCGGCGAGATAGACACCCGCCGGTACGTTGTCCAACTGGAACATCCCCTGCCGATTGGTGACGGCCGCTAGGATGTGGCCGTTGGCGGAACCGTCGGCGGACACCAACTGGACAGTCCCGTGGGCGGAGACCGTCCGCGCCGGGGCGAGGAGGGACAGGAGGCTGGCAACGGTGACGACAGAAAGACGCATAGGGCGACCATTGAGCGCCACGCGGTATCCAGCCAGCCCCTTCACGGCGGCGATCGTTGTGCCGATACCAGTAGACGGTGTGGCGTATCGTCGTTTCATTACGGATTACCCTGTCCGGCCGACCGTTTGTCCCGCTCCCCAGCGCGTTGTACGCGGCGTGGGGGCCGCTATTCCTTTCTCTGCGCCATGCACGATAACCCGTCCTTCGAAAATAAGCGTGATCATTTCCGGGTGATCTATCCGGAAACGGAGCGACCGCGCTTTTGGGTCGGACCAAAGCCATTCGAGGTGCTGGATATCTCGGAGAAGGGGTTGTCGTTTGCCGTTGATCTGCAGAATCCCGTCGTATCGCGGCAGGTCGTGTCGGGCGTGGTGGTGTTCAGCAGTGGCGTACGCGTTGACGTTGCGGGGAAAGTCGCGCGCATCGACCACGCGCGCGGGCTCTGCGCCCTGAAGCTCGATGAGGGGGTCCCGCTGATGATCATGATTGAAGAGCAGCGGATGCTCCGGCAAAAGTATATCGAGCTCAAGCAGCGCGAGACGCGCGGCTGATGTGCGGTCGGCGTTGAGTCGGGTCCCACGCGCCTCCGTGTCGACCACTCGTCGCAGCACACTCGTTGCACTCGGCTCGGCGGCGGTACTTCTGGTGTACACCGCCGGCTATGCGAAGACGAAGCCTGCGGCCGACCGCTTGGCGTCTCAGAGTGCCAATCGGCGCAGCCGCGGTGCGGAACGGTCATCGGCGGAGGTGTCGTCGGCAGAACGCGGCGCAACGGAACTCGGCGGAGCGCCACGCGGCGCAGTAGCGGCGCCGCCAACCGCGGCTATCCCGGGCCAGCCGATTCCGGCCTCGGTGGTGGGATCGGGTGAGCCGATCGCCGACGCGGGCCGCACGGCCACCCCGGCGCTCCCACCGGCGACGGAGGTCCCCACCGGCGCGCCGCCCGTGACGGTGCCGGAACCCATCGCGGTCGTCAGCGCGCCGTCGC
>CANHTA010000168.1 GCA_947463135.1 Gemmatimonadota bacterium
CCATACCGAGGAACAGATTGCCACCGCGGTGGCCGTGCTTGCGCGTGCGTGGCATACCACCACCGGGGAGCCGCTGTGAGCGCCGCCGGTGGTGCGGCCGATGGTTTGGCTATGAACGATGCACCGGTCACCATTCACCCGGTGCAGACGCGGGCCGAGCTGGACCGCTTCATCGATCTGCCATGGTCGTTGTACGAACGGGGGCATCCGCAGTACGCGCCGCCGCTGCGTATGGTGGTGCGCGACCTGCTGGACCCGGCGAATCCGTTTTACCGTGAGGCGGATCGCGCGCTGTTTGTGGCCAAGCAGGGGACGCGGGTGGTGGGGCGAATCGCCGCGATCGAGAATCGCGCGCACAATGCCTACCACCACGACCGGACGGGCTTTTACGGGTTCTTTGAGTGCGTGGACAGTGCGGTGGTTGCCGAGGCGTTGTTTGAGGCTGCGGGCGGGTGGTTACGTGCGCGCGGGCTGACCAGCATGCGGGGGCCGGTGAATCCGAGCATGAACCATGAGTGCGGGCTGCTGGTGCAGGGTTTCCGGTGGCCGGCCATGTTGATGACCCCGTGGACCCCTCGGCACTACGTCACGTTGCACGAGCAGGCGGGGTTTACGGGGGTGAAGGATTTACTGGCGTATTTCCTTCCCATGAGTGACCCGCGGTTTGCCTTACCGCCGGCTTTTGTGGAGCATGCCAACCGGGCGCGTAATGCTGCCGGGCTCACGTTTCGCGCGCTCGATTTTTCGAATACGGCCGAGGAGGCCGAGCGATGCCGGCAGTTGTATGTGGCGGCGTGGGAGCGGAACTGGGGATTTGTGCCCCCGAGTCGCGAGGAGTTTTTGCATCTGGCGACGTCGCTCAAGCCGTTGCTCATTCGCGACTTCGCGTTCATGGCGGAGGTGGCGGGCGAGCCGGCGGGTTTCCTGATTTTGCTCCCTGATTTCAATCACCTGTTCCGTCGGATCGGCACCGGGAAGCTATTCCCCACGGGGTGGTTGCAGCTGTTGTGGGGTAAACGTCGGTTGCGCAGTGGCCGCATTGTGTTGCTTGGGGTGGCGCCCCGCTTTCGTACCCGCAGCATTTTGGAGCTGTTCGCGCACGAACTGTACGAGCGCGGGCGGCAATATGGGGCGGTTGGGGCGGAGGGGAGTTGGATTCTGGAGGACAACCATTTGATGACCAAGCCGCTGGAAGCGTTAGGGGCCAAGGTGTACCGGCGTTGGCGGTTGTACGAGCGGGCGCTGTAGTCCATGCCCTTCCTGTGCGAGATCTCCGGGGCGGTGCGATTCACGGTGCATTTTCACCAATACGGAGCATGATATATTTGCCGCATATGATCACCATTCGACGCCTTGCTGCTGCCAGCTTCGTGCTGGCCCTTTCGTACGCCAACCGCGCTGAGGCCCAGCCGGTGCGTCCGTCGCCTGATCAAGCCGCGGCGCTGTTGCAGGCCCGCCCGGAGTTGGTCACGCAGCTGCGTCAGCGGCTTATGAGCAGTGGGCTGAGCCCGGAGCAGGTGCGGGCGCGGCTGAAAGCGGAGGGGTACCCGGAGAATCTGCTGGACCCGTATCTGAGCGGTACCGGCACCGGTGGAGGGGCTCCAAGTAGTGCCGTGTTAGCGGCGGTGCAGAAACTGGGCTTGGTGGACGTTGAGGATGCGGCCAGCCTGACCTCGCTGTCGGCGGGGGCACGCACGGTGAAGGCCGCCCCGGTAACCGATCCCAATGCGACGTCGGCGAGTGCGACGGCGTCATCACCGTTGTCGGCGGCGAGCGCGGTGATCTTCGGGTTGGATGTGTTCCGGCAGACGTCGTCGCTGTTTGACGCGAATTTGAATGGTCCGGTGGATGCGGGCTACCGCCTTGGGCCGGGGGACGAGCTGGTGCTGATTCTCACCGGCGATGTGGAGCTGGCGCATACGCTGGAAGTCACGCGCAATGGCTTTGTGGTGATCCCGCAGGTGGGGCAGATCGGAGTGGCCAACCTCACGCTGGCGCAGCTGGAAGACGTGCTCTACGCGCGCCTGGGCCGCGCCTACAGCGGTATCCAGCGCGGGGAAGGCGCTACGACGCGTTTTTCGGTGACGGTGTCACGGCTGCGCAGCAATCAGGTGTTTGTGGTGGGTGACGTGGTGTCGCCCGGTGCGTATCGGATTTCGAGCGCCGGTACGGCGCTGTCCGCGCTGTATGCAGCGGGTGGTCCGAGTGATCGTGGGTCGCTGCGCCGGGTGGAAATCCGCCGCGCTGGCCGCACCGTGGCCACGCTGGATGTGTATCAGTACCTGCTACGCGGTGATGCCTCGCAGGATGTGCGCCTGCAGCAGGGTGATGTGCTGTTCGTGCCGCTGCATGGCCCCCGCGTGCGCGTGGACGGCGAGTTGGTGCGGCCGGCCACGTATGAGCTGCGGGAGGGAGAGCGGCTGGCGGACGTGCTCTTGGCGGCGGGGGGATTTCAAGCCACGGCGGCCACGCAGCGGCTGCTGGTGGAGCGGGTGCTGCCGGCCACTGTGCGCACCGGACTGGGGGCCAACCGCGTGAGCATTGACGTGCCGTTGGGAGCCAATGGGACGGCCCCCACCTTTGCCATGGCCGATGGTGACATTGTGCGGGTGGCCCGCATTGACGACCGGGTGCGCGATCGCATTGCGGTGAACGGGCATGTCTGGAACCCGGGTCAGCAGGGGTTCAGTGCGGGACTCACGCTTGAACAGGCGCTCCGGCGTGCTGGCGGCGTGAAGCCCGACGCCTACCTCGGCCGTGTGTTGGTTACGCGGTTGAACGCCGACTCCACACGTACGCAGCTGCGGGTGATGCTGCGGGATACAACGGGGGCCACCATGGAACCGTTCCCGCTGCAGGCGGACGACGAGATTACCACCTTCAGCCGGACCGGTTTTCGTGCCGAGCAATATGTGGTGATCGCCGGGGCGGTGCAGAAAGGGGGACGGTTCCCCTACCGCGAGGGCATGACGTTGCGCGATCTCGCGCTGTTGGCGGGGGGCATCACCGACTTTGCCGACCTGCGGCAAGCCGAAATTGCGCGGCGTCCTGATACGTCGAGCACGCTGGTGCTGTCGGAAACGGTGCGGATTCCGCTGGACTCCGGCTATCTGTTTGCGGAAGGGCGGGTGCCAGTGGCCGGCACGCGCGACCTCGTGCTCAAGCCGTACGACAACGTGCTGATTTTCGCCGACCCGGGGCGTCGTGCGCCGCAAGTGGTGCGTGTCACGGGTGAGGTGCAGTATCCGGGCACGTACACGCTACGCACGCGGAATGAGCAGCTGTCGTCGCTGATTGAGCGGGCCGGGGGGATTACGGGGCAGGGTGATGCGGGGGCGGCCTACCTGAGTCGCCGGTTAACCACGCAGGCAGTGGTGAAGCAGCTTCTCGCGGACAGTGCCGCCTCAGACGCGGCCCGTCTCGATGACGCGGGCAGCCGGATCCGGGTGGGTGTGGACTTGGCACGGGCACTGGCCCGCGCCGACTCGCGGGACAATCTCTTCCTGGAAAGTGGTGATTCGCTGCACATCCCTGCGCGGCAGCAGATTGTGACGGTGCGTGGCGAGGTGAATGTGCCCACCGCGCTGGTGGCCAGTGGGCAGCGGCTGGGCGCGTATATCAAAGCCGGTGGTGGTGAGACCGACGCGGCGAACGGTCGACGGGCATATGTGATTCAGCCCAACGGCAAAATTGAAAGCCGCACGCGCCTGTTTTGGCTGATTACGCTGGACCCCACACCGCGGCCGGGGGCCACGGTGGTGGTGCCGGCCAAGGGTGAGCGCACGGGTTCGTCGTCGGTAATGCAAACGTTGTCGCTGGTGGCGCAGACGATGGCCACCTTAGTCGCGGCCATCGCGATCACACGGTGACCACCGTCGCGGACGCTTTGGTGATGCCCACCGGTGCCGACGCGAACGCGGAGCTCCCCACCCTGTTAGTGACGGGTGGGGCCGGCTTCATCGGCTCGGCGTTGGTGCGCCTGCTCATGGCCGGGTCGGAGTACCGGGTAGTGACGCTTGATGCGCTGACCTACGCCGGGAATCTGGATTCGCTCCACGACGTCCGCGCCCATCCCCGCCATCACTTTGTGCAGGGGAGCATTGGTGATGCCGCACTCGTGCGCGAGCTGTTTGACCGGCACGACCCGGCGGGTGTGATTCATTTGGCGGCCGAGTCGCATGTGGACCGGTCGATTGATGCGCCCGGGGTGTTTGTGGAGACGAACGTGGCGGGCACCATGGTGCTGTTGCAGGAGGCGCGGCGGCATCATGAGCGCCGCGCGCGTGACGGGCGCCCCTTTCGCTTTCTGCATGTGTCCACCGACGAGGTATTCGGGTCGCTGACGCCCACGGCGGCCCCGTTCAGTAACGCCTCGCCGTATGCCCCACGCTCCCCCTATGCCGCCACCAAGGCGGCGTCTGATCATTTGGTGCGGGCCTGGGGGCACACGTACGGTCTGCCGGTGGTGATCACGAACTGTTCCAACAACTACGGGCCGTATCAGTTTCCCGAGAAGCTCATTCCGTTGATGATTTTGCGTGGCCTCGCCGGCGAGCCGCTGCCGGTATACGGCACCGGGGCGAACGTGCGCGACTGGCTGCATGTGCACGATCATGCCCGGGCGCTGGTTGCCGCGTTTGTGCAGGGAGAGGTGGGGGCCACCTATCTGGTGGGCGGCAACGCCGAGCATACCAACCTTGAGGTGGTGCGTCTGGTGTGCGACGTGCTGGATGACCGGTTAGGGCGCACCGGTGATGACTCCACGCACCGTCAGATCACCTTCGTGAGCGACCGCCCCGGGCATGATTTGCGCTATGCGATTGATGCAACGGCTACCTGTGACGCCCTCGGGTGGTCACCCTCGGTGTCGTTTGGCGAAGGGTTGGCGCGCACGGTGGAGTGGTACCTCACCCATCGCGATTGGTGGGAGCGGGTGTTGTCGGGCGCCTACCGGTTGGAGCGCCTCGGTTTGGAGCAATCGAGCGGGGAGCGTGCGGGATGAGCGCAACATCGGCGGCGCGGAAGGGGATCATTCTCGCTGGTGGCTCGGGGACGCGTTTGCATCCGATCACGCGCGCGGTGAGTAAGCAGCTGTTGCCGGTGTATGACAAGCCTATGGTGTACTACCCGCTGTCGGTGCTGATGCTGGCCGGCATCCGCGAGGTGCTGCTGATTTCCACGCCGCACGATCTGCCGCGCTTTCGCGACCTGCTGGGTACCGGTGAACAGTGGGGTATGTCGTTCACGTACGCGGAGCAGCCGTCGCCGAATGGGATTGCGCAGGCGTTTGTGATTGGCCGCGAATTCGTGGGCAACGATGCCGTGACGTTGGTGTTGGGGGACAACATTTTCTACGGCCATGGTTTCGCCTCCATGCTGCGGGCGGCCTCGGCGAAGCAGCACGGTGCCACCATTTTTGGCTATCACGTGCAGGACCCGGAACGCTATGGTGTGGCCGAAGTGGATGCGGCGGGTCGCGTCGTAAGCCTGGAGGAGAAGCCCACGCATCCGAAGTCGCCGTATGCCGTGGCGGGGCTCTACTTTTACGACAACAGCGTGCTTGATATCGCGGCGTCGTTGCGTCCGTCGGCGCGCGGGGAATATGAGATTACCGATGTGAACGCGGCGTATCTGGCGCAGGGCGCGCTGCAGATGGAACTCATGAGCCGCGGCATGGCGTGGTTGGACACGGGCACGCATGACTCGTTGTACGATGCCACCACGTTTGTGGCCACCATCGAACGGCGGCAGGGGCTCAAGATTGCCTGTCTGGAAGAGATTGCATGGCGATCGGGGTGGATTAGTGCCGCCGAGGTGCTGGCCATGGCCCAACAGTTTCGCGGAAGCGCATACGGGCGGTATTTGGAACAGATGGTGGGGCAGGGCCAGCGGTGACGGTGATTGAGACCACGCCGTTGGAGGGCGTGTTGGTGGTGCGCCCGCGCCTGTTTGCGGATGCACGGGGCAGGTTTCAGGAAACGTGGCGTGAGGCGGCGTACGGTGCCGCGGGGATTCCTGCCCACTTCGTGCAGGACAACCTGTCAGTGTCGCATGCGGGTGTGCTGCGCGGGTTGCACGCCCAGCGTGCCCCCCATGCGCAGGGGAAGCTGGTGAGCGTACCGCACGGCAGGGTGTACGACGTGGCGGTGGATATCCGGCCTCTGTCGCCAACGTACGGGCAATGGTTTGCGATGGAGTTGGATGGCGCCAGTGGTGTCCAGTTGTACATCCCGCCGGGGTGTCTGCACGGCTTTCTGGCGCTCGACGATCACACGATTGTGCAGTACAAGTGCACCGTGGAATACCATGCCCAGGCGGAGTACGCGGTGCGTTGGGATGATCCAACGCTGGGTATTGCGTGGCCGGCTCCCCCGCGTGTGCTGAGTGACAAGGATGCGGCGGCCCCGCTGTTGGCGGACATGATGCGCGACGCGGTGTAGCGAGGGGCGTTCGCGTGGGGCGTCAGCGTGCTGTGGTGGAGGCGACATGTTGCCACACTACCCGCGCCCCTGTGGCCGGATCGAGTCCGGGTACGAGCGTGCTGGCCACGGTGGTGGTGTAGACGGTGACGGAGCGACCGAGATCGGTGTGATAGCGCGCGGTAACCAGATCGGTCACGGCCGCGACGTCGCGCTCCGCGCTTTTTACCGTGAGGACGCCGGTGGCGGGAAGGGGGAGCTGCGTCCAACTGGCGGTGTGATCGACGGTGCGCTGGATGGTGC
>CANHTA010000169.1 GCA_947463135.1 Gemmatimonadota bacterium
CTCCCCGATGTGCTGGCCACCATTCACGACATTGCCACGCGACATCAGGTGCAGGTGTGCAATGTGTTTCATGCGGGCGACGGCAATCTGCACCCGAATATTCCCTATGACGCCAGCGACGCGGACGCATCGGCGCGCGTGCACGAGGCCATGTCGGAAATCATGCAGGCGTGCATCGATGCCGGTGGCACCATCACCGGCGAACATGGCGTGGGGCTGGACAAGTTGCCGTACATGGAGCGCCTGTTCAGCGCCGAGTCGCTGTCGGCCATGTGTGGCGTGCGCGATGTCTTTGACCCGGAGCGCCGCGCCAATCCGGGGAAGGTGGTGCCGGTGCATGCCTGCAAGGAGTGGCACGGCACCCCTCGCAGCACGCGAGCCCGCTTGTGAGCGCCCCGTCCACACAGGACATCGCCACCATGGTGCGCGATGCCGTGGCCAGCAACACCATGGTGCGCGCCATGGGCGCCGGCAGCTGGCTGCACGGCGGCCCCGTGGTGAACGACGCCAGCGCCACCGCCATAAGGCCATGCGCCGGTGTGATGGAGTACACGCCGGGTGACCTTGTGATCACCGTGCACGCCGGCACCCCACTCAACGCGCTCGCCGCGATCTGCGCCGACAGTGGCCAGATGCTGGCCGTTGCCCCCTATGGCGCGCCGCACGCCACCATTGGCGCCGTGGTGGCTACCGCCGCTGCGGCCCCCTTGGCGTACGACGAGCTCACCATCCGCGATCTCGTGCTCGGGCTCACCGTGGTCACCGGCACCGGCGACATCGTGCGTGTTGGCGGGAAGGTGGTGAAAAACGTGGCCGGCTTTGACCTCGTACGACTCCATACCGGCGCCTTTGGTACCCTTGGGGTTATCACCGAGGTGAGTGTGCGCCTGCATGCACGGCCCATCATGGATCACGTGGTCACCGGGACCCTCGACGATCCCCCGCCGCTGTGGGTGCCCCGATTGCTCGCCAACCGCGCCCCGCTCCCCATGCTCGTGCGCATGGCGCCCGGCGAACCCGCGCAGCTGTTTGCGCGGTGCACCGGCAATCCAGCCCGCGCCTCGGCGTTGCGTGGCCTCGTGCAATCGTATGGGGCGCGCCACGCGTTTACGCTGGGTCCATCGGACACACTGGGGGCCCATGATCCAACGGCACCAACGGCGCTGTTGCATCACGTCCCCGAGCAGGCGCTCGTGCTTCGCGCGCGCACCACGCCCACCTTTGGCGCGGTGCTCATCGACGCCGCGCAGCGTACCTTCCCAGAGGCCACGGTGCTGTTCCAGCCCTCTCGCGGCTCCCTTCGCCTGGTCACGCCTCACACCGCCGATGCCGATCGCCGTGTGGCGGCGTTCATGGCATCGGCGCCACCGTCCATGCCGTTTTCCACGGTGGTGGAGCAAGGGGCATCACCGCCACGCGACCCCCACGCGCTCGACGTGAAGCTCAAGCACACCTTCGACCCCGCCGGCCTCTTCCCGCAGCGGCGCCCGGCCTTCACCCCCGGTGTCTCGCCATGAGTGCGAGTGCCTCGCCCCGTGCCGCCGCCCACTGCGCGCTGCCGGACACGCCGCTCGCCCGCGCCAGCGCCGGGCTTGATGCGTGCGTGCACTGTGGCTTCTGCCTGCAAGCCTGTCCCACCTACGTCAATCTGGAGGACGAGAACGATTCGCCGCGCGGACGGCTCGTGCTCATGCGTCGCCTGCTCGACGGCGATATCCCGTTAGACGACCCAACCGTCGCCGACCACATCGATCGCTGCCTCGGCTGCCGCGCCTGCGAAACCGCCTGTCCGTCTGGGGTGCCCTACGGCGACCTCCTCGAGGCCACACGCGCCACTATGGCCCCGGTGCGCCGCCTCCCGGTGGTTGCACGGTTGGTGCTGGGGCTCTTCAAGCAGCCGCAGCTCCTGCGCGCCGTGCTCGTGGGTGCACGCGTCTTCCGCGCCACGCGGATCCCGCATCTGCTGGCAAGAGTGCTGCCCCCCCGCCTGGCCTTTCCCATGGCGATGATCGCGTCCACCACACCAGCCCTGCGGGGACGCCGCGCGGGAGCGCCCGCACGTCGGTACCCTCCCGCACCGGCGTCCGCGGCGGCGGTGGCCGCGGCATCATCTACGGCATCAGCTACGGCAACAGCGACCGCCTCACCTACCGCCGCCACGGGAACCTCCGCCACCTGCCTCACGGGGTGCGTGATGTCGGGGCTGTTCTCGCATGTGAACAGCGCCACGGAGCGTGTGCTGGCCCACAACGGGTTTGTGCTGCGGACCACGCGGGCACAGGGCTGTTGCGGCGCGCTGCATGCCCATGCCGGTGATCTGGACAGCGCGCGGGCGCTGGCGCGCATTAATGTGGCCGCCTTTGAGAAGAGCGGAGCTGATGTCATTGCGGTGAACTCCGCCGGCTGTGGCGCCATGCTCAAGCAGTACGGCCATCTGCTGCAAGACGACGCGGCGTGGGCTGAACGAGCCGCCCGCGTGAGCGCGCGGACGCGTGATGTCTCGGAGCTGTTGGCCACGGTGGGACCCGTGCCGGGTACGGTGCCGGTGCCACTGCGCGTCACGCACGACCCGCCCTGTCATCAGATGCATGCGCAGCGCGTGGTCACGCCGCCGCTGGCGGTGCTGGGGGCGGTTGCCGGCCTGTCGCTCATTCCACTGGAAGACGCCGATCAGTGTTGCGGATCGGCTGGCATTTACAATCTCGTGGAGCCCGACACGTCGGATGCTGTGCTCGCGCCGAAGCTGGACCGGATCGCCGAGAGCGGCGCCGATTGGGTTGCCACGGGGAACCCGGGGTGCATGATGCAGATCGGTGCCGGCTTGTTGCGCCGTGGATCGCTGGCCCGCGTTGTCCATCCCATCGAACTCCTCGACGCATCGTATCGGCACCGCGCGTGACCGTGCGCCACCGCAGCGGCGCTATCGGTGCGGCGGGTGACCGCGTCACCATTGTTGCGTTCGACGGCATGCTGGCTGACACCATCCCGCTCCGGGCAACGGCGCTGTCACAGGCGATCGTGCAGGCGTGCGCGGAGGTGGGTGTGACGGTGTGCGTCCACGACCTGCTCCCGGTGGTGCACACGCTCATGCCGGGGCGCACCTTTCAGGAAGCGATGGCGGCAGCGGTGGCGCAGCTTCCCATGTTGCAACAGCCGCCACTGCGCGACGACGTGACCATGCATGACCTCGCCGTGCTCCGTGCGCAGCGCGCGTGGTCCACCATGGTGGCGCAGGGCGTTCCATGGCAACACGGGGCACTCACGCGGCTGCATGCCATGGTGGCACAGGGCGTTCGCGTGGTGGTGCGCAGTGACAGTCAGCGCCACGAGGTCGAGCCCGTGCTGCGCCAGGCCGATCTCATCGATGGCATCCGCTTCCTCTGCTGCGCTGATGATCCGCCGCGCAAGGCTGGCGTGTCCATGTTGCAGACGAGCCACGAGGCCATTGATGCGCGTTTGTCGCGGCTGGGCGTTCCGCGCGCACAGCGCGACCTCATTGAGGGGAGTGAGGCAACCGCGGCTCAGGCTGCAGGCTTTGCGGCAACCAGTCGCGCCCGCTGGTAAATGGTGTGTCGTTCTCCTAATCAGGCGCCGCGCACAGGTGCCTCGGTGCTTGTGTAATGGCATACCTGTTGCACGGGACAACAGTGTCCCTGTACGTTGCGTCACGCCGTATTGAACCATGCATTGAGCTGGAACACATTTACCAACGATTACGTGAGCGCCTCTGACGAGACGAGCCCGATGTCCGGCAGCACCGAGCCGCCCGGCGTAGCTGAACCGATGTTGGTGTACCCCGAGGCGCTCACCGGTCAGGATGTGGAGGCATACCTGGACCTGCGCCGCAAGTCGGCGTGGTTTGAGTCGGCCGGGCAATGGAGTACGTTCCGCGGTCCCAAGGCAGCAGACGCGTTGAATGGGCTCGTGACCAATGACGTTTCGCAATTGCGCCCCGGGGAAGGGCAACACGCAGCGGCGTTAACCCCCAAGGGGAAAGTGCTCTGCGACATGCTCATTTTTCGCATGGACGAGGAGTCGTTCATGCTCACCGTGCGGAACAGCTGTGCCGCGCCGTGGTTGGCCACCGCCCGGAAGTACGTCAATCCCCGTCTGGCCAAAGTGGAAGACGCGTCATCCACGTGGGTCACGTGGATGGTGTACGGGGCGCACGCATCGCGGGCCGTGGCGGCGCTGGGTGGCGCCGAGCATACGGTGGATGGGTTGGGCGACGGCATTGTGCAGGCGCTTTCGGAATGGAAGCTGTGGCACCATGAACTGTGGAACATTGGTCCGGTTACCGTCCGGCTTATTCGTGCGCCACTCATGGGATCATTACCGGGCTTCATTCTCATCGCCGAGGCCAGCGATGCGGAGCTGGTGCGCAAGCGATTGGAGACGTCCGTGCCGCGTCGCGGGACGCGCGCCCTGTGGGAGATCACGCGCGTGGAGGGGGGACGTCCGGATTGGGGGCCCGACATGGACGACACCACCCTGCCCCAGGAAGCGAATCTTGATACGCTTGGGGCCATTTCATTCACCAAGGGGTGCTACACGGGGCAGGAAACGGTGGCGCGCATCCACTTTCGTGGCCATGTCAATCGTCGGCTGCGTGGCCTTCAGGGATCGGCGCCCTTACCGCGACATGGGCACATCCTCGACGCCAGCGGCAAAGTGGTGGGCGATGTGCGGAGCTCGGTGATTTCGCCACGACTGGGGCCCATTGCCTTTGCCATGCTCCGGCGGGAAGTGGCGGCGGGGGACACGGTGCTGGTATCGGGTACAGACGGACCGATTCAGGCGGATGTGTGCGAACTGCCGTTTCCGGAGTAATCGGGCAACCACGTGTGTCGTGGACACGCTGTGGGTGGTGTCACGGGGTGACGCACAAAAAAAGGCGGGCGACTTTCGTCGCCCGCCTTTTGACCTACTGAACCAAAGCTTAGTGCTTGGTCGTGTCGGCAGCCGGGGCGGCCGGAGCGGCCATCGCGGCCGAATCCATGGCCGGGGCGGCCATCGCGGCCGAATCCATGGCCGGGGCGGCAGCCGGAGCAGCGGCGGCCGAATCAGCGGCCGGGGCCTCTTCCTTGGCGGAGCAGGCGGCGAGCACGAGTGCAGCAGCGACGAGAGCGATGCGCTTCATAGTGGAGGACTCCAAACGGTGCGGTGGTTGCGCCGTGCGTCCTGTAAAGCGCACGGCCCCCCCGGCAGAAGGCCGACGGGGATCAAGCGACGGTAAGATATGGCGTCTAGCTCAGCTGTCAAGAGCCACCCCAGCCCCGCCGCAAAGTTCCTCGCCCCTTAAGCGGTTGCGTTACAAGGCCTTCGCAAATCCGGCGCGCGGGGGGAGGGGGGTACCCGCGTTGGCCATCCCGCGGGAACCAAGGAGCCCCGGTAGATGCTAACCATGAGACTCCCGTTCCTGACTCACTGAGGTTCCGTGCCCAAACTCCCCGACACCCTCGGCGCACTCAAGCGCTCTGGTTATGCCACGAATCGTCCGACGTCCGTCAAGCACGAGATCCGTCGCAATCTGATTGCACGGCTCCAGGACGGCGGCCCGCTGTTCCGCGGGGTGATTGGCTACGAAGACACCGTCATGCCGCAGATTGTGAACGCGCTGCTCGCGCGGCACAACTTCATTTTGCTGGGGCTGCGCGGTCAGGCGAAATCCCGCATTCTCCGTGCGCTGGTAACCCTGCTGGACGAGCAGATGCCCGTGGTGGCCGGCAGCGAGGTGAACGACGACCCCTTCGCGCCCATCTCCAAGTACGCGCGCCAGCTGCTGCTTGAGCACGGTGACGATACCCCCATCGGCTGGGTGTCCCGCGATCAGCGCTACGTGGAAAAGCTGGCCACCCCGGACGCCACCATTGCCGACATCATCGGCGATGTGGATCCCATTAAGGCGGCGCGCGGCGGACACATCCTCGGCGATGAGCTCACGATGCATTACGGCATGCTGCCGCGAGCCAACCGCGGCATTTTCGCGCTGAATGAATTGCCCGACCTCGCGGGGAAGGTGCAGGTGGGGCTCTTCAACATCATGCAAGAAGGCGACGTGCAGATCAAAGGCTATCCGGTGCGTCTCGCGCTCGATGTCCTGCTCTGCTTCACCGCCAATCCCGAAGACTACACCGCCCGCGGAAAAATCATCACGCCGCTGAAAGACCGGATTGGCAGCGAGATCATTACGCATTACCCCGAAAGTGTGGAGCTTGGCGTCGCCATTACGCGACAGGAAGCGTGGACGAAGCGCCCGGACGGCGTGCAGATCCGCGTGCCCGACCTCATTGAGGACGTGGTGGAGCGCATCGCCTTTGAAGCCCGCGAGGACAAGCGCATCGACAAGCGCTCCGGCGTGTCGCAGCGCATGCCCATCACCGCGATGGAAAATGTGGTGTCCAACGCCGAACAGCGCGCACTCCGGCATGGCGACAGCGAAGCGGTGCCCCGCGTGGCCGACGTGTATGCGGCGCTCCCTGCGATTACCGGAAAAATCGAACTCGAGTACGAGGGGGAACTCGTTGGTGGCGCCACCATCGCCAAGGATCTCATCCGGCGTGCGTGTGATGCAACACTGCGGGAGCGCGCCGGCGATCTCGATGCCGAAGATGTGATCATGTGGTTTGATGGTGGTGGGGCGCTGCAGGTGGCCGATGAGATCTC
>CANHTA010000170.1 GCA_947463135.1 Gemmatimonadota bacterium
GCCGACGCCACGTGCGCTTGCACGGCGGCATCGGTGGAGGACAGGCTGGCGAGCTGCGCATCGAGCGCCTTCAGGTGCATCAGCGCGGCGGCGCGCACGTCGGGCATGGCGCGCTTGTCGCCGGCGAGGTCGAGGATGATGTCAAGCGCGGCCCGCTGCGCTGCGCGCTGCACGGCCTTCTCCGCCGCGGCGGTGGCAGCGGCGGTGCCCCACGTGCGCTGCACCACGGTGCGCAGCACTTCGTCGAGCGACAGCGCGCCGTTGTCGCGTCCGGCGATGAGCACCACGCGCGCGAGGCGCTCACGGTCAAGCAGGTAGCCCACCACTTCCGTGGCCAGGCCGCCGGCCAGCGTGACGGCGTCAAACGTGGTGCCACCGTTGCTATCAATCCACGTCATATCGGCGTTGAAGCCCGGTGGTGCCGGCGGGATCATCTTCTGCACGCGCTCGGGCACCGTCAGCTCACTCGGCTGAATGGCGTCGAGCGCCATGGCCAGTGCACGGCGCTGCGTGGCGGCCGGCACAATTGTAGTGGGCGTCTGGCCGTCACCGCGCAGGGTGAAGGTGAAGTCCATGCCGCCCACGTTCTTCGCCAGTCCTTCCAGCGAGTAACGGTGATGCAGGTACACGTGCGCGAAGCGCATGTTCAGCAGCGCCATCGGCTCGCCCGGCTTGATGGCACGCTCGTCGAACTTGTCCATCAGTACGCGACGCAGCTTGGAGGTGCGCTCAACCGCGTCGAACATCGTGGCGCCTTCCACCCAGCGCGTCACTTCGGGAATGGATCCGTTGGCGCTCGCGTACTGGTCGTTGATGAAGCGCACGTTGCGTGCAAGGCCGTCCTTCATGATGGCGTCAAGCCCCTTCACTTCCGACGCACTGTCGGCGTACCAGGTGTAGCCAAGCTTGATGGCGAGCGTGTCCCACGCGCCGGGGCCTTTGCGATACGCGTCGCGCAGATCGGGGGTACCGTCGGCGGCGAGCGTGATAAGCGGGTACGGATAGTCCATCACCGAAGAGCGGCCTTGTGCATGAGCGATGTAATTGTGCGACAAGCCGAGCGTGTGTCCGATTTCATGGGCGGCGTGCTGGCGACGGCGCGACATGGCGAACGTCTCGGCATCCACGTTGGGGCCACGCGGGCCAGACGCGGGGACCGTGCCGGCCCAGATGTTGTAGTCCACCAGCGACCGCCACGCGTCCATCCGCACCATGGCGCGGATGATTTCACCGGTACGCGGATCGCTGTAGCTGGGGCCCACGCTTGGGCCGGGGCCGGAGCGGTGCACCCACATGAGCATGTTGTAACGGGCGTCCATGGGATCGGCGCCGGCGGGGAGGTCGAGCACGCGGAAGGCGTTTTTGAAGCCGGCCGCCTCGAACACCTTGGCCCACCAGTTGCCGCCCTCTCGCAGCGCTTCACGGTATGGCGCGGGAATACCCGGGTCGAGGTAGTAGATGACCGGCGTCACGGGCTCCACGAGCTCGCCGCGACGGTATGCGACGGGATCCTTGGGCACGAGGCGCCAGCGATTGATGAAGCCCGAGCGATAGGTGCCGTCGAAGCCCTGCGACAGATCGGCGAACTGCGTGCCGCCGTAGCCGAAGCGCGGATCGTACTCGCGCGGACGGTAGCTCGTGGGGTCGGGGAGCACGACGAGCGAATGGTGCTCTTCAAAGGTCATCGCCTTCGGGTCGGGGGCCGCCCGGCGCGCGAGTCCGCCGGGGGCATCGCTCACGAAGGTGAGCACGGCGTGCACTTCGGCATTTTTCGGAAACGCCTTGGTGCGCGCGGTGTCGAGCCAGCTGCGGGCGGCATCTACGCGATACGCGCCGGCCGAGCCGCCGGCACCAACGCCGCCGGGACCAGCGCCGCCACGGAGGGCATCAGCCACGCCGTAGGCGTCGGACAGAAAGAGCGACGTGGCGTCCACAGTGGTCACGCCGTCCTTCTCGCCATCCACCGTGAACGAGGCCACCACCGAGCGCGGGAACGCGTCGGAGGCCGCCTGCTTGTTGCCGGCGTTGCCGTTGGGTGCGCGCACGTTCCAGTTGTCCCGCACCATCAGCACGCGGTTGCCGCGCCGCTCAAGGCGCACCACCACGCTCTGCCCCATCTGTGCACGATCGAGACCCGGGCCATTGGCCTGGCCGAGGCCGGTGGTGAGGGTGACCTGATGCAGGAAGTCCTTCCCCATCTGCCCCGCCGGAATGTCGAGCAAGGCGCGATTGCGGGCCTCGTCTACGCGGACGCGCAGGAACGGGGCGTCGGGTGTCTGAGCCGGCACAACAGACGTGGCGCCGGTCAGGGCGACCGCCGCCGCGAACAGGCGCGGCAGCAAAGCAGGGCGAAACGGGGACATGTGGCGCGGGACAAGGTGGAGGTTCAGCGAACTCTCGATTGTAGCACGGGCGGAGCGGGGTGCGCTATCCGGGCAGGCGTGGGAAAACGGCAACAGCAACCGCCAAAACACGGAGACCACGGATTTCACCGAACCAACACGGATACGCCAACAGCACTTCATCCTGAACCGCGCAGCCGTTACCGCTCTGTCACGAAAACCGTCGCCCAAGCGTGACGCAAACAGGCGTTCTCTGGATGTTGTCTTCCCTCAACACCCCGAGCATCCGATGATCATCACGAATTCGTCATGGCCGCGCACCTGCTGGCCGCTTTCGCTGGCCGTACTTACCCTCGCGTCACCCGCCGTGCTGGCGGCACAGTCCGGTGGCACCGTTGCCGGCGTCGTCTCCACCGCAGACGGCAATCGCCCCGTTGAGCGGGCTACCATCTCGGTGAGCGGCCGAAATGTCCGCGCCACGACGGACGTCTCCGGACGCTATCAGATCGGCGAGCTGCCCGCCGGCTCGTATTGGATCGTGGCGCGCGCGATCGGTCTGCTGCCCGACAGCGTGCAGCTCTCGATGGTCGATGGTCAGACCACGCGCGGGGACCTCGTCCTCAAGCGCTCGACGAACACGCTGCAGCAGGTCGCCATCACCGCACAAAAGCGCAGCGAGTCGGTGCAGGACGTGCCGGTGGCGGTCACCGCGCTTACCGCCGACTTCCTCACCAAGCAAAGCATTCAGCAGTTTGACGCGCTCTCGGCGTATGTGCCCGGGCTTAACGTGCAGCTGCAGAGCCCGAACAACCCGGGCTTCGTGATTCGCGGCATTACGTCCGATGACGGCACGAGCTACGTGGAACCGCGCGTGTCGGTGTTTCAGGACGGCGTGTCCATCTCCAAGTCCCGTGGTTCGGTGGTTGAGCTGTTCGACCTCGAGCGTGTGGAAGTGCTGAAGGGCCCGCAGGGCACGCTGTTTGGACGTGGCGCGCAAATCGGCGCGGTGCATGTCATTCAGAACAAGGCTGTGAACAAGCGCGAGTCGTCGGTGGCGATTGGCGGCGGCACGTTCAACGAGCTGTACGCAAACGGCGTGGTGAACGCGCCGCTGGTGGACGGCAAGCTGTTCGGACGCGTGGCGGCCATCTACAACAAGCGCGACGGCTTCATGACCAACGCGGCCGGCGGCACGTTGAACGGCAAGAACACCGGTGCCATTCGCGCTTCGCTGCGCTGGCTGCCAACGACCACGTCAACGCTCGATATCATCGCGAATGCCCAGACCGATGATTCCCCGGGTACGTCGTTCAAGAGCACGCGCTTCGCGCCGCCGGCTGGCGATGCCACGCCGTTTGCACGTGCCGGTCTCAACGGCGGCGACTCGCTGGGCATCAACCGGCAGGTGGGAGGGCTCACCCTGCTGTACAATCAGCAGCTGTCGCCCGCGTGGACGCTGACCAGCATCTCGGCCGGCCGCCGCTTCTACAGCGACGAAGCGTTCGACGCCGACGGCACGCTGGCGCCGGTGCTGCAGTTCCGTGAAGTGGCGGAAGGCAGCCAAGCCAGTCAGGAAGTGCGCTTCGCGTACGACAACGGCGGCAAGCTCACCGGCTTCGCCGGCGCCAGCGGCTTCTGGGAGCGCGGCAGTCAGCGCGTGCCGTTCAGCACCGATGAACGCAGCCTGTTTGCGCTGCTCACCGGGCAACCCATTGTGAACGCCAATGGCCAAGCCAATCTGAGCATTGCGAACAATCCGCAAACGGGCTTGCCGTTTAAGACGTCGCACACCGAGCAGTACCAGAACTTCGGGCAGACCACGGCGGCCGAGCTGTTTGCCGATGCCACGTACAAGATTTCGCGCCTGAGCCTCACCGCTGGCCTGCGCGGCACGTACGAGCAGGTGGAGAATGCGTACGAAGTGAAGAACAGCGCGACGCCCGGTTCCCTCGGTGCCCTGCTGCGCGCCGCGCCGAACAACTTGTTTGCGCCCACCAACGGGCGGAAGGAAGGTACCGGCGTATTCCGCTCTGCGGTTGGCCGTGCCATTGCAAACTACGACTTCGGTCACGACTTCATGGGCTACGCGTCGTACTCGAAGGGGCGTCGCCCGAACGTGGTGGTGGTGAATGCCGCCGGCGTGCGCACGCTGAGCGAAGAAACCGTGTTGAGCACCGAAGGTGGTTTGAAAGGACAGTTCGCCGGCGGCCGCGCCCAGTTTGACGTGAGCGCGTTCAACTACCGCTACAACAACTTCCAAACGTCAATTACGCGGCTCACGCCCACCGGACTCGTCAACGAAACGCTCGACGCGGGCCGCGCGAAGGCGTGGGGCTTTGAAGGCAGCGTGCGTGGGCAGGTGAACGCCCACACCTCGGTGTTCGCTACGGTAGGCTACACCGATGCGAAGTTCGACAGCACCGATGCGAACGGCAACAAGCAAGCGCGCGCCGGCAACCGTTTCCGGCTCACGCCGATGCACAGCTACTCGGCCGGCCTCAATCTCGACGCCACCAAGCGGAAGTTCGGCCAGCTGTACATGGCGCCCAACACCACGTATCGCGGCAAGGTGTTCTTTGAAGACACCAACCTGCCCGCCATCTCCGAGAAGGGGCAGCTGCTGTTCAACCTGCGCGCGGGACTGCGCCTCCCCGACGATCGCACGGAGTTCACGGTGATTGCGCGGAATCTATTCAATCAGCAGTACATCATCGACGCCGGTAACACCGGCGGCGCGTTCGGCATCCCGACATTCATTGCCGGGGCACCGCAGTTCATCACGGTGCAGCTGTCGCGGCGGTTCTAGGAGGGCATCAGCGGGAGTGTGGGTGAGGCTTAACCTCGCCCGCCCTCACTCCTGCTGAAACTCCGCCCACACCAGTCGCCGCTTGTCACCCGGCTGCGTGCGGACCACGAGCGTCTCGCCGTTCACTCGCGTGCGCACCGAGACCGGTTCGCGCGCGCCGAACCAGCGGATCGCCCGGTCCACGGTGGGCACGCCGGGCGGTATGCCGGCGGCGCGCATGCCGTCGAACTCCACGGTGTCGCGACCCAACCCCAGATAGCCGCGCGGCCGCACGATGAGCACGCTCGCACTGTCGGCGCGGGCAACGGGCGGGGCAGGCAACCGGAAATTCACCACGTTGCTCGACCGCGGAAATGGCAGGCGGAACACATGCACCATCACCGCGCTGTCCGGGCTCGCCACCTCAAACTCGTAGCGCGCCGTGGGGGACGCGCGGAATGGGCCCCAGCGGCCCGTGTGCGACGTCACCGCGCGATAGGCGGGCGCGCCGAGGCGCTGGCCGGTGACGGCGTCCACGGCATGCACGGTGATCACAGCATTGGCCAGCGGCAGGTTGGTGGGGCTCGCATTCACGTGGCCGCTGATCATCCCCTCCAGCACCACCACGCTGTCGGCCACGATATCCAGACGGGCGGGCGCGCGCCCCGTAATGAAGCGGTACTGCGCACGAAAGGCGGCGGGCCCGAAGGCCACTTCGCGATGATCGGTGCCCGGCAGCACCACGTTCAGCGCTCCGCGTAGCGCCGGCCCCGTGGCGTCCACGTTGGTGAGTGTGCCCTTCATGCCCAGTCCCGCGCCGTCGGCCTGCGCGTACTTGTCCAGTGAGTCCGAGCGGAGGGCGAGGAACTTCACCCCGGGTACCACCTCGCTGCCACGATTGAGCGCGCGCAGATACCCGCCGGCACCGTTGAATTCGCCGTCGGGCTGCATGGTGGGGATGGCGAACACGCCATGGTTGGGCGTGCCGCCGGTAATCACGTGTGATACATGGGCGGCACCACCACCGAAGCGCACGTAGTTGCGAATGGTCATCCCACCGCGCGAACTCCCCACCAGCGCCACCTTGTTGGCGCCGGTGGCGAGCAGCACGCGCGTGACGAATGCCGCCAGCGCCGCCGTCTGATCGGCGGGGGTGGAGCGGTTGAGTTCCACCGCCGAAATCGTGCTGGAGGCCGACGGGTGCGGCAGGTCTACCGCGAAGAGGCGCGACGCGGGATAGCCGTTGGACTCGAACCGCCAGATCACGTTGTCCCAGAGGCCGGCATGGTCGCCGTTGCCATGCACGAAAATCACCGGCGTCTGGGACTGCGCCGCCATCGGGAGGAGGCTCGCGGCCACCGCCGCCATCAGGGCGCAGCGGAGCATCAACGAGCGGGGTCGGGGACACGGTGTGGAGGGCATGTGCACAATGTATTTCCACGCCGCC
>CANHTA010000171.1 GCA_947463135.1 Gemmatimonadota bacterium
CCATCCAACGGAATCACGCGCACATTCTTTTCGGCGGTGGTCCAGTAGCGCGTCATGAGGTTGAGCGGCTGGAAGCCGAACGGGTCGATCAGGTTCGCCAGCATATCGCGATCGAGGGTGCGCACCAGATTGCCCCCGACGGAGTACCCAACCAGCAGGAGGATCCCCGCGACATACACGGAAAAGGCGCTGCGGGTGAGCGACCCCACGGCGAAGAGCATTGCGCTGAGGAAGAAGATGCCGGGGACGCCAATGACCAGGTACGGCTGGAGGTAATGCCACGGGTTGATGGCCTGCACCGTTTCGGCATCCACCCACGGCATGACGGTGCCGAGCATCGCGCCCACCGGGAGGGCCGCAAAGACCAGCAGCATGGCGAGGAAGGCGGCGAGGAACTTGGCGCCCAGATAGGCGTTCCGCGTGAGTCGCGTGGTAAAGAGGAGCTCGTGCACGCGGGTGTCGTAGTCCCGGAGCACCGTGGTCCCCACGAGCGCGCTGGTGATGATCTGGCCGATGGCGAGCATGATGGCGTAGACCTGGGCCAGCGTGTACGGACTGTTTTTCTTGACCTTGCCGAGGGCCACCCCAACGATCACGGCGTCGGAGCTGACGGAGAAGAACGCCAGCGTGAACATGATGGCGACGTAGAGCCACGTCGCCGGGCGCCGGAAGTGGCTCCGGAGCTCAAAGGCAAAGAGCGGACCGAACATCAGGCCTCCGCGGGGACGTGTCCCCCAGCCGCGGCGGCGAGCCGGTGGAAATAGACATCCTCGAGATCCGGCTCCACGGCCACGAATCCGTCACCGGGATCCGATTCGGCGTACACATGGAGCACCGTGTTGCCGGCGGCGAGGCGGGTGGAGATGACCTGGTACTCTGTTTTGTAGCGGTCCGCATGCGTGCGTGGCACGGTCCGTCGCCAGATGCGTCCTCGCACCTCGTCCAGAATGCGTTGCGGGGCGCCTTGTACGACCACCTCACCGCGATTGATGATCGCCATCTGGGAGCAGAGCTCGCGCACGTCTTCAACGATGTGCGTGGAGAGGATCACGACGACCTCATCGCCGATCTCCGCCAGGAGGTTGAGAAAGCGGTTGCGCTCGGTGGGGTCGAGACCGGCGGTTGGTTCATCCACGATGAGCAGTTGCGGGCGCCCGACGAGCGCGATGGCGATGCCGAGCCGTTGCTTCATGCCACCGGAGTAGCCACCGACGCTTTTGCTGCGCACGTCGTAGAGATTCACCTGCTGAAGCAGCTGCCCCACCAGCTCACGTCGCTCGCCACGACCGGCCACACCCTTGAGTGTGGCAAAATGGTCGAGGATCGCGTCGGCGGGCATATTGGGATAGAGGCCGAACTCCTGCGGGAGATAACCGAGTTGTGCGCGCAGGCGCTCCGGTTCGCGCAGGACGTCGATGTCGCGAAAGTGGACGCTCCCGCCGTCGGGCGGTTGTAGCGTGGCAATCGTGCGCATCAGCGACGATTTGCCTGCCCCGTTGGGGCCCAACAGCCCAAACATGCCCGGCGTAATGGTGAGCGAGATGTTGTGCAGGGCGCGGACGCCATTGGGATAGCTCTTCGTAATCCGATCAATACGGAGCGTCATAACGGTGGGCCCGAACGGGGGAAAGGGGAGCAGTGCGGTGGAGGCTGCCAATGATAGCTTGCGCGGCATACGGGGCACCGGCCGGAGCGGTTTCAACGCCCCGCGCTGCCGGCGGGGGGGTGGTCAGTGTGTGGTCCAGGTGGAGCGCCTCTCTGGGCGAAATCCGTTTAGGCTGCGGCGCTTGCAGCCTAACAGCGGCGGGATAAAACGCGGTGCACCGGCGAAGTCATTGTGCCGTAGTATGTTGCGGAGTTTGGCGCGGAACGGTACGATCTTGATAGGCTGCGTGGAGTTGCCTGTATAACGTCCGCTACGCAGTGATCGCCCGCAGGCTAATGGGCGTTCGGCAGATGCACGAACATCGGAGGGGTATTGACGCCGGACTCACGTAGACTGGGTATGGTGGTCGCCATCGTAGTGGCGATTTCGGCGGTGTTACAGCTTGCCGAGCGGGACTGGCTCCGAGGCGCCGCTGGGCTCACGGTGGCTGCCACCTTCGCAATCATCGCTACGGGCTTGCCGGAGCGATCTGCTGCCGGGAAATGGCTCACATACGCGTTGCTCGTCGCCATTGTCATGCTCATGGGCATTCGGCAGGTAGTGTCCTGAGCCGTGAACAGCCGGGGACATGATTGACACTTTGGTCCGGCAACATCGTTTACACAGGGATCAGCTTTGAATGATGTAGTCGCGTTCGTCGAAAGTTGCTAGCAGGACGCGATGGAAGTAGATGGACCAGCGGCCATCGTCCGTTTCTTCGAGCCCAATCCGTTGGTTCGTCAGCGCATTGGCGATGTACACGAGGCGCTTGCCGAAACGAAAGGTGCCGGCGGTCGTGACGGTTTTGACGAGGTAGTGCCCCGGGTACTCCGGCACCGGGAGTCGCGAGGGATACGGGCGCGGTGACGCGCTGTAGTGCGACGCCGGCGTCGTCTGCCCGAGTGCTTCGTGTGGTCGCTCGTCGTTGTACTCCTGACGGAAGGCGTTGAAGTTGCGTTGCTGCGCGGCGCACGTGTGGCGCACCGGTTTGATCGCTTGGCGCTTGAGCGTGCGATGCATGCGTTCATGGGCGCCATTCTCTTGGGGCGACGAGGGGCGAATGCGTTGATGGATAATCCCGAGTTGCATCCAGTAGACATTCAGGAACGAAAGGCCGTGAATGGCCGCGGTGGCAAACGGCACGCCGTTGTCGGTGCGAATCGCCCGCGGCAAACCATACTCGCGAAACGCGCGCTCGAAGATGGGCTTGGCGAGCTCGCATTTCGTGGAGAGCAGCCCGTGACACGTGAGCAAGTAGCGCGACGCGAGATCCGCAATCGTCAACGGGTAGCAGTAGACGTGATTGCCGGTGCGGAACTGGCCTTTGAAGTCCGCGGTCCACAGGTCGTTGGGGGCGTCGGCGATGGCCGGCACGACACCAGGATGGATCGACGCGCGGCGGGTGCGACGGCGTTGCACCAGCCCGCGACGCGCCAGCAGATCGGCCACCGTGCTCGGCGCGGGCCACTCGTGGATTCGTGGATGCTTGGGCTGCAGCACCGCGAGCAGCTTGCGCGCGCCCCAGAAGGGATGCGCCTCCCGAGCCGCACAGAGCAGCTCGGTCATCGCCGTCGAGAGCTTGTGAGGACACGTGTGAGGCGCTCGACTGCGGTCGCCGAGGCCACGCCGCCCCTCCTCGGCATAGCGAGCGATCCATTTGTAGCCCGTCGGTCGGCTGACGCCGTGTCGGGCGCAGACCTCGGCCATCGAAAAACGATCACTCAAGGCGTCCTGTACAAACTTGAGTCGTTCGGTCATGGGGTCGGTCTCCAACCAGGGCATGGCGCTCTCGTGTAAGAGGGGGTCGCCATGCAGTTTAGAAGGAGTGTAAACCATGCTGCCGGACTACTCTGTCAACCATGTACCCGGGCTGTACCGTTTCGGTCATTGCTGCGGGCGCCGCGAGATCGCGCTCCGCAATGGCCAGTCCACCATTGATTGAGGAAGCGATGACCAGTTCTCGACGCGCGTGGCTGGGTGTGGGCCTGCTTGCGATCTTTTTGCTGCTGGCCGTCGTGTTTTATCAATTGCTCCCGGCGACGGTGGGCGTGACAGATCGACTGATGACGGCCACGTCGCTGCCGTTTCCGCTGTTCGTGGGCGGCTTGCTCCTCTGTTCGCCGGCCGGTGCGCTTGGTCGGATGAGCGTGCGCCGTCTCTTCCTCGGGAGTGCGGCACCAGTGCTGCTCGGTGCACGTCAGACGGCTCGCCTGCTGGGTGTTGAACTGACGCCGGTGTTGGAGGCTGTCTATTTCGCGATGGTGCTTGTGCTCCTGAGCGCCCTCGTATGGTCTTGGTGGAAGGAGCGCAACTCGTCGACTCGTTCCAGCATCCGCGCGCGCTAGACTTCCGCGTGCGTCACATAACGATGCGTTGCAGCAGCCGGGCGAGCTTCGGTTGCTCGCTGCGCTCGCATTCTACTTCGTTCGAGCGCACCTGAACTTTGGCGTTAGAACGCAACAACAACGCAGCTCAACACGATTCGAGCAACTCGCTGATCCTGTATTCGTTCACAGGCGTTGAGCGCAGGCCGGCGCGAAGCGCCTGAGCGGGCGAGCAACTTGCCTTGCGCGTCGGTGGTCGCGCAGCGAAGATAGGACATCCGTTGTGGTACAGACGCCGCGCGGTGAATGTCTCGCCCATTGTGCCTCGGAGTTATCGTGGAGCTCTTCTGGTTCGTCGTGGTGTTCTACGTTTCGCCGTTCGTTGGAGCGCTGGTTGGCTACACGTGGGCCCTGCGCGCCGGCAAGACGAGAGCGGCGGTGATTGCGGCGGCAGCGCTCGGCGCAACGGCCCCAGGCCTCGTGGCCGGCATGGCGCTTGGCGTAAGCGGCATGGGCCTCGTCTCGCTGGTCGTGCCATTTCAGGCTGCCTTTATTGGTGCCACCATCGGCGCCCTCGGCATTGTTGCCCGCGCGCTCGGCGCGTGGTTGCAGCGCCGACCGTAGACGCCCGCTATGATCTACCGTCGCGTTCTAACAAACGGTTGCAGTCTGACAGCCGCGCTATGGTGGGCGCGCTTCGCGCGCTATTATGTGATGCGGCTGCAGCAGAACGCTGAGGCGTTCGGCACGCCGCGCACACCGTAGCCGCTAGTCACCAGGTATCTGACCCGTAGCACATCCCGTACTCTTCCCCAATGGCAGCAGTCCCTCCTCCCGTTGACGGATCATCGCCGACTGCTGGTCCGCTGACGTCTGTGTTGGCGGGGCTGAGTGAGGCCGCCGTCGAGCTGACGGCACTGACCGGAGGCGTCGCAGCCGCCGATGTGCTCACGGAGCTTGCGCGGGGCTCAGCGTTGGAGCTGGCGCAATACTTCGAGGATCTGCCCAATCCGGTATTCAACGGCATCGTACCCCAAGCGTCGGGTTGGCGTGGTTGGCTGCGCGGCTCTCGCACAGTCAGGCATCGCGTGCTCGCCGTTCGGTATACCGTCGCCGAGCCGATGCTGTCGATTGGCAGCAACATGGTATCATTCGATGTGATGGGGTTTCTGCTGGCCATCGGCGAAGATGGTACCCTGCGGACGGGGGCGGTCAACGAGTCAATCTCCATCGACACATCCTCCACGCTTCCAGATATCGCGCTGCCGTTTTTCGACGAGCGCGTCCGCAACGTACCGACCTCCCGTACCAAGATGGGCGTCTGGCTCGGCGGTAACGATCCTGCGCAGGTGGCGCCGCCCGAAGCAGTGCTCGAACTGCTGCGACTCTCGGCGACGAGGTTGCATCAGCAGAAGCAGGCACAAGGCAGGTTGTTGCGGCGGTTATTGGGCGCGTAGCTTTGACGTTCCTGCGCAGTGCATCACCATCTTGCGCCACGACGGGCTGTTTCGACGAACCCGTCGCGTGCCGCGAGCCGAACGATGCGTGCTGCTGACGGGCGAAGCGGATGCTCGCTGCGCTCGCGTCCTATTTGACCGCTCGCAACAGAAGCCCACGTTCGGCGAGCCCGCGAGAGGTGTTTGACGTGCGTCACGTGACGCGTTGCATTGTCCCATGATCAAGTCGTTTGCGGATAAGCGCATGCAGGCCCTCTACGTCGACGGTGTCGCCAAGCGGTTTCCACCAGAGCTTGCTGCGCGAGCGGTCCGCAAGCTGGAGTACGTCGCGTTGGCGACCGGCGTCGAGGACTTGCGGGTTCCGCTGAGCAATCGCCTGCATGCCCTCAAGGGCGATCGGAAGGGGCAATACGCGATCGCGGTGAACGATCAGTGGCGCATCTGCTTTCGCTTTGTGGAGGGCGACGCCTATGACGTGGAGATTTGTGACTATCACGAGGAGAACGCCGCGATGAGTATCCCCAATTCCAAGCCCGTGCGGCGACGCCCGACACATCCTGGCGAGATGCTCCGCGAGGACTTCCTCCCGGATTTCGGCCTCACCGTCACGGGACTTGCCGAAGCCGCCGGCGTGTCGCGACAGTCGATCAACGAGTTGCTCCGCGGTCGCCGGGCGCTCAGTCCCGAAATGGCCTTGCGCCAGGGGCGTCTCTTCGGAAACGCGCCTGAGTTTTGGCTGAATGCGCAGCGCGCGGTCGATCTGTGGGATGCTGCGCAACTGCTCAAGGTCGAAATGGCATCGATTAAGCCGCTCCGGGTCGCATAACGTTTCGCTGCTGTCGACAGCGACGGTGCGGTGCGCCGTGTAACTGAGGCGCTGCGTGGCACGCGGCGCGGACAGCACCGTATCCGCATCAACGATCAGTTCCGGATTTGCTTCCGGTGGGAGGACGGCTATACCGACGATGTCGAAGTCACGGACTACCACTAAACGGCCGCCGGCGCTGGTGCAGCGGCGTCTGCCCACGCATCGCCCGCCCACGCATCCGGGTGAGATGCTGCTGGAGGAGTTCCTCAAGCCGCTCGCGATCTCTCAGTCCGCTTTCGCGATCCAGCTGGGGGTCTCCTTTCC
>CANHTA010000172.1 GCA_947463135.1 Gemmatimonadota bacterium
CGGCGGTCACTGACAGAAATGTCAGCAGCCGCGCGTTGACCGACACCGCCGCGTCGTGCTGCACCCAGGGTCCCGCAGTCGGCTCGGCGTGCCGCTCCAGCGTGGCCACCCACGCCTCCGACCCCTCGGCCAGCACCGGCAGCAGATACGGATTGCGAAGGCCCCAGATGAGCAGCGTCGGACACTCGATGGTGACCGGTCGCTTGGCCTGCACGCGAGACAGCGCGCGATAGTAGTGCAGCGCCGCCCTCATCGCATCCGGGCCGGCACGCGGCCAGGTACGTGGCCAGCTCCGCCTCGCTGTGCGCCGGTCCGCCACCACGCGATACCCGGCCGCCGCGAGCGCGGGCATCTGGTGCCGCCAGCAATACCAGAAATCGGGGAATCCATGCAGCAGGATCACCAGCGGTCCGCTTCCCTGCTCCACGTAGTGCAGCCGCACGCCGTTGGCGTGTACATATCGATGCTGCATTTCGGTATGGCTATGCACTACCGCCCACGCCCGTCGGATCGGTCCAACGTGACACACCACGCATGCACGGCTCCGGGAAAATTGGCCTGCCGGGTCGGTGGACGATTCCCCTCCCCCTCGGTAAGCTCTCCCCCATGACCTCTACCGCAAGACCCGTCTGCCTCATCACCGGTGCGGCCACCGGTATCGGCGCCGCCTGCGCCCGCACCTTTGCCAGCCACGGCTGGGACGTCGGCGTCTGCTCGCTCGACGACGACACCCGTCCCGCCGCCGACGCCGTGGCCGCCGAATGCACCGCGCTCGGCGCGCGGGCCGAAGTGGTGCTGCTCAACGTCACCAGCGACGACAGCTGCCGCGCCGCCGCCTCGACCATGCGCGAGCGTTTCGGGCGCACCGATGCGCTGGTGAACTGCGCCGGCACAACGCGATTCATTCCCCACGCCGATCTCGAGGCGTTGCCCGACAGCGAGTTCGCGCGCACCTACGACGTGAATCTCACCGGCACGTTCCGCATGATCCGCGCCTGTCGCGATCTGCTGCGCGAGTCTGGACGCGGCGCGGTGGTGAATCTCTCCAGCATCGCCGGCACGGCGGGGCTGGGCTCGAGTGTGGCGTACGCCGCGTCGAAGGGCGCTGTGAGCACACTCACGCTTTCACTGGCCCGCGCCCTCGCGCCGGACATCCGCGTGAACGCGATCGCCCCGGGCTACGTGAGCGGTGGATTGCCGAGTCGCGTGCTCGACGGTGACAAGCTGAAGGCGGTGGAAGAGAAGTATCTGCTCACGCAGGCGCTGCCGCGGCTGCTGCAGGTAAACGAGGTGGCGGGGCTGGCGTACTTCCTCGTGGCCGGCGCCCCCGGCATCACGGGCGAAGTGATCCGCATGGACAACGGATTGCATCTCTATGCCTGACGCCGCCACGCGAGCCACCACGGTGGGCTTCATCGGCACCGGACTCATCGGCACACCGATGGTGCAGCGATTGTTGGAGTGCGGGCTCTCGGTGACCTTGTGGAATCGCACTCGCGAGAAAGCGGTACCGCTGGTAGAGCACGGCGCCACACTGGCCGATTCACCGCGCGCGCTGGCCGAATCATGCGACATCGTGTGCCTGTGCTTAACGAATACGGCCGCGGTACATGAGGTGGTGTTTGGCCACGACGGCCTTGCGGGCGTACTGCGTACCGGTCAGTTGCTCATTGATTTGTCGAGCATCGCACCGGACACCACGCTCGAGATGGCCGAACGGCTCGCCACGGCCTGCGGTGCGCACTGGATTGATGCGCCGGTCTCGGGGGGACTGCCGCTGGCCCGAGCGGGGCGGTTAATCGTCTTTGCCGGTGGCGACGCACACGCCATTGCCCGTGCGGCGCCGGTGTTTGACGCACTCGCCCAGCGTGTGACGCACATGGGTGGGCACGGTGCCGGACAACTGGCCAAGAGCTGCAATCAGATGATCGTCGCCTGCAATCTGGTGACGATCGCCGAGATGCTGGCGTTCGCGCAGCGGGCCGGGATCGACGCCACTCGGCTGCCGGCTGCGCTGGCCGGAGGCTTCGCCGATTCGTTGCCGCTGCAGATCTTCGGACCGCGCATGGCTGCCGGGATCGACACCCCACGCATCGGCGGCTTAGGCACCTTCCGGAAGGACATTGACCAAGTAGTGCGACTCGCCGGCGAGTGCGGCGCGTATGCCCCGATGGCAACGCGGGCCGCCGAGGTGATGCTGGAAGCCAGTCGCCACGACCACGTCGGCGCCGACCCCGATGTGTCACGGATCATCGCGCTGTTTCTCGAGGCGCGCGCCCCCGGCCACCCGTCATGACACCACGCTTTCGCTCAGCCACCATACACGAAGGGCTGCTGCGAGCGCCCACGCGGGCCTTCCTGCAGGCGTTGGGGCAGGACGACGACGAGATCGCACGCCCGCACATCGGGGTGTTTCATACCGGCGGCGAGATGAGTCCCTGCAACATGCTGCTGCGTGATCAGGCACGGCATGCCACCACGGGGATCTACGCGGCCGGAGGGATGCCCCATGAGTGTCCAGTGGCCTCGGTTTCCGACGGACTGTCCATTGCGCACAGTGGCATGCGCTTCTCACTGGTGTCGCGCGAAATCATTGCCGACAGCGTGGAGGCCTCCACGCGCGGCCATCAGTGGGACGGGATGTTCGCGATTGGCGGATGCGACAAAAATCTGCCCGGCCTCATGATGGGGATGGTGCGCTGCAACGTCCCGGGGGTGTTCGTCTTTGGCGGCGCGGCATTGCCGGGGCATTTCCGTGGTCGCGACACCAATATCGGCGAGACGTACGAAATGATCGGCACGGTGCTCGCCGGCGAGGCGACTCCCGACGATCTCCACGAAATCACGCGGGGATGTCTGCCCACCGCCGGGGCGTGTGCGGGGCAGTTTACGGCGAACACCATGGGGATGGTTGCCGAGGCGTTGGGGCTCTCCCCCATCGGGTCGAGCATGATTCCCGCGGTGTACAGCGAACGCGCCCCTCTGATGCGCCGTGCCGGGATGGCCCTCATGCGCGCCGTCTTGGGCGACGGTCCGCGGCCGCGCGACATTGTCACGCGCCACGCGCTGGAAAACGCCTGCGCCGTGGTAGCGGCCACCGGCGGATCAACCAACGCGGCGCTGCATGTGCCCGCCATCGCCCACGAAGCCGGCATTCGCTTTCCCCTCGCTGATGTGGCCGCGGTGTTCGCCCGGACGCCGCTCATCGCGGACCTGCAGCCGGGTGGACGGTTCCTGGCGCGCGATCTCTACCACGTTGGTGGGGCGCCCACTGTTCTGCGGGCCCTGCTCGACGCCGGGGCACTCCATGGCGATTGCCTCACCTACACGGGACGCACGCTGGCGCAGGAGTTGGAGCATGCCCCTCTGCCTGATGGGGACGTCGTGCGCCCCGTGAACCATGCCCGTTCGGCCACCGGTGGGGTGACGATGCTCACCGGCAATCTCTGTCCCGAAGGCGCGCTGCTCAAAACCGCGGGGCTCGCCACCTTGGTGCATCGCGGGCCGGCGCGCGTCTTCGAGTCGGAGGAGCAGGCGCAGGAGGCGGTTCGCAACCGTCGCTACGCACGCGGCGACGTGCTGGTGATTCGCAACGAGGGCCCACGGGGCGGCCCGGGGATGCGGGAAATGCTGGGAATTACGGCGCTGATTTATGGGCAGGGGATGGGCGCCGATGTCGCACTACTTACCGACGGCCGTTTCAGTGGCGCCACGCGCGGGCTCTGCATAGGCCATGCGGGGCCGGAATCGGCCGACAGAGGCCCGATTGCCCTGATCAGGGATGGTGACATGATCGCCATCGACGCGCGCCCTGAGGCCCGTTCCATCGACGTGGAGCTGAGCGAGGCCGAGCTGGCGGCTCGGCTCACCGCGTTGCCGGTGGCGCATCCGCCCCGGTTGGGCGGCGTCCTCGAGAAGTACAGCCGCTTGGTGGGCCCGGCACAGCTTGGGGCCGTCACCCATACGGGCGCCGTGGAATGGCCGCGCGATGACTGAGCCAGGCGTCCCGCGTGGGAGCACGGCGCGGCCCGGCAACCGAACGGCGCAAAAGCGCCATTACCGCGCCATTATCACACCGTTATAGCAGCATTATTGCTCCATTACAACGTCATCACCACATAACCAACGCGCCACCACCACTCTGTGCTGTGGATCAGCGCGGATCCGCCGGCATGGCGGGCATGCACATCACGAATAGCTGGTAGCGGGTCTGCCCCGGCGGCAGCCGCAGCGCGTCGTTCACGCGCTGCTCCGCGTCGGTGCCCAGCAGCGCTTCGGCGTTGATGTTGAACAGGCAGTCCGCCTGCTCCCAGCGAAAGCGCAACGAGCCCTCATTGGGCGAATCGCGCGGCTCCGGCGTACGCACCCACTTCGCCGCGCGCAGCAGCTCGTAGAAGCGCACCGCTTCCTTGGCCACGCCGATCTCGGTGCCCCCCGCCGCGGTAATCCGGCATCCCGCCACCCGCTTCCGCGTGCGCCAGTCGTCGATGGTATCGGCTTCGACCTCGGCAATCATGTGACGCTCCGCGCGCAGAAATCGCGCCGCGGCGGCACAGGGAAGCGTGTCGTTCGCGAGCGGTGCCACCAGGAACGCCAACAGCGCAGCCATCACCATCGAATCACCCACCTCCGCACCGCAACAGGGCGTGCGCAAAAGTCCGGAACGATCGCGAGCCCACCCCAAGCGGCTCGTGTCAACAACAGGAGTCTAATACCATGCGCCGCGAACGCCGCGGCGATCTCGGCCAGCCTGGCCGGCTCGTCAATCGGCCATCGCGCAACCAGCAGCACCTCCTACGCATTGGCCACCGGCCCCGTCGATACCGCGAAAGGACGACCACTGCCAAAACACGGCGACCGCGGATTATCACGGATAACGCACGAATACGGGAAAACGCGCGAAGAAAACGCGCTGTGGTTCGTATCTGTGTTGGCTCCGTGAAATCCGCGGTCGCCGTGTTGTGGCCGTTGCGGTGGCGTTATCGGCCAATTGATGCCCGACTTGCCTGCGCGAGACCGATCGTCGCGAACGCCGCAGCGATCTCGGCAAGCGTGGCCGGCTCGTCATCGGCAATCGCGCAACCACCAGCTCCTCCTTCACATTGGCCACCGGCCCCGTCGCTACCGCGAAAGGACGACCACTGCCAAAACATAGCGACCGCGGATTATCACGGATAACGCACGAATACGGGAAAACGCGCTCAGAAAACGCGCTGTGGTTCATATCCGTGTTGGTTCCGTGAGATCCGCGGTCGCCGTGTTGTGGCCGTTGCGGTGGCGGTATCCGCCAATTGATGCCCGACTCGCCTGCCTCAGGCCAATCGTCGCGAACGCCGCAGCGATCTCGGCCAGCGTGGCCGGCTCGTCAATCGGCCATCGCGCAACCAGCAGCACCTCCTACGCATTGGCCACCGGCCCCGTCGATACCGCGAAAGGACGACCACTGCCAAAACACGGCGACCCCGGATTATCACGGAGAACGCACGAATACGAAGACAACGCGCTGTGGTTCGTTTCCCTGTTGTGGCCGTTGCGGTGGCGTTATCGGCGGTTACCGTACCATTGTGGTTCCGCAGGTCGCGCGCCAGAGCGGTTTCCCCTCATACTTGTCCGATATGTCCGGATTCTTCGAGAAGCTCGCCGCGCTGTTCCAGCCCGCCGCCTCACCCGACGGCGCAAGCCCGGTGGAAACCGTGCACACCACGCTGCATGGCGTGCCCGTCGAGGTGATCAACACGCGCCCTGACATTGCCACCGCCCATGTGCTGGCACGCCTCGACGAAGCGTTGGCGCTCATTGCCACGTATCAGCCGTGGCGACTGGCGCACCTGCAACGTGACATCCGCGGCATCCGCGTGGAGCGCTTCGCCTGCCGCGGCGCCTTCATGCCGCAGGACAACGTGATTATCACCGAACTCACGTTCCTGGCGCGACGCGATATCACCGCGGCACCGGTGGCGTCGTCGATTTTGCACGAGGGTGTGCATGCCCGCGTGCATGCGATGGGTGTGTATCGCACCGAGGACCAACTGCCGCGTGAAGAACGTCTCTGCCGCCGGGCGGAACTTGCGTTCGGATTGGCGTTGCCGCCGGAACTGGGTGCGCCGGTCGTGGAACGCGCGATGGCCAGTCTGTCGCTCAACGATCGCGACGTGGCGCCGATCGTGGATTGGCAGGAAGCGCAACGCCGGCAGGACGCCGCCGATCGGAATGCCTCCACATGAACGCCTCGACGTGAGCGCCATGTAGGATAGCGCCACTCGGCGCATAGCACTCTCACTGAGCCCCCGTGGCGCGCCGACATCCCCCGCGCCCACCCGAGGGAACTTCCCGCACCGATTCCGGCTATGTTCTGTATCCTGTGGCCGGGGTCGGTACGGGTTTTTCTTTCGGGAGACATCGCATGATTCGCACGCTCGTTACTGCCGTCCTGTTCGCCACGCTGTCGTTCACCTCCACGGCGCGCGCCGCCACCCTGCAAACCGCCGTCTTCGCCGGTGGCTGCTTCTGGGGCGTCGAAGCCGTGTTCGAGCATATGA
>CANHTA010000173.1 GCA_947463135.1 Gemmatimonadota bacterium
CGAGGGGTGCCGTGCCACTCCTTGCAGGCATGCACCGGCACCACCTTCCCCGGATTGGCGCGGCGCTCCGGGTCAAACACGTCGCGCACGCCACACATGGCCGACAACGACTCGGCGCTGAAGAGGCGCTCCATGTACGGCAACTTGTCCAGCCCTACGCCATGTTCACCGGTGATGGTGCCACCGGCATCAATGCACGCCTGCATGATTTCCGACATGGCCTCGTGCACGCGCGCCGATGCGTCCGCGTCGCTGGCATCGTAGGGAATATTCGGGTGCAGATTGCCGTCGCCCGCATGAAACACATTGCACACCTGCACCTGATGTCGCGTGGCAATGTCGTGAATGGTGGCCAGCACATCGGGGAGACGCGTGCGTGGCACCACGGCGTCCTGCACCACCAGCGATGGGGCAATCCGGCCCATGGCACCAAAGGCTTTTTTGCGTCCTTGCCACAACCGGGTGCGATCGGCGGCGGTGGTGGCCACCACCACCCCCCGGGCACCGGCCTCCATGCAACAGTCGTGAATAATGGACACGTCCTCCGAGAGGCCGTCGGCCATGCCATCCACTTCGCAGAGCAGAATCGCCGCGGCATCCACCGGATAGCCCGCCGCATAAATCGAGGCTTCAACGGCGCGGATGGTGGCGTTGTCCATCATCTCCAGCGCGGCGGGGATAATGCCGGTGGCCACAATGCGGGACACCGCCCGGGCCGCAGCATCCACGGTGGGGAAGTCCGCCAGCATGGTGTGCACGGTGTCGGGGAGCGGCACCAGGCGCACCGTGATTTCGGTGGCCACACCGAAGCAGCCTTCGCTGCCCACAAACAGCCCCAGCAGGTCGTACCCGTCCGATTCACCGAAGGCGTTGCCCAGTTGCGTGACGGTGCCATCGGGGAGGACCACTTCACACGCCACGATGTGATTGAGCGTCACGCCGTACTTGAGACAGTGCGGTCCGCCGGCATTCTCGGCCACATTGCCGCCGATGGTGCACACACTTTGGCTGGACGGGTCGGGCGCGTACTGCAAGCCGAAGGGGGCCACCGCGCGTGACAGCTTAGCATTCACCACCCCCGGTTCCACCCGCGCCACCCGATTGGCGGCGTCTACGGCGAGAATACGGGTGAGGCGGTTGAGGCCAATGAGCACCACATCATCGGCCAAGGCGCCGCCGGAGAGCCCCGTACCGGCGCCCCGCGGCACAAAGGCGACATTGGCCGACGCGAGGGCCTGCACCACGGCCACCACCTCGTCACGGGTACCGGGAAAGACCGCGAGGTTGGGGAGCGCGCGATAGCCGGGAAGCCCGTCGGCATCGTAGGCGACGAGATCGGGCGCGCGGGATTTGACCCAGCGGGGCCCGACAATGGCGGAGAGAGTGCTCAGGAGCGCATCGCGCATACGACAAGATAGCGATGCACCCCCGGCACTCCGCGACGGTCCGCCGGGTTGCGGCGCTAGGCGGCTCCCCAAAAGCCGGCCAAGGCATGCCCGTCGGGGGACTCGCGCAGCTTCTCGAAGGCCCGCTCGCGGATCTGGCGGATGCGCTCGCGGGTGACACCCATGAGGGCGCCAATCCGCTCCAGCGTCATGGCTTCCGCCCCGTCATCCAGCCCGTAGTACAAGTACAGAATTTTGCGCTCGCGCGGGGTGAGGTACTTCCGGAACACGCGGTCAATGAACTCGCGCATGAGGCGGAAGTCGGTGCCTTCCTCGATATCGGTGTGCGTTTCGCCGGCGAAGCGCTCGCCCAGCGTGGACGCTTCACGATCCTGACGGTCGAGCGGCGCGTCGAGGGAGACTTCGGTGCTGCTGATCTGGCGGGCGTTGCGGATTTGCTCGATGGGCTCCTGGAGGAGCTTCGCCATTTCCGAATCGGTGGGCTCGCGGTTGAGCACCTGGTTGAGCACCATCTCGCCGCGGGCCATGCGGATGAGCTGGGAATTCTGGTTGAGCGGGATCCGGACGCTTCGGGTTTGTTCGGCGAGCGCCTTGAGGACCGCCTGACGCACCCACCACACGGCGTAGGAGATGAACTTGACCCCCTGATCGGGGTCGAACTTGCGCACCGCTTTGAGCAGCCCTTCGTTGCCGATGGCCACCAGCTCGGAGAGGTCGAGGCCATGGCCCTGGTACTTCTTCACGTAGCTGATCACAAACCGCAGGTTCGCCGTAACGAGCCGTTCAGCGGCGGCGGCATCACCCTTCTGGGCCAGCCGCGCGAGACGCCGCTCTTCAGCGGCCTCCGTAATGAGCGGCAGCTTCTGGATGTCGTGCAGGTACTGATCGAAGGCGGTGGAAGGGGACGAACGAAAGAAACCCTTGGAGCGGGTCTCGGTGGTTCTGGTCGCGGCAGCAGCCTGCATACGCCCTCGCCGAACATGTTCCTGAGTGACCGGGCACGGAAGCGGCCCAGTCTGGTGGGTGGGAGCGCCACGATAATGGCGGGATACTGAGCGGTCAATGAAAATCTTTGGCGGCGAAAAAACGCCTTCATTACCGCATCAGTGCTACGCCAGTATTGTGCCAGTGACGTGATGCTGTGTGTAGGGCTGGCGCTACAGCGACGCCAACGCCTGCCGGACCACCGCGTCGGTGACCCCAACGGCGTACCGGCCGTCGGCCTCGTGCATCGCGCCGAGCCCTTGGGGGAGGGCGTAGCGCACGGTGCCTTGCCGTGATTTTTTGTCGCCGTGCGTGGCCGCCAGAATGGCGTCGAGGCTCACGCTGGGGGGGATCCGCGACGGCAACCCCGCCCGCTCCACGGCATCGGCGATGGTGGCGGCGAGCCCCACCGGCGCCAGCGTTAACCGTTCGGCCAGGCGGGCTTCCGCCACCATCCCCGCCGCCACCGCCTCGCCATGCGGGAGCGTGTAGTGGAGCACCTGCTCCACGGCGTGGGCGATGGTGTGGCCGAAGTTGAGAATGTGCCGCCGCCCCCCCTCGTGCTGGTCTTCGGCCACCACAGCGGCCTTAATCCGCATACTGCCGGTAATGAGCGTGTGCAGCTGGTGCACCGACTCCGGCACGGCGGCCCGCGCCCCACGCACCGTGTCGGCGAAGTCCAGCACGCCCTGGAAGTACGTGGCATCGGCAATCACGCCATGCTTGATCATTTCGGCGAAGCCGTGGCGCACCACGGCGTCGGGGAGCGTGATGAGCAGCTCCGGGTCGATGACGACCGCCGCGGGGTGATACCAGGCCCCCACGAGATTCTTGCCGAAGGGGGTGTCCACGGCGGTCTTCCCGCCGATGGACGCGTCCACCATGGCGAGCAGCGTGGTGGGCACCTGAATGAGGGGCACCCCACGCATGTAGGTGGCGGCCACAAACCCCGCGAGGTCGCCGATCACCCCACCGCCCACCGCCACGATGGTGGTGTCGCGCCCCGCGCCCCACGCCAGCAGCGCATCGGTGAGCTCGCCCCATTGCGCCCGCGTTTTCTGCTGCTCCCCGGGGGGAATGGTGAAGAGCCGCGTGGTGGCCGCCGGAAACTGTGCGGCCACCTGCTCGGCGTGCAGCGGCGCCACCGTGGTGTCGGAGATCACCGCCACCCGATGCGAGGCGGCCACCTGCTGTGCAATGGAACCGATGGCGTGCCGTACTCCCGCCCCGCCGTACACCGGGTACGGCAGCGGCAGGGTGATCATGGCGTGGGGCGCCTGACGTGCTACCACGTCACCTCGCCCGCTCCAGCGCGCTTATTGGCGACCCGGGCGAGCATGAAGAGGAGATCGGAGAGACGATTGAGATACACCACCACCATGGTGGGGAGCGGGATCTCTGACGACAAATGCACCACGCGCCGCTCCGCCCGCCGGCACACCGTGCGCGCCACATGCAGCGCCGCCGACTTGGGGGTGCCGCCGGGGATAATAAAACTGGTTAACGGCTCCAGCTCGGCGGAACAGGCATCGATGGCCCGTTCCAGCTCCTCGATGCGCTGTTCGTCAATGCGCGCCTTGGTGAGCTGCTCCCGCATTTTCTCATGGTCGGGGGTGGCCAGCAGCGCCCCGATGGCAAACAGGTCGCGCTGCACGGGCACCAACACTTCATCGATACGCGGCATCATGTCGATGGAGCGCGCCATGCCGAGTGTGGCATTGAGCTCATCCACGTCGCCGTACGCTTCCACGCGCGGGTGATCCTTGCCCACTTTGCCGCCGCCAAAGAGGGCGGTGGCGCCCTCGTCTCCTGCTCGGGTGTAAATCTTCATTCTGCATTATACGACGGAGTAGGGAGTAAGGGGTATGGAGTACGGAGTAGTCCGGTGCATCGACTCCCTACCCCATACTCCCTACGCCATACTCCCGACCGCATACTCCGCCATTATCTTTCCGCGATGACGACCCATCCCCTTCGCGACCTCACCATCATCGGCGGCGGCCCCACCGGGCTGTTTGCCTTGTTTTACGCCGGCATGCGCGGTGCCTCGGCCCAGATCGTTGATGCCCTGCCGGAACTCGGGGGGCAGCTCACCGCGCTGTACCCGGAGAAATACATCTTCGATGTGGCGGGCTACCCGCGCATTCTGGCGAAGGAGCTGGTGCGGAATCTCACCGACCAGGCGCGTCAGTTTCATCAGGACACCGGAATCCCGGCGCACCTCGGGCAGCGCGTGGTTGGGCTGGAGGAGGAGGACGGACAGTTCGTGCTGGTCACGGAAACCGACCGTTTCCCCACGCGCGCCGTGGTGATTGCCGCCGGCATCGGCGCCTTCAGTCCGCGGAAGCTCCCGCAGGCGTTTGCGGCGGAGTGGTACGGGCGTGGCATTGACGCGCTGGTCTCATCCCCCGAGGCCTATCGCGATCGTGACGTGCTCATCATTGGTGGCGGAGACTCGGCCTTCGATTGGTGCGCGCAGCTGCGCGACAAGGCCAAGTCGGTCACGCTGGTGCATCGCAGCGACCGGTTCCGCGCCCATGCCGCCACGGTGTCGGAGGTGCAGGCGGCCGCGGCGCAGCCCGATGGTAATGTGGCCGTGCACACCTTTCACGAAATCGATGCCATCGCCGGTGATACCCACATCACGGGAGTGCGTCTCAAAGATGTGAAAACGAAAGAGACGCGCGAGGTGGCCTGCGACGTGATTCTTCCCATGCTGGGCTACGTGTCCGATCTCGGCACTCTGCTGGAATGGGGACTCCAGATTGAGAAGGATGAAATCTCGGTGTCCACCACCATGGAGACCGGGCGCGCGGGGGTGTACGCTGCCGGTGACATCACCACGTACCCCGGCAAGCTGAAGCTGATTGCGTCCGGTTTTTCCGAGGCGGCCATTGCGGTGAATCAGGCCGTGCACTGGATCTATCCGGAGAAGAAAGTCGCGCCGGGCCATTCGTCGAATCTGGCGGTGTTCGGGCAAAAGGACGATTAGCCACTCAACGAGCGCGATACGCACCGAGAGTACAAACCCGAGCCATTGGCACGTGCGATCTCTCGTCCACTTCCTCCTCGCGCTCGTATTCCTTGCGGTCGCGCGTCCGGCCGCCGCCCAGGATCTCTCCTGTGACCGCGGCGATCGCGAAGTGCGTGCGCTCCGCTTCACCGGCAACCGTGAGTATCCGGCCGCCGTGCTCGCCGGCACCATTGCCACCACGCCGTCGTCGGTGGGAGGGTTGCCCATCATCGGTGAGCGGCGTTGCCTCGATCCCGTGGAGTTGGCGCGCGACGTCCAGCGCCTCGCCACGTTGTACCGTCGGCGGGGCTTTCTCGATGTGGTGGTAGACACCACGGTGCTCACGGTGCGGCGTGGGGTGATTGAGGTCACCTTCACAATTCGCGAAGGGGAGCCCATGCGTATTACTGCGCTGGTGCTCCGCGGCCTCGAGCTCGGCCCGGAGGTGCGCGAAACGGCGCGCGACTTTCCGGTGGCGGTGGGGGGCGTATTTGATCGCGGGGCGCTCGACGCGGGGCGCGACACGCTGGTGCGGCGTTTGCGCAATATCGGCTGGCCGCAGGCGGAGGTGCTGGTGGCCTACACCACCAACAGTGCACAGCGCACCGCGGAGGTTGAGGTGGCCGTGGTGCCGGGGGTTCGGGCCAAGCTGGGGCGCATAACGCTTGAGGTGGATGCGGGGGCCGATCGTCGCCGCGTATCCGACGCCACCGTGCGGCGCGCCATGGCGCTGCACCCGGGCGATTGGTATTCAGCGCGCGCCATTATCGATGCCCAACGCAATCTCTACCAAACCGACGCCTTCCAACGCGTAGACCTGCAGCCCGACAGTATTCAGCCCGCTGGTGATTCCATTGTGAACCTCGTGGTGCGACTGGTGGAAGGCGACCGCTGGGCGGCACAAGGGGGGCTTGGGTGGGCCACGCTCGATTGCTTTCGCATGCAGGGGTCGCTCACCGATCGCGACTTCCTCCCGTACGCGCAACGGCTGGAGTTAACCGGGCGCGTGAGTAAAATCGGGATCGGTGCTCCGCTGGACGGGGCGCCCTCGCTTTGCCAAGGGCAAGCGCGCAGCGACCCCTACAGTCGCACGCTCAA
>CANHTA010000174.1 GCA_947463135.1 Gemmatimonadota bacterium
AGCGGCCACCGGAGCGATGCAAGGCGAGTCGGCGGCGCGCAAGCAGGAGAAGACGCTTGATCGCACGCGGGCGCTGGTGGAGGGGTTAGAGTCGTTGCGCGAGCGGGTGGCCGACCAACAAGGTCAGCAAGGTGGCCAGCAGGGTGGCCAGCAAGGGGGCCAGCAGGGGGGCCAGCAAGGCTCACTAGGGCAGCAGAGCGGCCAGCAAGGGCAACAAGGTCAGGGCCAACAACAGGGTCAAGGGCAGCGCCAGCCCTCCGGGCAGATGTCGCCCAACGGCAACGATGGCAGCATGATGCCGTCGGGTTCGCCTCAACAGTTCGCGCGTGAATTCCGGTTGCGTCGCGAGAACGCTGAAGGGCTGCGTCGCGAAGCAGCGGCGCAGGGTGTGGACACGCGGGAACTCGATCGCGCCATTGAGGGGCTGCGTCAGCTGGAGAACAGTCGTGCCTTCGGCGATCCCAAGGGGCTTGAGCAGTTACAGACCGCCATGCTGGAGCGCCTCAAGAACTTCGAGTTTGCGCTGTACCGCTCGGTGGGTCTTGGCGCCGATGGTCGGCCGGCGGCCGGCGCCCGCGCGGCCGCACCGGCGGAGTATCGCGCGCTGGTGGAGGAGTACTACCGCGTGTTGGCGGGGGCGAAGCGACGGCCGTAGGCTCCGCGTGAGCAACAAACGAGGTTGATCCGTGGGCATCTGCCACATATGGTTACCATATGTCGGAGTCCACGAAAACCACCGTCTATCTCGACGCTGACGACTATCGTCGTCTCAAGGCGCTCGCGCGGGCCCAAGGCGGGTCAGCGGCCGAGCTCGTGCGCGAGGCGGTCGCCGAGTATGTGCGCCATCGGGCGCCGGCCGCGATGCCGGAGTCTATCGGTGTCGGCCGATCCGGGCGCGGCGATGTGAGTGCCCGCAGCGAGGAGTTGCTGGGCGACGACTTCGGTCGATGACCGTTGTCGTAGACACCGGCGGCGTTATCGCGCTGGTGGATGCCGACGATCGGCACCACCGCGCCGTCCGCGCGATCTACGAGGCGGATCCGCGCGCCTGGGTGCTGCCGTGGGCGATTCTGCCGGAAGTGGATTACCTGCTGGCGCGTCACGTGGGTGCCGACGCGGCGACCGCGTTTCGCCGTGATGTGGCGGTGGGTGCGCTCCGCGTGGAATGGGGTGTCGACGCCGATCTCGCGCGCGCTCACGCGCTGTGCATGCAATACGGCGCACGGACACTGGGGCTCGTCGACGCGACGGTCATCGCGGTAGCCGAGCGGCTGTCCGCTCGCGCCATCGTCACGGTAGACCTGCGGGATTTCGGAGCCGTGAGCTTGCCGCCCGATATGCTGTTACTGCCGTGAGACGCGGCGTGGTACCGAGAGAAAGACCGGCGCGGCTGACGTCTAATCGATCGCCGCGCGTTCGCGCCGCCGGGACGTGAAGCATGCGCGGCTTCCAGCCGCTCACGGCCGCCGCGCGCGGGTGGGCCGCGCAAACAGCTGACGCTCCGGCGCGTCGTCGAGCTCCGGCGGCGCGGTGGCACCGTGCGCGGCCATCGGCGTCAGCCACGACGAGAGCCACCACCGGTAGCGCTCGTCCTGATGCAGCGCCAAAAAGCGCGGCCCGGCCCCCGACATCGCCGACGCCGTGAACGGCAGCATCGCGCTCTGGATATACCGTCCGCGCTCGTCGTAGTAGTCGAGCACACGCCCTTGGCTGTCCGACTCAAGTCCCACCAACACCACGAACCCGCCATCCACGATGGCGGCATCGACGACGAACGGCTGCTGCAGGCGCGCGCTATCGGCCGCACGGCCAACATGCTCGATGGTGGGCGGCGGCCCCGAATCGCTCGGCGCGCGGAGCGTGGTGAGTTGCGGCGACACCCCGCTGCTGGGGTCGGCGGGCGCGCTCACGATCAACACCTCGCGATCGGTAAGCAGCAGACAGCGTCGCGCGTCTCCGTTGCCCCACCGCAGCCGCGACGACGGCGCCACGATAAGACGGTGCCGACCCACCAGCGCGTCGTCCTTCGGGTTCGCCGTGATGGTGAACGCCTCGAGCGCGTTGCGCTGCCCCAAGGTGCGCACATGCAACAGCGTGGCCGGCGACAGCGTGCAGAGCTTGCCGCTACCCCCGCGCAGCAATGGCAGTTCGCGACGGAACATGAAGCCGCCGATCGACTCGCGCACCAGCGTGCTGGTGACGCTGTCGATCACATCGACCTCGCCGTCGTCGGTGATACGCGACAGCTCGGTGGCCGCGATGATGTCGCGCGGAACCGCCGCGTTGAGCACCGGGTCGATGCGCACCGGGCGCGTGGCCAGCAACAGGCCGCGCCGATTCAGCTCGAACAGCGAAATGCGCATCGGCGACGCCTGCAACAGCGCCACCGTGGTGCCACCGGCCCGGAAGACGAGCGGCACCATGGTACTGTCGGTGTGCTCCGTGATGTCGGTGCGCCACTCTTCGCGCTTGGCGGGATAGATCGTGCGCGTGGCCATGGCCGCCCGGAGCGCCGGCGGGGCCTCGTCGGTCGCCGCCGCCTCACGGTCACATGCCAGGACCGCCACCGGCAACGCGCACGCCATCACCGCACGCGCGACTACCCTCCGCACACGTTCCAGCGCACCACGGTGTCGTCGTTGCACCGGTACGTGCAGAAGCCGCAGCTGTTGCCGGCAATGTTGGTGCACGCGCCGTAGCCCGGCACCCGGGCGAACTGCGGGCAGCGGCGTGACTTGGCCTGCGACTGCACGTGCGACGACGCCGACACGAGCAGCGTGAGCACCGACAGCGCGGCATATCGAACTCGGCGGCTACGGCACATGGCCTTGAGCGTTGGGTGGTTTGGCATCTCCGTGAACTACGGGCTGGTCCGCGACTCGGCAAGGGCCGGTCATCGCGGCGCGCATTGACTCCCGCGCTCGTCCCTCCGTGGACTCCTTTCCTCTCACCACGATGCCGTCGTGCCCGGCATCGACGACGCGACGTGCCGTGAGAAGGCAAACGCGGCGAAGCTGGGATGTCCGGTGTCTCAGGCGCTGTCAGCGGTACCGATTACGCTCGAAGCCGCGATCGTCCACTCGCGCCACTGCAGCATCCTCACACCGGCGGCGGTGTCCGCTATGCGGTGTCCGCTATGCGGTGTCCGCTATTCTGGACGCCCTCACGGCCGCGTTGACCGAGTCGTCGCATAAAACCCGCACTCAGCCGTCGCCGCTCTACCACCTGAGCGTTATTTTGCAGGATGCTTCCAGTTTACTTCGCGCTGCTGCAACAGGTTATCGGACCTGTGCCCTCCCCCCCGCCGCAGGCGCCGACGCCGGCCGCCGCGGTCGCGGAGGTGTTTGCCGGCCGAAGCCGCGAACTGGACGTGCGGGCACCGCGACTCACCGACTCCATCACCATTGACGGCCGGTTGGACGAGGCCGCGTGGGAGCGTGCCAGCCGACTCACCGAATTCACGTCGTACAATCCCGTGGACGGGCGGCCGGCCCAGGACAACACCGAAGTTCGCCTCTGGTATGGCACCGATGCCCTGTATATCGGCCTGCGCGCCTATGCGCCGGCTGGCACGGTGCGCGCCACGCTGGCCGAACGCGATCGCATTACCAACGATGACTGGATGGCGTTGCACCTCGACACCTTCAACGACCGTCGCCGTTCCTTCGTGTTTGCCGTGAACCCGTTCGGTGTGCAGGCCGACGGCATGCGGACCGACCAATCCGCCGGGCCGGGCGTCTCACGCGCCGCGCTGCAAGCGGTGGACCTCTCGCAGGATTATGTGTGGCAGTCGAAGGGGCGCGTGCTCGACGACGGCTACGAAGTGGAAGTGCGTATCCCGTTCAAGTCGATCCGCTACCAAATGGGGAGCACCCAGGACTGGGGCCTTCAGGTGGTACGTCAGACACAGCGCACCGGCTATCAAGACACCTGGGCCCCCGTCTCCAAGTCCATTCAGGCCTTCGCCCCCCAAGCCGGCTATCTGCGCGGCATGAACGGGATGAAGCGTGGCGTGGTGCTCGACCTCACCCCAACCTCGATCACCACCACGCGAGGGACACGAGGCGCCAGTGGGTGGCAGTACGGCACACAGGGAGAAGCCGGTGGCGACGTGCGCTGGGGCGTGTCCAGTAATTTCACCCTCAATGCCACGGCCAACCCGGATTTCAGTCAAGTGGAAACCGACGTGGGCCAGATTCCCGGCGACGTACGCTTTGCCCTGTTCTTTCCGGAGCTGCGCCCTTTTTTCGTGGAGGGCAGCGAACAGTTTGACGCCCCCAACCGGCTGGTGAACACGCGCTCCATCGTTCAGCCCCTCGGGGCCATCAAGCTCACCGGCAAAATCCCCCGCACCGATATCGGCTTGCTCTCCGCACTCGACGCGCCCAGCGCCGGACGCGACGGCACCACGAGTCCGCTCTTCACCGTTGTTCGCCTGCGGCGTGACATTGGTGATCAAAGCACCGCTGGCATCGTGTTCACCGACCGCCAGGAGGGCGCACGGTTCAACCGCGTCGCCGGTTTTGATACGCGCCTCCAATACGCCAAGGTGTACAGCTCAGAGTTTCGCTATGCCGTGAGTCGCACGCGCGACAGTACGAACCGTGACGGATCGCTCTGGGAAGCCAACAGCGGCCGCTCGGGGCGTGGTTACGGATATCGGCTTTCGCTGCAGGGCTTTTCGCCCGAGTTCGAAACGCAAACCGGCTTCGTGAATCGCGTGGATTTCGTTCGCGGGCAACTCAATCAGCGGTTCACCTTCTTCGGCCGGAAAGGGGGCTGGTGGGATCAGCGTCAGCATTTTTTCACCGGAACCACGCTGTGGAACTATGACGGATTTGCGGCACGACGCGATCCATTGGAAACCAAGCTGTCGCTTGATAACTCCATGACCATTCGGGGCGGATGGCGGGTGAGTGTGGTCCCCGATCTGCAGATCGTGTCGTTCGACCCGCGGCGCTACACCACGTACGCCGTGGCCTCCGCGTCGGGCGGCACCGCCATGCCCTTCACGGTGAATGGAGCGCAGCGCACCAGCAGCACCACGATTACGGTCAACACGCCGCAGTGGAAGCGACTTGGTGCCACACTCTCAGCGGTCGCCGGCACCGAGCCGGAGTTTTTCGAAACATCCACCGTGCGTCGTCGCGACATCGAAGCGCAGGTGGACCTGCGTCCCTCCACGCAGGTGCGTATCGGTACCTTGCTGCGCTATCAGCGCTTCGTGCGTGCGCGCGACGGGTCGGTGTTCAGCACGCAAGTCGTGCCGCGCATGCGGCTGGAGTACCAGTTTTCGCGCGCCCTCTTCCTGCGCTTCGTCGGACAACTGGAGTCGCGCGATCGGAGCGCCTTACGCGATCCACGCAACGAGCGCGCCTTGCTGCGCCGCACGGCCACAGGCAGCTATGTGGCGCGCGGCGCCACGAAGTCGCTCTTGGGGCGCGCCGACGTCTTGGTGAGCTATTTGCCAAGTCCCGGCACCGTGGTGTTCGTTGGCTACGGCACCGGCGTGGACGGCTCCGACACCATGCGCCCCACCGATGTGCAGCGCACCACCGATGGCGCGTTTGTGAAGTTCAGCTATCTCTATCGGGTGCGCGGCACCACACGCTGATGTGACCACGGGCGAGGTAACAGCCACCAGCGAGCGCCTGCACGGGTTGTTCGCGAACGGCCGGAACCATCGCCGGTGCTGTTCCCTCGGCGGGACCGTCGGCACCCCATGGGTTGTTCGTGCGGGGACTATACCGCGCCGGTCGCCAGCAACAGGCCGATGGTCAGCTCCAGCACGGCGCCACCGATGGCCCGCGGAAAGCTCCCACGGTCCACCACCAGCGACGGGAGACGCATCACCGCCGCCCCAAGCCACGCCGCCGCGGCCGTGAGGTACACGGGCGGCGTATTCACCACGAGACACACCGCGCCCAGCGCGATGAACAGCCCGCCGTAGGTTGCACGAACCTCGGACAGACCAAGCCCCCCGATGGGTTCAATGCTCACAAACTGAGCCGCACGCCGTGGGGCGATGGCGCCAAAAATGCCCAGCGCCATGGTGACAACAGCACCGAGGTATGACCACATGCAACCGTCTCCTGTGAATGGTGGCCACTACGCCACACCACAACGCCGTTAATCCACGATAAACAAACGCGCACCCGCTTCAGTGGAAGACCGATGCGGCGCGACGTCGTTCGACACCTGATACGACATGCCTGCGGTGAGGGTGTACATCGCACCGCCTTCAATCTCCGTGAAGAGCACGCCCTCCAGCACCAACAGAATATGCCCCCGCCGGCACCAGTGGTCGGCGAGGTATCCGGGCGAGTAGGTCACCATGCGCACGCGCACGTTCCCCGCCTGCACCGTGCGCCAGTACGCCACGCCGGTGGTGCCCGGGTGTACCGTCTCGGGAACCACCGTCCAATCCGTGACGCCAAACGGAACGCCGTCAATCA
>CANHTA010000175.1 GCA_947463135.1 Gemmatimonadota bacterium
CGGCGCATCAGTCCCGCCGCACCGGGACGCTGGCGCCTGAGCGCCGGCAGCGTGACCAGCGGGGGCGCCGCGTATCTCCCCACGCCCAGCGCGCGCGACACCACGGTCTCGGCCGGCGATACGCTACGATTACCGGTGCAGTACGCCATCACGACCGGCTCCATCGCGGTAGTCGTGGGGGGGCTGCCGGGCGGTGCCCCGGGCAACGTGACGGTCACCGGCCCTGGCGGCTACACACAACGCGTTACCGCCACCTCCACGCTGACCCTGCTCGTGCCGGGCAGTTACACCGTCACCGCCACGCCGGTGTCGGCGGCCGGTACCACCTATCTGCCAACCCCCACGTCGCAGCAGGTCACGGTGACCGCCTCGCTCGTCGCCTCGCCCGCGACCGTGTCGTATGGGTTGGCCACCGGGGCCGTGACGATCTCCGCCACCGGCATTCCCGGCGGCGCCACACCAACGTTCTCGCTCACCGGTACCGGTGCACCGCGTACGGCCAGCGGCGCCGGACGGGTGTCGAATCTGGAGGTGGGCAGCTGGACGATCACCGCCAACACGATCGTGAGCGGGACGAGCACCTACACGCCGTCGCCGTCGTCACAGAGCGTGACCATCACGCCAAACGGCACCGCGACGGCCAGCTTCACATACACGGACGCGATCGTCGAGAATTACGCAATTACCAACGTCTATCTCACGCAGGCCATCCAGAAGCTCGACAACAGCGTGACGTTGGTGGCCGGCCGCGATGCCCTGCTTCGGGTGTTCGTACGGGCCAACGCAGCCAACACGGTGCGCCCCGACGTGCGTGTACGCATCTACAACGGCGCATCGTTGGTGCAGACGGCCACGTTAACGGCCCCGGAAAGCGGCGTCCGCACGGTGATCGCTGAGGGCACGCTCACATCCACCTGGAACCTGCTGGTGCCGGGCGCGAACATCCGCCCCACCACACGCGTGCTTGTCGAGCTCGACCCCACGCAGGCAACCACTGATGCCGACCGGAGCGATAACGTGTGGCCGACCAGCGGAACGCCGCAGAGCGTGAGCGTGAACACGGTGCCGACGTTCAACGTACGGTTCGTACCCATCGTGGTTGGCGCCTTGACCGGCAACGTGAGCGAGGGCAACAAGGCCTCGTTCCTCTCGTCGGTGCAGCGCCTGTTCCCGCTGAGCGCCGTCGTGTCCGATGTGCGTGCGCCGTTCACCTCGAGCGCCACGGAGATTCAGAGCAACGACACGAACGGTCAGTGGCTCACGGCGCTCAGTGAGATCAACGCGCTGCGAACCACCGACGGCGCGCCAAGCACCATGCACTACTACGGCGTGCTCAAGGTGTCGTACACCAGCGGCATCGCGGGCTACGGCTACATGCCCGGTCGCGCCGCGATCGGCTGGGATCATCTGCCCAGCGGCGATCGCGTGGCCGCGCACGAGTGGGGGCACAACTTCTCGCGGAACCATGCGCCCTGCGGCACCTCCGGCGACACCAACTATCCGCACGCCGGCGGCGTAATCAACTTCTGGGGGTGGAACAGTCTGACCAACACCCTCGTATCGCCCACCTCGACCGATGTCATGGGCTACTGCAGCAACCAGTGGATCAGCGACTACAACTGGGCGGCCGTCATGCAGTACCGCAGTGCCTCGGGCGGCGTGTCGTCACCCCAAGCACCGGGTGAGGGACTGCTGGTGTGGGGGCGCGTGGTCAACGGACAGCCCCAGCTCGAGCCGGCCTTCCGGGTGAAGGCGCCGGTGAGCGCGAGCGCCCTGTCGGCCTCGCACCGCCTCGAACTGCTCGACGCCGATGGTACCGCGCTGCTCGACACGCCGATTGAGGCGCAGCGCGTGGACCACGCCACGGCTTCGGACGAACGCCAGTTCGCCGTAATCGTGCCCTGGAGCGCCACCCTTGAAGCGCGCCTCGCCTCCATCCGCGTGCGCGACGCGCGATCGCCGCTCTCGGCCTCAACGCGTCGCAGCGCCCGGATGACGGCGCCGGCAACGGGTGGCACACCGGTGGTGACGCCGCTGCAGGCACTGGTACAAGCGCAGGTCGCCCGCACCACCGACGGCCGGACGCGTGTGACCTGGAACAGCTCGGCCTATCCCATGGCCATGGTACGCGACGCCTCCACCGGCGCGCTGATGGGCTTCGTGCGCCGTTCGGGTGACGCGGTGGTCACGGGAGGACGGGCGGTCGAGGTGGTGTATTCGGACGGGGTGCGGACGGTGCGGCAGTAGGCGGAGTATTTGTCCTTGCAGGAAGGACGAATAAGAGGTAATTTGTCACGATGGAAAGGACAATTTCCTCCGACCTCCTGAGAGCGAAACTCGCCGAAGCACTGACCGCGCCGCCGCCTGATCTCACGAGGCGAGACGTGCGATTACCCGGAATTGCTGGTAAGCCCCTCGCCGTTATCGGCGTGCGCCGCGGCGGGAAAACGTCGTTTCTGCACCAGCGGCGCGCCGATCGCATCGCGGGCGGGCGCCCACGGGAGTCGCAGCTCATGCTGGGGCTCGAGGATGAGCGCCTCATCGGAATGACGGCGCTCGACCTCGGGTGGGTCATCGAGGAGCATGCTCGGCAATTCCCGACGATACGCGCTGAGGGTCTCCTCTCCCTCTACCTCGACGAGATCCAAATTGTTGACGGGTGGGAGTCGCTGGTCCATCGCCTCGTGGAAGCAAAAAACGTCGAAGTGATCGTCTCAGGCTCCTCGGCGAAGCTGCTGAGCCAGGAAGTTGCCACGGCTGTGCGCGGCCGGCTCCTCGAAGTGCTGGTGCATCCCTTCTCCTTCCGCGAAGTGCTGCGCCACGCCAACGCTGAACCAGTGGAGCCGTGGCACGGTCTCAGCCCAGCCGAGCGAGCCGACCTCGACGCGCGGCTCCGCGACTACCTGAAAACGGGTGGGTTCCCCGAAGCGCAAGGAACGGAGCTACGCGACCGCGCCAGACTGCTCACGGGATACGTCGACACCATGGTCCTCCGCGACGTCATCGAGCAGCACAAGGTTTCGAACCCCACGGCGCTGCGAGCGCTCCAACGGCACCTGCTTTCCACGCCTGGGGGGAGCTTCACTGTGCACAAGTTCTACAACTTCCTGCGGTCACAGGGGGTGCCGATCGGTAAGGACACGCTCTACGCCTACCTTGACCACTTGCAGGACGCCTTCCTCGTTCGCGTACTCGACATGCACAGCGCATCGGAAAAGCAACGGTTGGTGAACCCGCGCAAGGTCTACCCAGTGGACGCGGGACTCATCCCTCTCTACGAGCAGCCCGGTCGGGAGCACCGAGGGCGAGCGCTTGAGACAGCTGTGCTGCTCGAACTGGAGCGACGCGAATACTCCGTCGCATGGCTGCGAGTCGGCGACGATCGTGAGGTAGACTTCTTCGCGATCAGGCCCGGCGAGCCGCCACTGTTGGTTCAGGTTTGCCTCGATACGTCGGACGACGCAACATGGGAGCGGGAGGTGCGGGCGCTCGAGGCGGCCGCAACGAGCCACCCTCACGCCGTCGCCCTACTCATCACGCAGGATCAATCCCCGCCGACGCGGCTGCTCCCCGAACGGCTTCAGTGGTATTCCGCCGCCCAGTGGCTGCTCGGATAGCCATCCCCCGGCGCTGGCTTATTTTCCGCTAGCTTACACCATCGTCCTTCCCCGTCTATCCCCGACTCCCATGGCTTTGTTTGACGTCATCATTCTTGGCGGTGGTCCCGCCGGCTACGTCTGCGCCATCCGCTGCGCCCAGCTTGGCATGCAGGTGGCCGTTATCGAACGCGAAGCCCTCGGCGGCACGTGCGTGCTCTGGGGCTGCATTCCGGCCAAGTCGCTGCTGGAAAGCGCTGGCCTCGCGGTGAAGCTGGGCAAGGCCGCCGAACATGGTATCACGCTCGATGGGATCACGCTCGACTTCGGCCCGGCCATGAAGCGCTCGCGCAGCATCAGCGCGCAGAACTCCAAAGGCGTGGAGTTTCTGTTCAAGAAGCACAAAGTGCAGTGGATCCGCGGCGAAGGGGTGCTCGAAAAGGGCAAGAAGGTGACCGTAACCGGCGCTGACGGCAAGAAGGAAACGCACGAAGCCAAGAAGGCGGTTGTGATTGCCACGGGTTCGCGGGTGAAGGGACTTCCGCAAGCCGGGCTTGAACTCGACAAGCAGGTGGTCTTGTCCAGCGACGAGATCCTGATCACCGAGAAAGCCCCGAAAACCATGGTGGTGGTGGGCGCCGGTGCCGTGGGGTGCGAGTTCGCCGATGTGTTCAACGCGTTCGGCACGCAGGTCACGATGGTGGAAGTCGCCTCAACCATCCTCCCGATTGAAGACGCTGATGCCAGCGCGGAGCTCGCGAAAGCCTTCAAGAAGCGGAAGATCGACATTCTGACCGGCGCCAAAATCACCAAGACCACGGTGACCAAAACCGGCGCCACGCTGGTGGTGGAGTCAGGTGGAAAAACGCACACGCTCGAGGTGGAGAAGGTGCTGGTGGCCGCCGGGCGCGCCCCCAACGTGGAGAAGATTGGCCTCGAAGCAGTAGGCGTCGCCAAGTCGGAGCGTGGCTTTGTGAAGATCAACGCCAAGTTCGAAACGAATGTGGCCGGCTACTATGCCATCGGCGACGTGGCGGGCAATCAGATGCTGGCGCACAAGGGCTCACGCGAGGGCCACGTGCTGGCGGACCTGCTGGGCGGCGAACATCCGCATCTGGTGAACTACGGCAACATTCCCAGCTGCACCTACTGCCACCCGGAAGTGGCCAGCATCGGGCTTACCGAGCAGGCGTGTAAGGACCAACAGCTCGACTACAAGGTGGGCAAGTTCCCGTTTTCCGCCAACGGGCGCGCACGTACCAGCGGTGAGATGGATGGGTTTGTGAAGATCATCCGCGGCGCGAAGTACGGCGAGATTCTTGGCGCGCACATCGTGGGCGCGCATGCCACCGAAATGATTCACGAGCTGGTGGTGGCCCGCGAGAACGAGTTTACGGTGGAAGAAATCGACTTGGCCGTGCACGCACACCCCACGCTCAGCGAAGCGATTGGTGAAGCGGTGCTGGACTCGCTGGGCAAGATGCTGCATGCGTAAATAACAGCGAAGTAAGGGGTAGGGGGTGAGGAGTATGGGACTCCCTACCCCATACTCCCTACCCCTTACTGCTTTTATGCAATTGTATGTGTTGGATCTCGGTCTCACCCCTTACGACGTCGCGTGGGCGCTGCAAAAGCGTGCGGCCGCGGCGCGGATTTCGGGCGCGCTTGATCAGGACCTCCTCATTCTTGTGCAGCATCCGCCGGTGGTTACCCTGGGGCGGAGTACCAAACCCGGCAATCTGCTCGTGAGCCCCGAGTATCTCGCATCGCGCGGCATTGAGCTGCGTGACGTAGAGCGTGGTGGCGACGTGACCATCCACGAGCCGGGGCAGCTGGTGGCCTATCCCATCATCGACCTCAAGCGGCACAAGCAGGACCTGCACTGGTATCTGCGGCAAATCGAGGAAGCGGTGATCGTCTCGCTTACCTCGTTAGGGTTAGCATGCGGGCGCGTAGCGGGACGCACCGGCGTATGGCGCGAGCGGGACACTGGGAACCAGGTGAAACTGGCCAGTATTGGCGTTCACGCGAAGGACTGGGTCACGTCACACGGCGTAGCGCTGAACGTGTGCAATGACCTCGCCACCTTCAACCACGTGGTGCCTTGCGGCTTGGGCGACGTGCAAATGAGCACGGTGAGCCGCGAGTGTGCTGAGGCGTCGCTCCCTGCGCCGGAATTTGCCGCGGTAGAACGGGCGCTGGTTAATGCCTTCTCCAGCGTGTTCTCGTTGCGTGCCGAGCCGGTGCCTGCGGCGTTAGCGGCTTCGTGGGGCGAACCGCTTGGCTAAGCGGAGCGCGGGGCCGCTCGAGATAGCTCAGCCAGCCGCTTGGCGTAGCTGCGGACAGAGTGAGTGAGCGCCCACCGCGCAGAATGAGGTAGAGAGGCCGATAGGAACGGGCGTGGTGAACGCGTCCGTTCCTATCTTTTTGGCAGCGCCTTGCCACCTGAGGACGCGCGAACACCGGTCGCGCCGACGGTCAGGCCTTGGTGGTGGTATCCAGCCGGGGTGCCGTATCTACCGGTGCCACCTGTGGTGCGGGCGCGGGGGCAGCGGTAATGGGTGACGGCAGATTGTAGCTCTTCATCGCCGTTTCCACGTAGAACTTCCATCCCCACCCCAACACTTTCCCGTTTTCAAGGACGATTGGTGTCTCGAGATCCTGTTGAACGGGCTCAGAGACATCGCCCGACTCGGCGCGATAATACAGCACGTCGTACGTTTTGCCATTCAGGAGATACGTGCTGCTCCGAAACCCATTGGTCACTCGTAAGGTGTCGGCGAATTTCGCGGTGAGCGGCCCCTTTCCGAGCAGCGCTAAAACGGAATCCTTCGGCATGCC
>CANHTA010000176.1 GCA_947463135.1 Gemmatimonadota bacterium
CGGCGCCGGCAGCCGCGCCGTCGGTGGCCTCCGACAGGGCGAAGCAATTGGCGTCATTCTCCAATCGGATGTCGCGGTGGAGACGGGTGGCCAGATCGGATCCCAGTGGCTGACCGATGAGCCAGACGGAATTGGCGTTTTTCACTACCCCCGTTGTTGGGTCCACGGCGCCCGGGATGCCAAGGCCCACCGTGCCACGCTGCCCTGTGGTGCGCTCCAGGCGCTCAACCAAGGCCGTGATCGCGTCCACGGTGGCTTGGTAGTGGGGTGGGGTGGCTACGCGCTCGCGTGCGAGCTCGAGGCCCGTGGCGCTGAGCGCCACCCCTTCGATTTTGGTCCCACCCAGGTCGATGCCAATTCGCATGGTGCCGCGCTAGCGAACGGCGCGGGCATCGCGCAACGCCGAGTACACCAGAGTCTGGAGACGGCCGACGATGTCCGTGCCGCTGGGGAGCTGATTGATCATCACCACAATGATCAGCCCCTCCGCCGGATCGACCTTGTAGTTGGAGCCGTACGCCCCAGCCCAACCGAAGGTCCCCCGGGAGGCCCAGCCGTTGGCGCCGTACTGCTCGGTGGTTTCGAAACCGAGCCCAAACCCAAGGGTGGTGCCATGGAGTGTTCCCACCTGATTGGTGGTCATCAGCGCCACGGTGTGCGGGGCGAGATACTGCCGGCCATCCCACTGCCCATGGTGCGCGATCATTTGCAGAAACCGCGCGTAATCGCGGGCCGTGGAGACGAGGCCCGCACCGCCGGACATGTTGGTGCGCGGACCATCGACGTAATGGCCTTGTCCGCGTGCCCCGTCGGGAGCGCGTTTCACGCGCCCCGTATCGCGGCTGTACACCGTAACGAGGCGCTCGCGCTGCGACACCGGGAGGAAGAAGTGGGTGTCGCGCATGCCCAGAGGCTGCGTGAGGCGGGTGCGCAGAAAGGCATCGAGGGAGAGCCCCGACACGCGTTCGACGATGCACCCGAGCAGGTCGGTGTTGTAGCCGTACACCCACTGTTCACCCGGTTGGGCCACGAAGGGGAGCGTGCCCACGCGATCCATCGTGGTGCAGAGTGGTTCGGTTTTGTCGGCCGTGTACCAGCCGAGTCCCGCGGCCGGCCCCAGACCGGCGGCTTCGTAGGCCGCCCGGACGGATGGTTCGGTGCCGTAGGAGATGCCCGCGGTGTGCGTGAGCAGGTCACGAATCGTGATGGCGCGCTTGGCGGGCACGAGGGCCACACCGGTATCCGTCCGCATGGCCACCGTTGTGCGTGCGAACGACGGCAGGTAGCGACTCACGGGCGTGTTCAAGGTGAGCCGGCCGTCTTCGATCAGCATCATCACGGCGGCGCTGGTGAGGGCTTTGCTTTGCGAGGCAATGCGAAACACGGCATCGGTGGTCATGGGACGCCGGGCCTCGCGATCGCTCCATCCGGCGGCCCGTTCGTAGACCACGGCGTCGTCGCGGAGCACCAGAACGACGGCTCCGCCGATTTCCTCCTGCGCCACGGCCGCCTCGAGGAGTGAATCCAGGCGGGCAAGCCGGTCGACAGCGAAGCCATGGCGGAGCGGTGCACTGGCCCGCGCGCGCGCGCGGGCACCCACCTGAGCAGGCGAAGCCGGGGGCTGCGCGGATGCTGGCGGGCCGACAAGGAGCCCGTTCAGCAGGGCGCACACACACCACGGCACAACAGTCGACAGACGGGGCATAACGCAGTGGTTCGGGAGGGGGGGCAGCAGCCGGATTCGCGTGGCTCATCCTTTCGGATTTTGGCTCGCGTGGCGAAGCTACGGCATGAAATTGAACGCGGCTACTCTTGGGCGATGCCTTGCGGTATGGGTCACGGTGCTCGTGCAGGCCTGCGCGACGGGGGAGGCACCGACGGCGCCGGTCGTCACGCCTCCACCCCCACCCCCGCCTCCGACGCCAGCGCCCTTCACCGTGCCTGCGGTGGCGCGTGAGTTTCGCGGACTGTGGATTGCCACGGTGTCCAACATCGATTGGCCCTCCCGCAGTGGGCTGACGGTGGCGCAACAGCAGGCCGAGTTCTCGCGAATACTGGATGCGGCGGAGCAGGCGGGATTGAACGCCATTGTGCTTCAGGTGCGTGCGGCGGGGGATGCCCTTTTCCCCTCCACGCTGGAGCCGTGGTCACGGTCGCTTACCGGCACCCAGGGGGGCGATCCCGGCTACGATCCACTGGCGTATGCCATCGCGCAGTCGCGTATGCGCGGTCTTGAAGTGCATGCCTGGTTCAATCCGTTTCGGGCGGCCAACCTGAGCGATACCCTGCGGTTGGCCAGTACCCATCTGGCCGTTCGTCGTCCGGAGTTAACGAGACGCTACTGCACGCAACTGTGGTTCGATCCGGGTGAAGGCGCCGTACAGGATCAGGCCATCGCGGTAGTCACCGATGTGCTGCGTCGCTACCAGGTGGATGCCGTGCACCTGGATGACTACTTCTATCCGTATCCGGATTCGCGGTGCGCCGGGCTCGATTTTCCTGATAGCGCCACCTTTGCCACGTACCAGCGCACCGGGGGGCTGCTCTCGCGCGCCGACTGGCGTCGCGACAATGTGAATCGGTTTGTTGAGCGGCTCTATCGCGAGTCGCATGCGGTCGCGCCCTTGGCGCGTGTGGGCATCAGTCCGTTCGGCATTTGGCGGCCGGGTACGCCCGCCGGGATTGTCGGACTCGACTCGTATGCCTCGATTTACGCCGATTCACGCCTCTGGCTGCAGCGGGGGTGGGTGGACTACTTCGCACCACAGCTGTACTGGTCGATTGCGTCCACCGGGCAAAGCTTCGGGGCGCTGCTGTCGTGGTGGGGGCAGCAGAATACCCTGCGTCGTCATGTGTGGCCCGGGCTGGCGGCGTATCGTGTTGCCGACGGCAGTTCCTCCGCCTACGCGGCGGCTGAGATTCCGGCACAGGTGCAACTCACGCGCTCACAAAACGCGGCGAGTGGCGGGGCAACCGGATCGGTGTTGTACAACGCCACGGTGCTGGTGAACGATCGTGGCGGGTTGCGGTCACTGCTTACCAGCGGGGTGTTTGCCACACGCGCCCTGCCGCCGGCTACGGAGTGGCTCGATAACGTGGCGCCACCCGCGCCCGCGCTCGCTGTGAATGCCACCGGGACCACGCTGCGCGTTACCGTGACACCCGCTTCCGGTGAGGCGTTGGCGTGGTATCTCATTCGCTGGCGCACCAATGGCGCGTGGGCACAACGCCTGCAGCCGGCGACGGCATTGACGGCTGATGTGCCCCTCACCGGAACCGATGGCGTGGTGGTAAACGCCATCGATAAGGTGGGCAATGCGAGCGCCGACGTGGTGTGGCGTCCGTGACCGGTTGCGGCGGGCTGGCGGGTTGCTATTCGTCCATGTGCGTGGCGTCCCGTGTTTCCGGCATCGTGGCATACACCACCAGTGACGCCAGAATACAGCCGGTCACGTACCAGTAAAACCAACGTTCGTGTCCCATGTTCTTGAACCAGAGCGCGAAGTACTCCGCGGTACCGCCAAACACGGACACGGCCACGGCGTACGGGAATCCCACCCCGAGCGCGCGAATATTGGTGGGGAACAACTCCGCCTTGACCACGGCGTTGATCGCGGTGTATCCGCTCACGGCGATCAGCGCCACGATGAGCAGCGCGAGCGCCTGCGGAATGGTGCGGGCCCCTTCGAGTGCGGTGAGAAGGGGAATGGTGCCGAGCGTGCCGAGGACACCAAAGGCGGTGAGCACCGGCCGTCGGCCGATCCGGTCTGATAAGGCGCCAACAGCCGGCTGCAACAGCATGTACACCAGCAGCGAGATGGCATTCACATAGGTGGCGTCGCTTTTGCTGAAGCCCGCCGTGTTGACCAGAAACTTTTGCGCGTACGTGGTGAAGGTATAAAACGCCACGGTGCCGCCCGCTGTCAGCCCGATCACCGTGAGCACGGCGCGGGGATGTGCCAGCAGGCCGCGCGCGGTTGCGGCGGCGCTCTGTGGTGGTCGCGAGGCCCGGTCTTTTTCAAACGCTGACGTCTCCTCCAAACCACGTCGCATGGCGACGGCCACCACGGCAAGAGCGGCACCGACAATAAACGGGATACGCCAGCCCCACGACTCCAGGGCGGTGGGATCCATGGTGCGCTGCAACAGCAACAACATGGCGAGCGCCAGCAGTTGGCCCATGATGAGCGTGACGTACTGAAAGCTTGACCAGAACCCGCGATGCTGCTTGCCGGCCATCTCGCTGAGGTAGGTGGCACTGGCGCCGTACTCACCGCCCACGCTCAAGCCTTGGAGCAGTCGCGCCAGCACAAGCAGCGCCGGCGCGATCACGCCGATCTTGGCATAGCTGGGGGTAATGGCAATGAGCAGTGACCCGCCGCACATCAGCAGCACGGAGAGGGTGAGGGCGGCGCGTCGGCCGTGCTTGTCTGCATACCGACCCATCAGCCAACCACCGGCGGGGCGCATGAGAAACCCCACCGCAAACACCGCCGCTGCATTCAGCAACTGGACGGTTTGATTGGCCGGTGGGAAAAAGCTCTTGGCGAAATACAGGGAAAAGGCGGAGTACACATACCAGTCGTACCATTCCACCAAGTTGCCAACCGATCCACCCACGATGGAACGCAGTCGCGTCTTGGGCGACGTCGGGGCGACGACGCTGCCCGCACCCGGCGCGCTCACGTGGTCACCTGCGCATCGATGGCGCGCGCCAACAGGGTACGCAGGTCCGCTTCACTGCGTACAGCGGGAACATCATTCATGTCGATCACGTAGCCATAGCGTGTTGCGATCGCCTCATACAGCGGGATGCGGTGGGTGAGCAGTTGCTCGAATCCCCAGACAGCGAAGTCGTCTGGATCAACCTGGTCGTCGTGGACGATTGCGTGGAGCGCCTTGTATTCAGCCCATTTGGCCTCAAGAAACTGTGGGTTGTAGTACATCGGCTTGGGATGCGCGCGGAAGCGGTCAACCAGCATGCGCGTATGTTCGGGGGTTCCGCGAATGTAGACCAGCATGGTGTGATCGGCGAGGCAGCGGAGCACGGGATCGTGGGGATCATCGGGATTGACCACTTCACAGAGACTGCCGCCGGAGTCGCAGACAAAGTGCGAGTACCCGTAGATATCCTTGGCTCGCTCAATGAACTCGGGTACGTCGAGTAACGCGCGAATCTCGGCCACCCGATGCTGTGCCTGTCGGCGCCGGTACGTGTCGAAGGAAATGCCCCCGCGCGCGGGGTTGCCCGGCGTACCCAGATAAGTTGACAGCGGACTCAGATTCTCGAAGGAAATATTGGACCGGATATAGATCGAATCCGACCGGAGCAACTCGCGGAGAAAGGGATTGCGCATCGCCTCCCGCTTGAAGTTGTCCACGATGTGCTCGTCCATGTATCGCGTGCCAATGCGATAATCCACGGAATACTGGAACCAGTCGTGCTTTTGCAGGAGCCCCGCCAGAAAGGTCTTGCCCACGCCGGACATCCCGAAGAAGGTCACGGCGTGCGCCGGCTGGTCGTGGAAGGCTCGTCCCGATGAGAATCGCATCGTGCTAACTTCCGCTCTGGATCCCCGGACCTCAACCCCACCCCCGCATGTCGTTCGCCAAGCACGGCCTTCAGGTCTTCGATATCCCGATCACCGTGCTGCCGGCGGATATCGACGACAACGACCACGTGAACAACGTGGTGTATCTCCGTTGGATCTTCGACGTGGCGTTGGCGCACTGGAACGCCAGTGCCCCCGAGGCCATGAAAGCCGTCTATGGCTGGGTGGCGACCCGCCATGAAATCGATTATCGCCGGGAGGCGGTGTTGGGGGATGCTATCGTGGCACGTACGTGGATCGGGGCGGTGGACTCCCGGCGTTTCGAACGGCACACCGAGATTGTGCGGACCACCGACGACCACGTGCTGGCCCGTGGCCGATCGCTCTGGACGCTGATTGCCCGGGACACGGGACGGATCACCCGCATCCCACCGGACATGATTTCGTTGTTTGCCGCCTTCATGCACCCGGCCTGAGGGGCGGTTACTGCCGTGCGTAGGCCCGCGAGCCTGCGTAGAGATAGGCCGCGCGTCCATTGGCCCGGCCCACGAAGAGGTGAAGCGTCGCGCCCTGTGGCGGAGTGACCAGCAGTTCGTCTGGGCCAACCAGTTGTGCCGGCATCACCGCATTGCCCCGCTTCACCAGCAGCGTACTGTCCTGCTCCATCACCTCGAGTTGGTTCCCCCCCTGCGTGTACCGCCCCACCAGTGCGGCGCGTTCCGCGGCCGTCGGGTGCCGGGGGGCTGGAACGCGTTTCGGGGGCGCCACGAATCCCACCGCCAGCTGCAGGGCGGC
>CANHTA010000177.1 GCA_947463135.1 Gemmatimonadota bacterium
CACGCGGGGAGATGGGCCGTTCCCGGGGCACCACCACGAGACCGGTGACCCGGGGATGCTTGGGACGCTCCCGGTCATCCGGTGCGGCGATGTCCGCCCCTGGGATTTCAGCGGGACGCACTTCGATGTTGCGTGGGCCTCACGCGCGGCTTGTCGGGCGGCGTTGGCCCCCGGGTTTGACCTGTTGCACCTGCACACCCTGTGGAACCCGGCGGTGCCGCTGCAGCTGGCGCTCCGTTTCCCCGGAGTGCGGGTGGCGACCTTCCACGATGTGCCCGGTGATGCCACGCCGTGGTGGGCCCGGGCGCTCATGCCGATCGGCGCGGCGTTACTGCGCCGCATGGTCCTCGATGCGGCCATCGGTGTCTCCCCGGCAGTGTCGTCGTATCTCGGGGCAGGGACCCATGCGCTCATTCCCAACGGCATAGGCGACCCGCTGTTCGCCACGACGCCAGCCGCCAACCGCGACGCGTCTGCGGCCGCACCGGTGGTGTATCTGGGGCGACTCGAGGCCCGAAAGGATGTGGGGACGCTGCTTGAAGCGATGGCGCGCGTGCACGCGGTGCTTGGTGAGGCCACCCCGCCACTGGTGATTGCGGGCGATGGTCCACAGCGCGGCGCCTTGGAAGCGCAGGCGCGCCGGCTGGGTCTCACGCACGTGCAGTTTCAGGGCGCCGTGCAGGAGCATGAGAAGTGGGCGCTGCTGGCCAATGCGCGCTGTGTCGTGGCGCCATCGCGGGCAGGGGAGAGCTTCGGGATTGTGCTGCTGGAGGCGATGCGGGCGGGCAGCGTTCCGGTTGCTGCGGATAATCCGGGCTATCGCCATGTCTTGTCGCACGGTGGCGAGTCGCTGCTGTTTCCCGCCGGCGATACCAACGCCCTGGCCACCCTGCTGATGCGGGTGTGTCGCGATGCGGCGTGGCGCGAGGCGATGCGCTGCTGGGGCGTGGCGCGGTGGCCGCGATTTGCGTGGACGCGCGTGGCCGAAGACGTTGAACGCGTGTATGTCCACGCGATCTCCGCTGCGTGACGGCGGTGTCTGAGCCCCCAGCGCCCGTGCGGTCCCGTCGTACGGCGTGGCCGGTGCTGGTGCGCGACGCCCTGCTGCCGGTGGCGATGCAGGCCGTGCTGTACACCGCCGTCGGCGTGGTGAACGCGTCGCGCGCCATGCACGACGAGACGCTGCTGTTGCTGGAGCAGGCCTGGTTTGGGACCCCGTGGCGCACGTGGGCGGTGCAATGGCCAATTGCATGGGTGAGCCTGCTGCTGCATGGCTGTTACCTCGCGTACTACCTGGTGCTCACGGTCCCCTACGCGCGATTACTGTGGCGCGGGGAGCGGCATGCGTGGCGGGCCACCGTTCGTGCCCACCTGGTCACCTTGTGCGTGGGATGCGCGCTCTATCTGCTCTGGCCCGTTGAGGGACCGCGCTATCGGGCGCCGATCGAGGCCACGGTGCTCCCGGACATCGGGCATCGGTTCACCAATTGGATGCTGGCCACCTTTTCGGCGCGGGGGACGGCGTTCCCGTCATCGCATGTGAGCCTTGCGCTCACGCAGCTCCTTATGGCGTGGCGGTATCAACGGACGCTGGCATACGCGATGGTGCCGGTACTGGTGGGAATCGGGGCTGGGGCCGTGTATGGGGGCTATCACTACGTGATCGATGTACTGGCTGGCGCCGTGCTGGGGGTGGTGTGCGTGGCGGCAACGACGTGGTGGACGAGAGATCGCCGGCGCTGACGGCCACCGCTGGCCCATCGGTGGCCGCTGCCGCTCCGACCAGGCGAAGCTGTCACACCCTCGGCCATGCATGTCATGCGCAAACGGTGACGGCTGTCACCATGACGGTACAGGCGGATGCAGGCCCCTATTGTCAGGCGTTCGGGGCCGGAGGTGTGTGGAGGCATCCGCGCGGCTCTGACGACAACCCATCCCTTCATGCTGAGAAGCGTCATGCGTCACAGTTCACAGAAAACGCCGTTCACGGTGCGGCTCCGCGTGCTGTTGGGCGCGGCAGCGATTGCCGTGGCCGCGGCCTGTTCGTCGGAGTCGGCCACGGCCACGGCACCGGCGGAGCTTGATGTTGCCGTACGGGCCAACACCTTGCCCCCCGGACAGGCCCGCAAGGTGTTGGGTTTGGAGCGTCTGACCGCGGTGTCCAAGCCGCTGACGGTGTCCAAGCGCTTCACCGCGAAGGACGGCGGCACGTTGGCGCTGTCGGACCTCAACGTGAAGCTCACGATACCCAAGGGTGCGCTTCCGCGGGACACGATGACGATTACCATGACCGTCATCCCCGGGAAGATCGTGGCGTACGACTTCGAGCCGCACGGCACCAAGTTCCTGAAGTCGCTCACCCTCTCGGTTGACGTCAAGGCCACCAAGCATGCCCTGAAGAAGTCGCCGCTGTTCGGTGGCTACTTCAAGTCCAATGCACAGGTGGACGCGGCGAACGGTGTGGTGACCATTACTGAGGCGATCAGCGCGTCCCTCAAGGGCAATATCCTCACGCTCAACCTGTGGCACTTCTCGGGCTGGATGGTGTCGAGCGGATTTGTCGATGAAGGAATCTGACCTCACTGTTGGTGCCTCCCCGCTTTCCTAGAACTTCCAGTTGATCCCGCCCACCGGCAGGAACGAGGTCTGCTCACGCCACTGGGCCCGCCCCGTTTTGGGATTCCAGTCGAGCGTCGTCTTGTTGAGCCGGTTCGTTACGTTCTGCAGTTCGACATACATGGTGAGCCAGGTGCCCTTGATTGGCAGCCGGTTGTCAAAGCGCAGGTCCATCCGGAAGTAATTCGGGGCCCGGTTTGCATTGAGCTGCGAGACATCAAACACCAAGCGGTTCTGTGCCTGACTCAGGTTGGTGAGCAGCGGCGTGGTGGGACGCCCCGTGCCCCAGCTCATGCGGGTTGAGAACTCCCGACGCACCCCGGACTTGGCCCCGAGTATCATCGTGACCAGGTCCGGCGTGTCGTACGCCCCTCGGCGCCATATCCCATCCAACGCGCGGTGCTGCACCGACGAGTGGGTGTAGCTCAGCTGCCCATACGTGCGTCCGGTGAATTTCTGCTGCACAAAGAGCTCCACCCCCTTCGCGCGCCCCGTCCCTTGGCTCACCATGGGGATCGTCACCGCGCCAATCCCGAAGTCGTCGCCGGTGTTGGCCACGGACAGCATGGGATAGTCGCGTGACACCGGATAGTCCGCGTAGCGCTTGTCGAACCCTTCCACGGAGATCAACAGGTCACTCCGCGGTGTCCACCGGAGCGACGCGATGCCCTGATCGGCGCGCATGGGTGAGAGCGACGCGTTCGTGGAAACATTCGCGGTGATGAAGAGGGGCACCTGCTGGTGGTAGCGCCCCCAGGTACCGCTGAGCGCGAGCTGCTCGGTGAGACGCCAGGTGGCCGACGCCCGGGGCGACACGCGCACCGCCTGCCGTGCCTCATATCGGTCTACCCGGGCACTCGCCACGATGTCCACCGCGCCGATGGTGCGCGTGAGTTCGAGCCAGCTCCCCAGCAACGGCGTTGCCGTGGACTGCGTGACGGCAAGCGGATCCACACGCCCCGGCGTTGGGAGCAGCGGATTCTGCACCCCGAACGGCGCCTCCAGATCGCTGCGTAACGCCAGTCGTTTGGCGCTCAGTCCGGTAGAGAGATCGGCCACGCCGGGGAACGACCACTGCAGCTCATAGCGGGCGGTGAGGTCCGTGTCGCGGGCATCCGAGTCAAACACCGGCGCGCTGCTGACGAGCGTTTCAATCGTACGTACGTTGGTGCGCGTGGTGGCGGCACTCAGCACCAGCGTGCTGGAGCCACGCTGTCCGAGGAGCTGCTGCCAGGTGACGCCACCAATCCAGCGATCGCCACGGAAGTTGGTGCTCCCCAGCGGCCGCGCGTCCGTGCTGTCGGACACGTTGCTCTTGAAGCTGATGTGATCGAGGCCACCCAGCCCCACCACCGCGAGCGTGGTCCGCGGGGATGGATGCCAGGCCAGCTTGGTCTGGAAATTCGTGGTATAGGGGGTGGCGGTCAGCCCGAGCGCCGGTGCCAACAGGTCGAGATAGCTCTGTCGCGCCGAGGCGATAACCGAGGCGTTGCGCCCCAGCGGCCCTTCCGCGATGAGCCCGGCCCCGGCGGTGCTGAGATCGAACTCCGTGCGCCACGCGTCGCTGGTCCCCTCGCGCAGTCCGATATCGAGCACGCTGGAGAGGCGATTGCCGTACTTCGAGGCAAAACCGCCGGCCATGAAGGTGGCATCGCGCACGAGCTCGTTGTTAATCATGCCGATGGGGCCGCCGGTGGTCCCCTGGTCGGCGAAGTGGTTGATGTTGGCCACTTCAATGCCATCAATCAGCGTGAGGTTTTCGATGGTGGATCCGCCGCGGGCGATGATGTCGTTGCGCGCATCATTGCCGGAGACCACCCCCGGAAGCGCCTGCACGAGGCGGCTCACATCGCCCACGGCGCCCGGGGAGCGACGGATTTCCGCATAGCTCAGGGCGACCCGCGAGTTGGGCATCTGGCGTGGCGGCGCGAGCGACTGGCCGCCCCCCTGTACAGTGACCGAGGCGAGGGACGCGGCCGCATTCTCCAGGGCAATGACGGTTTGCGTCGTGCGTCCCGGCACCACGAACAGATCGGGCTTGAGCGTGAGGCGATAGCCGAGGCGGACGACGCGGAGCGTGACCGTGCCGTCGGGGACCCGTTGCATGGTGAAGCGGCCGGTGCTGTCGGTGCGGGCGTTGAGGGTGCTCCCTACGACGGTGATCTGGGCATCGGCGATCGGGTGTTGCGTGGTCTGGTCGAGGACGGTGCCGGTAATGCGCCCGGTGGCCGCCACGGTTGGCGCGGCGGGGGTTGGCGTGCTGGCTGATTGGGCCGCAAGCGGAGCCGGGCGCGTGGCGAGTGCCAGCGCGAGGGTGAGGGGGAGTGTGAGCGCGCGTGTGCGGGTGAGCTCGCGGGGACGCACGGCGGGCAGGAGCGGTGAGCGCTGGGGATGGCGGTGACGTGAGGACATGGTGGTAACGAATGACGGGAGGACGAGCGTGAGTGGTGAGGTGAGTGCGACGGTATATCTCAGTAAATACGGCATATATTTTGTTAACACTGTTATCATTTCGCGCCAAAAAAAGCGGCCGACCGCGAGGGCGCCCTTACCCATGCTGCAGCCCGTCCAGCATGGTGACGGACATGGCGTGGGTGATGGCCAGGAAGTGCTGGGGAGGGAGGAGGTTCATGGTGACCACCATGGCCGCCAGCCCATGGACGCCGGCCCAGAGGACCATGGTGGCCTGTGGCACCTCCAGCGAGCCGATCCCGCCGGTTGCCGCGAGCGCTCCCACCGCCTGGGCCAGCACGCCAAAACCGGCATCGCTGGCGACCTCCTCCATGGAGAGCCCCATGCCCATCTCCGGTCGCTCCAAAAACATCAAGCGGTACACGGCGGGGTTGTCGATGGCGAACTGCACATAGGCCTGGGCCTGCGCCATAAGCCGGGCTCTGGGGGCGGTTGCCGAGCGGTCCGCTGCGGCGAGTACCGCGCTGAACTGGGCGAAGTAGCGGCTGCACACCTCCTCCAGCAGCGCATCGCGATCGGCGAAATGCCGGTACAGCGCCGTGGGGGAGTACCCCGCTTCTTCGGCCACCTCCCGCAGGGAGAACCGATGGTAGCCGTGCGCCACGAGCTGCCGCTGGGCGATCTGCAGCACGTGGTCCCGCAGCTGGAGCCGTTCCGATTCCCGCCGGGCCGCAGAGCGGGCCCGGGCGCGATCGGCCCGCTTGGCTGGGGGGCTCGGCGTCCGATCGGGTTCCGTGGAGAGCAGGGGGCTCGGCGTAAGCATGTGAACCTATGTTAACACCGTAAACTTAGCTGTCAAGTGCGGGGGTTGGCTGCCCGGCTCACCCGGCGCTGGCGAGATCGGCGATCGCGCCGTACTCTCGACAGGTGGTCAAGGAAGGCATGACCTTCGCACCCAACCAGGAGCAATGCCCATGTTGATGGCGCCCGTGCTGTTCCGTCGCTTGGCGCTGGCTTGCGCCGTGATGCTGCCCATCGTCGCCGCGCCGCTGCGCGCGCAGACGGTGCCGCTCGACTCGGTCCGCATCGATGATCCGGCACTCGTGTACGCCGTGACCCTCTCGAACGCGACCACGCTGATCGGTCGCATTACCCTGGTGAGCGCCGATTCGGTGCGCGTGGTGTCGGCCGCGATGACGGCCACGGTGGCGCGCCGCGAGGTGCGCTCGGTGCGCGCCTATCCCGCCTCCGCGCTGCACGACGGCGTCCTGTGGCCGGAAAACCCGCATGCCACCCGACTGCTCTTTGCCCCCACCGC
>CANHTA010000178.1 GCA_947463135.1 Gemmatimonadota bacterium
GACCGGGGGTTCACGTCCACCGTGGTTGCCTGTGAAGCCTGAGCCGCCGGTGCCGACGTCTTCGCCGCGGTCGACTTCGCGCCGACCAAACGCATCACATCATCAACGGACAAATGATCGAGCACGAGCTCAGACTCGCCGAGCTCGCGTCGTTGCTCAAGGTAGCGGCGGAGACGATCTCTAGCGTCCATACCGCTGCCGCTCCACGGGTACATCGAGACGCGCGTCCCCCCTCCGGCAAGCCGGTTGACCCGGCGCCAAGGCAAACGCTAGGCAGCGCGCCAGCAGCACCGTCCGACCGGACGAGTGACCGCCGGTGACCTTACGCAGAACGTGCCGACGGGCAAAGGAGCGCACAGAGGAAGGCGAGAGCGCGAAGGGGGGAGAAAAGGCGCCGCGCCGGGACGATCGTCACGGCGCGGCGCGTGGTCCATCCAGTGGAGTGGACTCAGCCAGGACGGCGGCGCGGCATCACACGATACTCAATCTCACCGTTCGCCAGCTCCTCGAGGGCGCGCGTGGTGAGTTTCTTTTCGTGGGCCGACCGATCACGGGGGAAATCGTTCAGGACACGCGCGAACTTCGCCGCGATTAAAACGCTCAGATACTTGTTCGCCGCGTGCTTTGACACGTCGGACGGGGTAAACACTTGCATGCGTCAGTCGACCTTGCTGAAAAGGTGAATTTCGTCTTCAAGCTGCGCAATGAGCGCCTCAACCTGCGCCTCGACCTCGTGCACTCGGGCGTGTCGCAGTCCTTCCGCATCGATTATCCCACTCACCTGCTCAACCGCACGATCGAGGTCGTCGTTGACGACCACGTAATGGTAATGGCCAACCTCTGCCAACTCCGCACGGGCATTCTGTAGCCGGACCAGCAACCGCTCACGATCTTCGCTCTTCCGTGCCGAGAGCCGGGATTTGAGCACCTCGCCCGATGGGGGCAGCACAAAAATCAAGACCGTCTCAGGAAACGCGACATGGAACTGACGCGCTCCCTGCACATCGATGTCCATGAGGACATGCTGCCCTCCGTTCAGCACGCGCTGAATCTCGGATCGCATGGTGCCATAGAAGTTGCCATGCACCTCGGCCCACTCGGCAAACTCCCCTGCGTCGCGTGCGGCGGCGAAGGCCTCCAGACTGATGAAGCGATAGTCGCGCCCGTCCACCTCACCCACCCGCGGCGAGCGGGTCGTACTACTAACAGAATAACCCACATCGGCCCGCCGCTCCAGCACGCGACGCGCGATTGTGGTTTTCCCACCCCCGGACGGGGCGGACAGAATGACCGGAAAGGGACTCACTCGAGGTTCTCGACCTGCTCTCGGATACGTTCTAACTCTTCCTTCACGCCAACGACGTCATGGAGAATTGCCGCGTCTGCCGCCTTACTCCCGGTGGTATTCGCCTCCCGGAGCATTTCCTGCAACAGAAAGCCCAATCGCTTCCCCACCGGTTCCCCTCCGGATTCCGCAAGAACGGCCTGAAACGCCACAACATGCGATCGGAACCGGTCCAGCTCCTCACTCACGTCCATGCGATCGGCCAGAATCGCGATTTCCTGGGCCAGACGGTCTTCGTCAACCGCCAATCCATCGGTAAGCTCCCGAACCGAAGCGCGGAGGCGATCCCGTTGCGCCACCACCCGAGCCGGCGCGCGTTGCGCGATTCGCTGCAGCGCACCACTTACCAGATCCAGCCGCTCCTGTAACACGGCCGCCAGACGCTGCCCCTCGTCGGTTCGAGCATGCCCGAGCGCTTCCAGCGCACGGTCCACGATCGCCAGTAAGTCACCCACGACGCCGGTGTCCTCCTCCTCGCGAGGGGCCGCCATGACGTCGGGCATCCGCAGCACCGTCGCAAGGTCCACGCCGCCCGTGAGTCCATGGCGGTCGTGCAGTCCGCGCAACTGCGCCACGATGGCGGCGAAACGGGCCTCGTCAATCGCCATCGCCTGTGTCGCGAGCCGCTCGCTGCGGGCCGTTAACGTCACGTGACCGCGACTCACCTTGACCCGCATGGCCTCACGCACCTCGGCCTCCCACCGCCCGTACGCCCCTGGCAGCTTAATGCTGGGAGAAAAAAACCGATGGTTGACCGTACGCACTTCCACCAGCACCCGGGAGGTGCCGACTGTGCCTTCTGCCTGGCCGAAGCCCGTCATTGAACGAATCATGCGTCCGGCAATGAAACGCGAACAGCGGGGTGCGTCAACCACATCAGTTCCAGAACTCCCAGCGCACCCCGTATAACTGCACAGCCGGCGGCATGGTGATCCCACGAATCTGCTCGTAGGCTCCCCCCGTGAGGTTCCGGTACTGATAAAACAGCGTGGCGCGCTGAATACGGAGTTCCAGCAACCCGGTGACCACATTGGCCCGCTCCGTAATGCGGATATCGGGCGAGTCCCCACCACTGGCCGCGCTGTATAGAAACGGCACGCCATTGCGCAGCTCGTGCCACAGGCGCGCGTTCACGGAGAATTCGCCACGCGGGAATCGACGACGCCACTCGCTGATCAGCGCGAGCTCGGTACGCACATGTAACTGTGGTCGGTTGTATTGGGCGCCGTCCCACCGGATCGCCTGGACGTCGAGCCGCACATCTTTGTACAACCGGCCCGTCGCCGACACAAGAACACCCTGGGCAGGGACCGCCGCGATTCGCGCCGATGGTGTCCCGACAATCGTCGGCGATTCGAAGGTGCTCGCACCGTCGCGAATCACTCCACCGCCAAGCCAGAGCCGAGCCACTTTGAACGCGGCCTCGGCCCGCACCGTCCTTGAGCCAAGGCGGCCGGTGAGTGAATCGATCGTCCGGATCGAATGTGCCCCTGTGAGCTGCATCCATGAGAATGGCTGAGCACGGGCCGCGACATCCAGGCGCGTGGTGGAATCCGCGCCGTTACGTTCGGCAAAGGCACCAATGGCAATCCGTGACCCGCCCACCCGCGCACGAAAGGCCGGCGCGTGGAACACCGTCCCATTGATCGGTCGGACACGATTGGTCAGCGAAACGGACCAACCCGATGTCCGGTACCCGGCAGCCATCACCTGCTGCGTTCGCCCACGGATGGTGTCGGTCTCGGCAACCGCTCCCGTATCGGTCGATGCAACCACGGCGCCAATGCCTTCCAAGCGCGTTCGGACAACACCGACGATGGCGTGCGACCAGAAGCCGCGCAGCGTATCGCCGTACCCGACGCGCACATAGGCGTCTCGGCGCGCCCCTTTATAGGCCAGCAAGTTGGTGAAGCCTTCGCGCGCCGTATGCGGATCCCGCTCTCGACTGGTGGCATTGGCAAACGCATCAACACTGAGGCGGCGCGCCGACCAACCGACGCGAGCCATGAAGCCCTGCACTGTCCCATCACTGCGACCACCGCCGCTCTCAGCTCCCGTGAAGGCGTTCACGCGGCCAGTTTGTGTGGCGACCTGCTGACCGCCAAGCTGCAACAGGAGCCCATTCCGCCAGCGTCGGGCGAAGACGCCGCGAAACGCGTTGGTGTTCAGATCACCGGTGAAAATGTCGGCACGCGTGTACGGCGTGGTCCGCTCCACGGTCCAGGTACGCAGCCAAACACGCACCTCGCCAGCCGCGCGCTCAATGATCAACTCATCGAGAGTCCACAGGGGGATATCGGTGAAATCCAGCGCGTTGCCATTGCGCGGTTCAATGGCGTCCATTTCAACCCCATCCATGAACACGCGAATTCGGCGCGTATCACCAGCGAAGGAGGCCGCATGGAGGCCGGCAATCCAGCCACTGCGATACGTGGTAACGCCGGGTACCCGATCGAGCACATCCACCAGGTTGACGGCGCCCGACGCGAGGATGTCGTCGCGCGAAAAACGCAGCCGTGTGGTGGACTCAAAGTCATCCGGGCGCTCGAATCGGGCCAGAGGCGCTTTAATCGTGTCGCCCGCGATGGCACGCTTCACGCTGTCGGCACGAGCGACTTCGCGCGCGAACACCGCGGAATCGCTCGCCACCGACCGCTTCGGCACCGTGTCCGCACTGGCCGCTGACACGGGAATGGACCCCCGCGCCACGGAATCCGTCCGCGCACTGTCAGGACGAACTTGCGCCGATGCGAGCAGAGGCATGCCGAGCGTCGCCAGCATGCTGACGACCATACGCCGAACGCGATGGATCACCGTCGCGCGCGTGCCCGCACAATCTCCACGAAGGTGCCGACAGGCGTGCCCGTTGGCCCCTTTGGAATCCAGCCCAGATCCACCTGAGAATACGCGGTGCCGGCAACGTCGAGATGCACCCACGGATACCCGTCCACGAATTCCTGCAGGAAAAGCGCTGCCGTGATGGAACCGGCAGCACGCCCGCCTGTGTTCTTGAGGTCGGCGACGTCGGACTTGATTTGCTCCTTGTACTCGTCCCAGAGCGGCAGCGGCCATCCGGGCTCACCGGCTGCAGACCCAGCGGACAACACTTCGTCGACCGCCGCCTGATCCGCCCCAAATACACCCACCGCGTTCGCCCCGAGACCGATCACGATGGCGCCGGTCAGCGTGGCCGCGTCGATGGCGATTGCCGGATTGTACCGCTTGGCAAACACCAACAAGTCAGCCAACACCAGGCGCCCCTCAGCATCCGTGTTAATGATCTCGATCGTTTTGCCATTTGAGGCGCGAACGACATCACCGGGCTTCACCGCCGTCCCTGAGGGCATGTTGGTGGTTGCACCAATCATCCCCACCACATTCACGGGGAGCTTGAGGCGACCGATCGCCTCCATGGCCCCCATCACCCCACCCGCACCCGACATATCAAACTTCATCCACTCCATCTCTGGCGCCGGCTTGATGGAGATCCCACCCGTGTCGAAGCACAGTCCCTTGCCAATCAGTACCACCGGCTGCTGCTCCGGCGCGCCACCGCGATACTCGAGCACCACAAGCCGTGGTTCCTCTGGCGTCCCCTGGGCCACACACAAGAAGGACCCCATGTGCTCCTGCTCCATCTCTGTCCGACCGAGCACGGTGATCGTCATACCATGCCGTGCGGCGATCTCGCGGCCAACGTCGACAAAAGTGTCCGGAGTGCACACGTTGCCCGGCATCATCCCCAGTCGCTTGGCGATGGCCTGCCCTTCGGCAATGGCAGCACCCGCCGCAAACGCCGCCTGCTCGGCATCGCCCTCGCTGCTGAGTACCGTAACCGACTGAACACGCGCCCGTCGATCTTTCTCGGGGGGTTGGGTTTGCAAGTCCGGATACGACCAACTCCCCGCCGCCGCACCGATCGCCAACCCTTCGATAGCGTCCGCATTGGCCCCCGGCAGCACGATATGCATCGCACCGGTGCCAAGTTTGCACGCCTGCCGTGCGGCGATCGCCGCAGCTCGCCGAGCGACGGCACGCGTGAGCGGCGCGGCGCCACGACCCACGAGCAGCACGCGCTGTATACCGGTATCCCCACCAACGAACAGCATCACCTCATCCCGGCCACCACGGAAATCCCGGCGGGCAATCGATCGCTGCATCGCGCCACCCAGCGGCACATCGATGGCACGGAAGGTATCGTCGACCACGGGGTCCATTGGCAGCACAACGACCAGCAATGGGGAGTCGATCGACGCTGGGGTCGCGTGACTGAGCTGGAGGGAGAACGACATAGACGCGATCGGCGCAAAAGGAGATGGCGAGGATACGGGACGCGAAGCATCAACAGCAGGGAAGCTAGATATCGACCAACACGCCCGGCAAGCGAGATGATCAGATGTCGGTCCCAAAGGCCACTACCACAGCGAACGCCCGGTTCTCCTCACGGAAAACCGGGCGTTCCTGATACACATAACTGGGGCGGTAGGAGTCGAACCTACAACCGCTCGATTAACAGTCGAGTGCTCTGCCATTGAGCTACACCCCATCGTACCACATGCCCAGACCGAGGGTCGAACTCGGATACCCTTGCGAGTGCGGGATTTTGAGTCCCGTGCGTCTGCCAGTTCCGCCATCTGGGCGTGCATCACCACCGTGCAACAATTGTACACGGTAGTTGATACCGACGCCACGGGGTCCCTTATGGAGCCACCCCCAACCCGGTGGCCTCCGCAGACAGACCGCTATGCTGCCGGAGGAGGGCCACGCCGCTTCGAGCCGCGGCTCTCGGGGGTGCCCGTGGTGGAATCCTCCATGCCCATGCGCCGACGTTGCAAGTCCTGCATGCCCCGGCGCAGCTCGTCTTGCAAGCCGAAGTAGCGCGCACGCTGGATCGGCGACAGGAACTTCGCCAAATCACGCTGCTCGGCCTCCAAAAGATC
>CANHTA010000179.1 GCA_947463135.1 Gemmatimonadota bacterium
GCAATGCCCGTGGGTGGTCACCCACCACGAGGAAATTGCGTCGAGACTCGGACGGTCGTTGATGTCGTACAGCCACGCACCCTTCGCCCGGGCAATAGCCACCGGCAGTGGCGCCTGATGGTGCTGCGTATACGGGTGCCAGACATGCGCCGCATCATGCAGCTGAATCAACGCAGCGGCCGTCTGCGCCGGCATTTCGTGCTCGTCGTCGTGACTCACAAGGGGATCCCCCGCAGCACGTCGATGAGGTTGGCGGCCAGGCTGTTCACAAGCTCCATGGGATGAACCGCTGAAACGGACAGGCGCAGACGCGAGGTCCCCGCTGGCACGGTTGGGGGGCGCACGCCACCCACCAGAAAGCCACGGTGTCGCAACTCAGCCACCACCCGCATGGTGTCATGCGGATCTCCCACCACAATCGGGATGATGTGCCCGTCATGCATCCCCGGGATCTCGCGTCCGCTTTCCCGCAGGTACTCCCGCAGCCGTGTGGCCCGCGCCCGCACCGCATCACGGCGCCACGGTTCCTCATGCGTAATGCGGAGCGCCTCAAGGGTGGAGGCCGCGAGCGCCGCTGGTGCACCGGTGGTGAAAATGAAAGACCGTGCGCGATTGGTGAGGAAATCCACGAGCACACGCGAACCGGCTACATACGCCCCCGCGGTGCCGAGGGCCTTGCCAAGGGTGCCAACGAGGACGTCCACCTGTCCCGTCATACCAAGCTGCTCAACAGCGCCTGAACCCGTCTCCCCAAGCACGCCGGTCCCATGTGCATCGTCCACGTAGCTCCACGCATCAAAGCGACGTGCCAAGGGCACGAGTTGGTCAAGCGGGAACAGATCGCCGTCCATGGAAAATACGCCTTCCACAACAATGAGGGCGCGACGGAACAGATGACGGTCGGCCTCGAGCATCGTGGTGAGCGCGTCGAGATCGGCGTGCGGAAACACACGGATCGTCGCTTTCGACAAGCGGCAGCCATCAATCAGCGAGGCATGGCAGAGCGCATCGGAGTAAATGACATCGCCCACGCCCACCAGTGCGGGAATGGTGCCGATATTCGCCATGTAGCCGGAGGGAAACAACAGCGCCTGCTCGGTGCCTTTCCATCGCGCCAGCGTGCGCTCGAGCACCTCGTGAATAGGATGATTCCCCGAGATGAGGCGTGCGGCACCGGCGCCCACCCCTTCGGCCTGCAACACGGCGCTCGCGGCGCGGGCGAGCCGCGGATCGGCCGCCAGACCGAGGTAGTCATTCGACGCGAAGTCCGCGATCCGTTCACCCTGCAGCAACACCGTACCGGCGCGGCGCTGATGCACCTGCCGCAACGTGCGACGGAGCCCCGCGCGCTGCAGCGCCTGCAACTCGTCGTTGAGCGCCGTGTCCATGTCGTGCGCGGTGCCGGTGGCTGATAAAGCGGCGGGGGCAATCATGAGCTCGCTTACCGGATCACAAACGTGAGGTATCGGCTGGCGGGATGTGCCGAACACGCCCCACCAAAAGTGCCGGGTGGCACCGTGTACTCGGTGTGCGTGCCCGCCGGCACGGAAAACATGGCCAGCTGATGTGGAACGCTGTCCTCGTTTACCACACGGATGGTACGACGCGCCCCGCTGCCGCGCACATACACCGTATCGCTGAGCGGCGTGGTGCGACCATACGCGTCGGTCACCATTGCCGTACCACCGCGTGTCACGCGGATGAGCGTGTCGGGACGGGGCCAGCTCAACCAGGCAAGCCCCGCACTCACGGCGATCACCGCCAGCAGTCCGGCCATGCGGGCGCGGGTCATGGCGTGTGCACGGGCACAACCACGCGGATTTGGGTGCTGTCACTGAAGTGAATACGAAGCGGGACGCTGTCTCCGGCTGAAAGCCCGTGACGCAGCCCCACCAACATCACATGCAGTCCACCGGGCGCCATGGAAACGGTGCCACCCGCCGGAATCACGAGGGCCGTACGCGGCATCATGTGCACCATGCCGTCATGCTGCATGGTTTCGTGCACTTCAGCCGCGGTGGCAACCTCGGTGGAGATCCCGATAACCGACACGGCTACGGTGTCGCGATTCACCAGTTCCAGATAGGCGCCACTGGTGGCGCCGGAGTCGGCTATCCGTGCCCAACCGTTGCGCACCGCGAGGCGCTCAGGCGGCGGTGTGTCGCTTGGCCCACAGCCCACGCCCAACGCGCCTATCACGCACACGATAGCAAGACGCGCCTGCCTCCATCGTGCGGTCACGAGACCAGTCGCCTGAGATCGGCCGCTAACGCGTCCCATCCGGTGCCGAAGGGGTACAGCGCCACCAGCCGTCCCGTCGCATCAACCAGGAACACCTGCGACGAATGACTCACAAGATACCCCGTGGCCTCGGTGCCGGGCTCGGGGGCCGCCGCCACACCGAACGCCTCCATCATGCGCGACGTGGTCGCCGCGTCTCCCGAGACCCCTTCAAAGGCGGCGTCGTACAGCTTGGCATACCGTTCGGCTACCGCCGGCGTATCCCGATCGGGATCGACGGTCACGAAAACAAAGCGCACCGCCTTGGCCTGGTCGCCAAGGGTGGCACGCACCCGCTTCCAATCGGCCAACGTAGTTGGACACACGTCGGGGCAGTGTGTGTACCCGAAAAAGAGCACCAGCGGGCGGCCCGCTACCGGCGCCGTGGAGAACACGGACCCGTTGGCGCGTTGGAAGGTGAACGTGGGCATCGCGCGTGGCGGGTCAATGGCCATCCCCTGATACCCGCCGCCGAAGTCGCACGCCAACAGCAGGGTGGTGCCCGCCAGCAGCAGCGACGTTAATCGACGGCGCATTGCGCGCACTGCCCGTACAGCGTCACATCGTGCGATTCCAGGCGGAAGCCCTCCGGTGTGAGCTCGCGGAGATCGCCCGGACAGCCATGAATCTCGAACACGCGGGCGCAGCTCCGGCAGCGGAAATGATGATGATGCGCAATGCCCGAGCGTTCGTAGCGTGGCGCTTCCCCGGGAAGCTCAACCGGCACCAGCCAGCCGGTGTCAACCAGTGCATTGATTGTGCGATACACGGTGGCAATGCCAAGCGAAGACGACGCCTGCCGGCCTGCGGCCAACACTTCCGTTGGGCCAAGCGGCCTGGGCGTTGCCTCGAACACCTGCCGGATGGCATCGCGCTGTTTCGTATTGCGTTCCATGCCTGAAATATGCGTGGGGACCAAGTGGCGTATAGGGCTGGCATCACGTTGATTTGCGGGCATGACGCTTTCGGCTTCCTCCCAACCCCGTTGGACGCGCTGGCTGCTCCTTTCCGTGGTGGCCATCGCGGCGGCGCACGCCCTCGATGCCACCGTGTGGCGATCGGCCCGACTGCTCACCGTGAACGACACCGACTGGGGGCGCTTGTTCCGCTCCATGGGCTATCTCCCCACCTGGGGCATTATCGCCTTGGGCTATTGGCTGCAGCAGCGCCACCAGCCGCGCGGCGCGGCGTACGCACGGGCGCTGCTGCTGGCGCCGGCGCTGGGCGGAGCGGTGGCCGAGTTGCTGAAGCTCGCCATTCGGCGGCTCCGTCCGTCACCCGACGTCTTTGAGTACCTGTTCCGGTCGTACACCGAGGGGCCGCTGTCCAACCGGGGAATGGGGCTCCCCAGCAGTCATGTGCTGGTGGCCTTCAGCGGGGCAGCGGTGATGGCCAAACTCTTTCCCCAGGCCCGTTGGCTGTGGTATCTGCTGGCGGCGGGGTGTGCCGCCACGCGGGTTCTGGCCCTGGGGCATTTTCTCAGCGACACGGTGGTGGCGGCGCTGCTGGGTGTCGCCGTTGGCGGCGGGCTCTGGCAGTGGCTGCATCGCGACGGCGGCACGCCAACCGCTCCCATCGCTTGAGAGGGGCTTCGCAATACCGCTATCTTTCGGCATGTCGCTTCTCCGATGAATCACGCGCTGCTCGTGGCCAGTGTGGCCGGTTTGGGCACGGGGCCGCTGGTGGCCCGTGCCGCCAGGGCTCGGCCGCAGATGTTGGCCTTCATCGACGGGTTCGTGCTGGTCACCATCGGTGGTCTTGTGCTGCTGGACGTTATCCCGCACGCGTTGCAGCAGCGCGACCTGTTGGCGGGGCTGTTCATGCTGGCCGGGTTTGCGCTGCCCAATCTGGCCGAGCGCCTCTTTCGCTTCGGGGTGCAACAAACGCACACCACGGTGCTCGTGCTGGCCCTCATCGGGGTCGCGATTCATTCCGCGCTTGACGGCAGCGCCCTCGCCCAGTCGCAGGCGAACCCGTCGAGCCTGATGGGCTACGGCGTCGTTTTACACCAGATCCCCGTGAGTCTCATGGTGTGGTGGGTGCTCAGCGACCGGCCTCGCGTCGTCCCGTGGATCGTGCTGTCGCTGATGGCGCTCACCACGGTGGTGGGATACCTCGCAGAGCCAACCCTCCTGGCCGCCCTCCCCGATCACGCCGGGGTCTGGTTTGAAGCGGTGGTGGGCGGCTCGTTGCTCCACGTAATTGCCCACCCGGCCCATTCGCACGATCACGCGCATGATCACGCGCACGATCACGCCGGTGGTCACGGGCATAGTCACGCGCACGATCACGCCCATGATCACGCGCACGACCACGCGCACGATCACGACCATGATCACGCGCACGACCACGATCGCCGGCCGCTCGATCCCATTGACGCGGAGCATCACGACATCCGCCTCAACGACGCCACCCGTGTGCCCAACGGGATCGGCGCGCTGCTGGGCCTCGGACTGCTGCTTCTGCTGCACGTCAGTCGGCGTACCACCGCCGATGCGTCGCTGGCTGCCGTAGGGACCACCTTTGTGGAATTAGCGCTTGAGAGCGCGCCGGCGCTGTTGCTGGCCTATCTCATGGCGGGGCTCGTGCACGCCTTTACCACACCGGGAAAGCTCGCGTGGTTGAACCGCGGGTCCACGCTCCGGCAGGGCCTCTCCGGTATGGCCCTCGGCCTCCCGCTCCCGATCTGTTCCTGCGGTGTGGTGCCGCTGTACGAAGGGCTGGTGAAGCAGGGGGTATCAACGGCGGCCGCGGTCGCGTTTCTGGTGGCCACCCCGGAGCTTGGCATTGATGCCGTCCTGCTGTCGCTGCCGCTGCTCGGGGCGCCGTTTACCCTCGTCCGCGTGACCGCCGCTGCCTTCGTGGCGCTCCTCGTGGCACTGGTGATGGCCCGCCTCGCCGTCGCGCGCCCGATGCCGCGTGCGTTGCCCCTCGCGCCCACCGCCATGACGCCCACCCTGCAGGGCCGCCTGCGTATCGCCATGCGCAGTGGATTCGCGGATATGGTGGACCACACCGCACCCTGGATTCTGGTGGGACTCATCCTGGCCGCGCTGATCGGGCCCGTGATGGAGGGATCCTGGATGACGCGCCTCCCGGCGGGAACCGACGTGCTGCTTTTCGCCGCAATCGGGATGCCCCTGTACGTCTGCGCCTCAGCGTCAACGCCGTTGGTGGCGGTCCTCGTGGCGGCGGGAGTTTCGCCCGGTGCCGGACTCGCGCTGCTGATCACCGGGCCCGCCACCAATATGGCCACCATTGGGATCTTGTCCCGTTTGCATGGATCGCGCTTCGCGTGGGCGTTTGCGCTGGTGATGATCGCCGCGGCGATTATCAGTGGTCTGCTGGTGAATGCGCTGCTACCCGCCGCCTCCTTGCCCGCGCTCTCGCCCGTCTCACTCGACACCACCACATGGGTGGAACTCGCCTCCGTGCTCGTACTCACCGCGCTGTTTGCCGCGTCGGTGCTGCGACGTGGTGCGCGCGGCTTTCTGGGCGAGCTGCGGATGTCTCACGGCTGATGCCGTGCCTCTCGGCGGGCGCGGTTCGCCCATGATACCGCTGGTGTTGCTGGCCGGTTTTCTCGGTGCCGGGAAAACGCGTTTCCTCACCTCGCTTATTCCCCAGTTAGTTGAACGCGGCGTGCGCGTGCGCGTTATCCTCAACGACTTCGAGAACGCCAAGATCGATGCGGCGCGGCTCGCGGAACGTGAGGCCTTGGTGACACCGCTGAATGGCGAGTGTGTGTGCTGTGGTTCCCTTCGCGAGTTGCTGGATACGTTGCAGGCGGTACCGCACGACCCCGGCAGTGTCATGCTGATTGAAGCCAACGGGGCCACCGAGACCGATGAACTGCTGGGATATCTCACCACCGATACCACGCTCACGCGCTTTAC
>CANHTA010000180.1 GCA_947463135.1 Gemmatimonadota bacterium
CGGTATCAGCGTGCATGAAGTCGCCGAGCGACCACTGACGGCCCTGATTCCAGACGTCCTTGCCCACGGTGGCGTCGAGCAGGCCGTACGCCGTGAAGCGCTTGTAGCGGAAGTTCTGCGCCATGGACCAGCGGAAGGCCGGCAGGGCCTGACCAACCGGCAACACCGGCACCGCGCCCGAGGCATCACGCTCAAGGATCGGCATACCCCAGCTCAGCGGGTCACCACCGGTACCACCCTTCCACGGCGCCGATGCGCCTGGGAGACGGGTCATCCACAGGTTCTTCGTGATACCCTCGGCGAGCGTGTTGCCCTGTCCGACGTACACGATGAAACCGTCGGAATTGCGCTGGAAGTCGAGCCCCGAGCCGCAACGCCCTTGGAAGTCGGCGGGAAGCTGTCCGCACTCCTTCACGAACCGCCGGCCCCAGATCTGCCCCATGTTGCCACCCTGTACAATCTTGAACATGGTGCCTTCGACGAAGTACTCCGGAATGTCGAGCCGCGTAATGACCGACGTGGTGCGGTCATAGTTGAAGCGCGCCGAGTAATCGACATTCCGTGACGCCACAATGGGTACGTTGAGCGACACTTCGAACGTGTTGTTCGTGAGCTGCCCCGCGTTCGTCCACTGGCTGGCGAAACCGGCCGCGGCGGGCGGCGGCGGCTGCAGCAGCTGGTCATCAATCACGTTGTTGGACTTCGTGATGGTGACGCCGTACTTGCTGAACAGCTCAAGGTCCATGCCGTACTCGGTCTCCGTGGAGACCTCGGGACGGAGGTTCCGGTTACCGAGCTGGTTCGGGTTGAGCGCACCACCGGCCCCGATGGTGAACGTCTCGTACTGGGCCGTGAAGTTCGGACGGTTACCGGCCTGACCCACCGAGTAGCGGAACTTCAGGTCGGAGATCTGATTCACGTTGAACCAGGGCTCGTCAGACAAGCGCCACGCAAACGACGCGCGACCATACGTCTGCCAGCGCTCCGAAGCGCCGAAGAGCGACGCCGCGTCGCGACGCACGAGCGCGCCCACGATGTAGCGGCCCTTGTAATCCAGATCGAGGTTGGTGAAGAAGCCGAGCTGCCGCACGGTTTCCGTACCACCCGACGTGAAGAAGTTCTGGATCGCGGCATCCGGATCGCGGAGTCCCGGGACGGCGAGGTTATCACCGCCGGTGCTCTGCGAGCGCGAGTCCTGCGTCTCGTAGAGGTAGCGCAGCGTCAGGCGCGACGTGAGGCTTTCATCAAACCAGTTCTTGCGCGCCGACACGTTACCGGAGGCGTTGAGCGAGTACGAGCGCCCCGCGCTGCGGCTGATGTTACCGAGGTTCGTGGCGCTGAGCGCCGACGTGCGGTAGCCGCGGTCCTGCTGCTGCTCCTGGAAGTTGTTGCGCGCGTCGTAGCCGAAGTTGAACTCGCCATCAAGCCACGAAAGCGGCGTCCACCGCGCCGTGGCATTGCCCACGAAGCGATCGATGCGGTTGAGCGGCTGGAAGTTCTGCGAGCTGTAGGCCGGGTTCACGTTCTGCGCGCCCTGATTCTGCGCCACGGTCCGGATATACAGGCGGCCCTTAGAATCTTGAGCAAACAGCTGCGCATTGGCCGGCTGCCGCGTGAGGCCGAACCAGCCGCCGCCGTTGTTGTAGTCGTTGGCGCTGGAGTAGCTGGAGCGGACCGAGAAGTTGATGTTGCCACCCAACTGCTGATCCACGTTCAACCGCATGGAGTTGCGCGTGTACCCCGGCAACAGCTTCACCGAGCCTTCCTGACGCAGCTGATTCACCGACGCGAAGAAGTTGGTGCGTCCCACGCGACCCGTCGCGTCGAGCGTGGAGTTAATCACCTGCCCGTTGGTGACGAACTGCTGAATGGGATTGTACGTCTTCGGGAACTGGTTCACCTGGAAGAGCGCGCGTGAGCCCACGGCGCCCGGATTCCGGGAAATGCCGCCGTCATTCGCAAACGTCACCGGAGGCAGTGAGAAGTCCCCGCCGTCGTTGTTGATGCGGTAGGCTTCCTGATAGATGTCCACCGTGCGCGAGCAATCGGCCTGCCCCGGCACCGTCACGCAGAAGCGCGATGCCGTTTCATCCATGAGCATGAAGTGCGTGGAGGGATACTGATATTCGTTTTCAATATCCGACACACCGTATTCCACGTTGGCGCGGAACTTCACGCCCTCGCTCTGGTTCTTGCCGGAGCGCGTGGTGATCTGGATGACGCCGTTACCGGCGCGTGAGCCGTACAGCGACGAGGCGGCGGCGCCCTTCACGACTTCGATGTTCTCGATGTCCTGCGGGTTGATGTCCTGCAGGCCACCCTGCGACACCACGCCGTCGATGATGTACAGCGGATCCTGACCACGGCCCGAGGCGTTGATGGACTGGGGGCCACGGAGGATGATCGCCGGCGCCGTACCCGGACGGCCCGAGGCCGACACGATGTTGGCACCCGCCACCTTGCCTTGCAGCTGCGAGAGCGGGTTGGAGCCCGGAATGGGCATGTCCTTCTCGCTCACCTGCGCCACCGAGAACGCGAGCTTCTTCTGCTCCGTGCCCGCCGTCACGCCGGTGGTAACCACTTCCTGCAGCCGGTTGATGTCCTTGGCCAGCGTGAAATCAAACGTCTGATTCCCCGCGCGCAGCGTGATCGGCTTGGCATCGGCCTTGTAGCCGATGGAGCGGGCGCGCAGCTGCAGCACCTGACCCCGGAGACGTTCGGCCGGGATCGTCATGGTGTAACGACCCGCGGCGTTGGTACCCACCGAGACGGCGAGTTCCACGATATACACATTGGCGTTTTCCAGCGGATCACCGAACTCGCTCTTCACGGTACCCGTGATAACCGCCGGACCCTGCGCCTGTGCCGCGACCGGCATCAGGAACATCGCCACCGCGATGGGGACGTGCGACAGCCACTTCAGAATTCTGGACATGCTCAGCCCTCGGCGCATCTAAAGCCGGAAACGGGGGAGAGGAATCTCACCGGCGGGAGTGGAGATCCCGTCGGCCAACTAACTCGGTGTACCGCCTTCGCAAAGAACGGCACACCGAGGCACTGCACCGGTCGCAGACGCGCCGGGGAACAACTCACCGATAAGCCGAGTCCACCGCCGTGCAGCACTCTGAGGCGCGCAATGGGGTGGAACGCTTTAAGCAGATGTAGACGCGCGCGGGTTGCGGTAGCGGGACCAAGCGAGCGCGGAGAGACCGGTCCCCCAATCGTCACCGCTGGTCCCCGCCTTTCAAACCGCAGGCAAACGTACAGTTGGTATCACAAGTCGGCTAGGGGCGCTGCCTGAGGGCGGGGCCCCATGGCACCGCGGCGCGGGGAGATGGGCCGCTACCGATCGCCCTTGGCGCGGGTCACGATCACGATGGCGCCCCAGGGAGCGCGCTCGCCGAATTGGACGGCGGCGTCTGTTTTGCTCAACAGGGCGAAGAAGTACACATCGCGCGGATTGATATTCGGGTAGCTGCCACTGAGTGGGACACCATCGATGACGATGGTGAGGCAGCGGTTATATCGGGTGGAGCGAATACAGTCATCGCGGCGGCTCGGGACGATGAATCCTGGGTAGCCTGACGAGCGCAGGAGGTCTTCGAAGGAGTTGGAGCGTTCGCGCAGCTTCTCCACGTCGGTCGGCGAAAAGACGCGCCACCCGCGGCGATACGCTTCCTTGAGCCGCACCTCATTCAGCGAGGGTGTGGCCTGCACCCGCACGGTGTCGGTACGAATGGCGTTTTCTACGACATTCAGGCTGATGTCAAAGGTGTCGGCGGCGAAGAGGATGAACTCATCCGACAGCATTGGCTCCATGCCGATGCGAGTAATAGACAGCGAGAAGGGCTTGCCATCAGCTTGGAGGCGGAGCTGAAATCGGCCACGCGCATCGGTAATGGTACTTCCCACGGCGCGACCGTCACGCAAAAGCGCAACGAGCCGGGCGCCATCAAGCGGGCGCTCGCTGCCGGCCACCAGGGCAACGCCACGTACGAGCTGCGCGTGAGCGTTTTGGGGAAGCAGCGAGGCGGCCCAAAGCACAACGACCGCGAACGTGAGGATCATCACGTTCGCGGTCGGTGCCGGCGTCAGGGCGTGAGGCTGTGGCACGCCCGTGCGGTTACGGGTTGGGCGTGGTACGCGGCGGCTGCTTGTCGATGAAGAACGACACGCCGGGCGTGGCGAACCGGGCACCGGCCGACGGCGCCGCGGGCAGCTGCGGCGAGGCCGGGAAGGCGATGGCGGTGATAATGGACCCCGCCACCGTGGCGCCGCCAAGCGGATCCACCGACACGCTGCCAGCGGTACCGGCCGGAAGCGCAGCGCTGATGACCGCCGTGGTGGAGCCCACCGCCGTGACGCGGGCCGCAAACGCGCCCGTCGCACGGGGGAGATACGCCGACACCGTGTTCAACGCGACGTTCGCGAAGAGCGGCGCGCCGGAAATGGCGTCGGTGGTGGTCGCGGTGGCGTGGATGTCCACGTTCCCAACGTCCAGCCCGGCGTGGATGGCGCGGAACGCGATCCCCGCTGGCGTGGTGGGGAGGGCGTCGGTGATGTTCACAATCCGCTGCCGCGGCGTGACGCCGGCGCGGGCGTAGCCGAGGTGCAACAAGGTGTAGTACTTGCCGGCCTCGAAGGTGATCGTGGTGTCCACGAGGATCGTGGTGTTCCCCGCCGTGGTGAAGTTGACGGCGTCCGCGGTAAAGACCCGGAACTTACGGGCGCCGGCCGCCGTGGGCTGATACCCCCCTTGGCCGAGGCCGCGGAAGGCCACGTTGGCCCAGGAAATCGGGGAGTACTCCACCTGATCGATGAAGCGCACGGTGGTGTTGAGCGTGTCGGGGACCGCGTTGATGTAGCGAACGAACGCCAGTGGCGGCGTGTTCGGCGTGGTGGGCCCATCACTGGGCTCACTGCAGCCGATCATCGCGGTCACAGCAGCGCCAAGAATTGCAAATCGGGAGAGCCGCATGAGGCAAGGACTCCGAGAGGAAGCGAAATAGAAACGGGTAACGAGACGACCGCGCGAGCGCGTAGCCGCTCAGGACTGTTGCGGGCCGCCGTCTGGACGCTCGGCCAATTCATCTCCGAAGAGATCAAGACTTTGGCCGAGCGAGAAAACGATAGCCAAGGCGATAGCACCAACCAGCAAGACTGACTTGAACTTCGAGAGCTTCCGCGTGCGATATCCGAGAACAGCTTCCTCGGGAATCGCCACCCGTTCGCCCGTCCATGTGGCCGTGTTACCGCGTAAGTCGGTGACGCGATAGACATCGAGCACAATGGTACCACCTTGCCGGCTGATCACTTTTCCGTCGATCCGGTCAACGCTGGGCCCAACCCGGTCTCCCAGCAGGACCCGTCCGCGATCATTGATCACGATACCGACCTGCTGGGCAGGACTGGGAGGCGTGGACTGCACCGGGAGATACGAGAAGCACCCGATTTGCAGCGCCAGCGCCAGTGCGCACAAGGCGCTCAGCGACCGCTGCGCGAGCCTATCGACTCGCGTGCGGACGTGGAGAGCCTGTGACGCAGCCATTAGAACCCGTACGTGCCGCGCGCGGCGCGGTTCGTGCCGTTGTAGTACGTCTTCTGGCGGGCCTGCATTTCCTGGTACGGCACCGGCCATTCCACCGGCGTCCCTTCCACGAGGTCGCCCCAGCCGCGGTTATCCGCCATCCAGATGAAGTAGCCCGTGTACGCGGTCTCCATACGCTTCTCGTACTTCATGGCTTCCAGCAGGCTCCCACACGCCGTGCTGGTGAAGTTCGGCGCCACCGGCACCCGCGGCACACAGGTCGCAAGGTTGGTGGAGTACGGCGCCGTGGCACTCGCCACATTGCCGATCGCATCCAGGCCATTGCGCGCCCGCGTGACGTTTACCAAGGCCACCGCAGCCGGCAGATTGCCCGTGCGGATGTACCCTTCGGCGGCGAGCATGTCCACTTCCGTCTTGGACATCTCGGTGTACGGACCCGTCACGGCGTTGAGCCACGACGCCCCGTAGCGACGATGATCGTACTGCGAATCGCCGGGACCCACGAGCGGCACGTCTTCACCCGTGGGACGGTTGCGGAAGTAGACCCCGGCCGGCAGCGCCAGCGTGGGCGCGGTGGCCTGCTGCGCGGCACGGGTATCGCCACGCGGCCAGCGCAGATCCGGGCTCA
>CANHTA010000181.1 GCA_947463135.1 Gemmatimonadota bacterium
ACGCGTTGCCTGCGCTGATGGGCGATGGCGGCAACGTGCCGGCGCACCCCAGCGTGACCAGGGCCAGGGCCAGCGCGGCAGCATCGGTTGGACGGAAACGCAGCATTCGGACACCCTCGGTAAGTAGACTCCCCTGATGACGCACGGGTGGTGACATCGTTAACCACGTTGTCCTATATCTTTACCATCTATGGCTCACGGGACCACGCACGGCCGATTCGCTCAGCTTCTCGATGCCGCTCTCGCAGCCGGCACGCTGACGGCTATTGCTACCGGTGGCGCGCTGCTGGGCCTCGGTTGGCGCGAGGGTGAGGCGGGACGCGTCTTCCGGTTGGCGGGTCGCGGCCTGCTTGAACGCGCCGGTGTGGCCTCATCGGCCGCGCCGCTGACGTCGGTGGCCCTTGGCTATCTGCACCACCTGCTCATCGCCACGGCATGGGGCGTGCTTCTTGCGCTGCTCGTGCTCCCATGGCGGAGGGGCACACGCATAGTGGCCGCGCTGATCGCAGCCACCGCCTACGGCGTCCTCGCACAGTTTGTGCTTCCCGCCACGTTACGAATTGGTTACGCGGTGACGGGAACGCACGCTGGTGTGGTTGCTATTGCAGCTACAGTCGCGGTGGCGTTACTCGGCAGCATCTGGGTAGCCAACGGCGACGAACCGGCGTAACAGCCATCGCCCGTGGTGATGGCCGTCACACTGGATGTGGCGAGACACGTGGCAATACACGTGGCGGGAGTCGTTGCGATCCACGTTGCTCATCGGCGGGTGATCAGTCCTTCCGGTGCATCGTGTCTGTCGCCAAGGCGTGTGGGCATCAGGTTCACCTTTATTTCTGCAGGAGGCAGGAGCATGGACGTCCTCGTACGACTCGAGGAGCGTCCGAGCGATTCGCCGGTCGTTGCGCACGTGAATTCTATTCCGGTGCTTCCTTTCGGTACTCGCTCGCGGCGTGAAGTGGTAACGCTGTACGGCGTCGCCGACGCGCAGTCTCTGGCGTTGGCGCTGGCCGCCACCGTGGAGAGTGCGCAATTGGAAGCGCATACCGGAGCGGTGCGCCATCTGGGTGTGTGGCCCGACCGCGGGGCGGTGGGCGATTCAGCCTGGCGGGATGGCACGACGGGTCGGTTGGTGACGCTGGATCTCGATATCCCGCTCCTCACTCTCGAGGCGCGTGCCTCGGCGCTCCTCGGCGCGTGTGGAGCAACCCTGCGTCGCGTTGCGGCGGGGCTGGCCATGCCCGACTGGCCCGAAGGCACCGAGCGCGCGCTCAGCTTTTCCTTTGCCTCCACGCCTGCACTGGCTTCGGTGGGCGGGGGATGTTCCCTCGCTAACGACGACGACGCCGGTGTTGCCGGCTGGCTCGACTCGCTCCGCCAGGCCGACGACTTCACCTTTGATGATGAGGGCGACTGAGTCCACTCTCGCTTTGTCTCCGTAGCACCGCGGGCCGCGAACACCATGCTGGTGATCGCGGCCCGTTTGTCTGTGGCGATGCTGATTCCGGTGCGGGGTGCTACGGCGCGCCGTAGAAGATCAACGGCGGGGCATCACACCTTGTGGTAGCCGATGCGGGCGGCCTCACGGCGGTCAGCGCCCTCGTAGATCTCAAAATCACTGAAGAAGGCGGGCGCCTCGTGCTGCAACACGCGCAACGCCAGCACCGCCAGCCGGCGGATCTCGAGTTCGGCCCCTTCGCTCGAGCGCAGCTCCAGCATGGTGCGCCAGGCGCGGGCATTGGCCGTAACCACGATCTTCGTTTCCGTACTGTTGGGCAGCACCCCACGCGCGGCTTCCCGCGCCATCTTCCGACGGTGCACCTTGTCGTCCACCCACGCGTAGCGCGTCATGAGCGATTCCACCAAGGCGATGTAGCTCTCCACCGCGCTCGTTACCTGCGCGCGCCACGCCTGCTCCAGTGGCTCGTCCCCGATCATGGCCGGCGGCATGACGAACTGCGCGTCGCTTTCGTCCACGTAGCGTTGCGACAGCTGCGAATACGCAAAGCCCGCCCGATGGCGCACCAGTTCGTGCGTTAACGAACGGCTCACGCCCTCAAAGAGCAGGGAGTAATTCGCATGCTCGAGCACACTGCCGTGCCCCTGCTTCTTGATGTTTTCGAGATACTCACGCGTGGTCCGGCCGGCCGGATTGCGTTGACTCATGTAGCAGAGGCGGCCGGCAAACTCCGCGAGCCGCTCACCGTCGGTGGACTCGCCAATCCACTGCACCGGCAGATGGCTGGCCTCAACGAATTGGGGACGCGCGAGCACGGTAATGGTGGGCTCGCGGAGGATCGCGGCGTCAGAAAGCGGCATGGCAAAGAAATCGGGTGAAGAAGGCGCGGGCGGTGGCGCGGTACGCTGGTAATATCGCCAAGAATCCCCCTGCACGTACTATTTGATGTTCCGGCGGCCCTGATGGGCACCGCGGTCTTACGGTTGGGCGGGCTCTGCCTCGATACCGGCCAACCGGAAGCGATTCCACCCACGGCTCCCCTCGATCCCGTCGAGCACCGCCCGCGCCGCCGCCGGCAGGGGCGCGGCGTCGGGATCATGCCGCAGCGCCGTGAACGCGCGGTCGCCATCGCGCGCCACCTTGCAGCCGGGGTTCAGCACCCCCGATGGATCCGCGGCCGCTTTCACATGGGCGAAGGCCGCGCGTGCCTCCAGTCCCCACACACGGTCCAGCAGCGGCGCCCGAAGGCGGCCATCGCCATGTTCGCCCGCCAACGTCCCGCCCAGCTGTGCCGTGAGCTCGCAGACGCGATCGAGCAGTCCCGCCACGCGATCGCGCCACCCGTGGCGCGTGACATCAACGAGGGGATTCACGTGCGCATGGGCATCGCCCGCGTGTCCGAAAATCACACCGGGGATGTCCGCGTCGGCGAGGGCGCGACGGACCCCGCGCACGTACCGGGGAAAGTGGTCGGGGGGGACACAGCCGTCCTCAATGAACTGCATCGAACGCAGGCGCGGGGCAAGGCGCGACAGAATGGGGCTGGCCGCATGACGCAACGCCCACAGTCGATGCACGTCGCCGGCTTCTACCGCGGTATGGACGTCGGTGGCACCATGGCGCTGGGCGCGAGCGGTCAGCTGCGCCATCGCCTGCTGCGCGGCCGGCGCCGTGTCCCCTTCCACTTCCATCAGCAGCACCGCTTCGGCGCCAGCCGGAATTCCCGTGGCGCCATCGGTGGCCGCCACGTCAAGGAACGTACGATCCAACAGCTCGCAGGCCGTCGCCCCATCATGGCGCGCCTCCACCGCACAGGCGGTCGCTGCCTCCAGTGCCGCAAACACCGCCAAGACGGTGGCCGTGGCCCCCGCCACCGGTATCAGGCGCAGCTCCACTTCGGTGAACAGCGCCATCGTGCCCTCGCTCCCCACCAGCAGGTCCACGAGGTGCCCGTTGGTGCGGAGGAGGTCGGCAATCGCGTACCCCGACGACTCCTTCCGCACCCCAACGTGCTCCAGCGCATGCAGGGGGATGCGCTGGCCAAGCTGCGCCCTGATCTGCTCCACGGCGTCGGCGATGCGTCGGACGGCCGGTACATGGAGTGGCCACGGCGCATCACGCCTGATCCACACATCGCTGCCATCGTCGAACACACAGCGTAGGCCATGTACCCAGGGGCGCGTTGCCCCAAACATGAGGGTGCGGGCCCCGGCGGCATTGGTGCCGACCATGCCGCCGATGGTGCAGAACGCGCCACTCGACGGGTCTACCGGAAAGCGGAGCCCGGCGCGGTGTGCGGCCGCGTTGATCTCGCCGCGGGTGGCCCCCGCGCCAACCGAGATGCGGCCACGCGCGACATCCACCGCACCCATCGCACGCAAGCGACTGAGGTCGACCACCACACCGGGACCCACTGCCCCGGCAGCCATACCGCTCCCCGAGCCACGCGGAATCAGCGCGATCCCCTCGCGCTTACTCCACCGCATCAGCGCCGGGACGTCATCGGCGTCGGCCGGTACGGCCACCCCAGCCGGGACACACCGCGCGATGCCCGCCCCTTCGGCATACAGCGCGCGGGCGAGCAGATCGGTGCGAAAGACACCACGGAAATCGGGGGGCGACTCCATCACCGCTGCAACCTCACGCCCGTGGGGTGACCACGGCAAGCCCCGTGGTGGATCCGTGCTGACGCGCCCCCGCGGCTCACCGTATCTTCTACCGCATGACCCTGCCGCCTGCTGTCTCCGCCGCGCTCGCCCAGCGTGATGCCGCCCGCTTCTGTACCGCCATCCTGCCGGCCGTGTCCCGCACCTTTGCGCTGGGCATCAAGGTGTTGCCCGGAGCCCTCGGTCAGGCGGTCCTCGACGCGTATCTCTTGTGTCGCATTGCGGACACCGTGGAAGACGCGCCCGCCGTGGATCCGCAGGTGAAGGCGGCGCTGTTCGACGACTTCCTGGCAGCCTTTCAGGATCAGGGCGCGCTGGAGCGCTTTCTTCTTGGGGTCAAACCACTCGTCGGCGACGAAGCGCATCTCTCGCTCACGCACAATGCCGACCTCGTCTTCGCCCACTTTGCCCTGCTGCCGCGGGACACACGCGCCGTGGTGCAGAAGTGGGTGGCCGAAATGGCAATCGGCATGCGGAAGTTTGTACTGCTGTATCCCGATGGCATCCGCATTCAAACCGTCGACGAATACAAAGAGTATTGCTACTACGTGGCAGGCACCGTGGGCTACATGCTCACCGACCTGTGGCATGAGCATTCGTCCAGCATCGGCACCAAGCGGTACGCCGTGCTGCGCGAGCGCTGCCGCGCCTTCGCGGAAGCGCTACAGACGGTGAATATCCTCAAAGACGTGGCCGTTGATGCCGAACAGGAAAACTCGGTGTATGTGCCGGAAGAACTCCTGCGCGCTCAGGGGAGTTCGCAGAGCAGCATTCTCGCCCCGGAGCTCCTGGCCAAAAATCGCGAAGCGCTCACGCAGCTCATTCAACTGGCGTGGCACGATCTGGAAGAGGCGCGGCTGTACCTCCTGTTGATTCCGCGGCGCGCGGTGGCCATTCGCATGTTCTGCATCTTGCCGCTCTTGCTGGCCTACGCCACGCTGCGTGATCTGGTGCAGAGTACGGCTATGCTCAAGCCGGGCGGGTCGGTGAAAATCTCACGCCGCGAAGTGAAGTCGCTGCTGATGGCCGGCGCCATGCTCGTGATGAGCAACCATGGTGTGCGATGGCTGGTGGCGCGGGTGCGTCACCGCGCCTTCGTGCTCCAAGGGGTTAGCGCGACGTAATCTGCCCGACGACCTTCTGGAGCAAATTGGGTGGCTCGCGCAATTGGTTCTGCTCCAGGTCGTCGAGGAGTTGTTCAAGTCGCAGATGCATGCGATTCACGGCATTGCGATAGCTCCGCCGGATCGCGCGCCAGGCCAACATGCCTACCCCGCCGGTGAACACAGAGAGTCCGGCGAGTATGCCGGTTCCCGTACCGGTGCTCACCAGCAGCACCACAGGCGTGGCAACCACGGCGAACATCAGCACCAACATCCCCATGATCCCGATGGCCTGATTCCGTTGCGTACGGCGCATGCCCGCGATGTCGGCGTCGAAGCGAATCACACTCCGCGTCTGGTCGATGGCGGTGACGCTCGCGGTGACCTGATCCACGCGGAGTAAATCGAACCGACGCCCACCCACACCAAACGACGCACGGAGGAAGTTGCCCAGCGGGTCATGGCGCGGCTCCCAACTCTGCCGGTTCCCTATGCGTCGCCGGGTGGCGAGCGACTCCATGCGCGGCATCCACTGATCCAGACAGCGCAAGAGCTCGTCCGGCGTTCCCGCCATGCTGCGCTGCGCGCTGAGCGCAGCCGGGCCCAGCGCATCAAGCAACAGCCCCGATGACGCCTCCGTGAGTGGCAGCCGCGACTGCTCCTCAGCAATCGCTTGCCGCACATGCGCCACATCGAGCCCGACTTCCCGCGCAATGTCCAGCAGCCGCTCCTCCGACACACTGTCCACCCCGTCCGGTGTGGTGGACTGGAGTTCGGTGGCCCGAGCGAGCACGCGTTCCAGTGCGGTGCGCGGAATGTCAGCCATACAGCCGGGAGCTCAGAAGGAGACGCGTTGCCATCAGATCCCACTCAAGATGATATCGACCTGTCGCCGGAGCGCCTCTCGGATGCTGGTCGGCAACGCAAAGGTGCG
>CANHTA010000182.1 GCA_947463135.1 Gemmatimonadota bacterium
CCACGTCCGCACCAATTCCGGCAACACCGACGTGCCCGCCGGCATCACCACCAACGCGTCGGGGGGCCACAACGACGGCAGCGAGACCCGCTCCGTGGTTCCGTCATCGTCGCGGACGCGCCCGTCAACGGGTAGGATGAGCGCCAGGTCCGCATCACGGGTACTGCGCTGGGTGTTCAGATCGAAATGGCGCAGCTCGACAATATCATCGCCCCAGAACTCAAGGCGCACCGGCTCGGCCATGCCGAACGAGTAGATGTCGATGATGCCACCACGTACGGCGAACTGGGCGACATCCTCCACCATCGGCACCCGTTCAAATCCAATGGATTCGAGGTGCGCCGTGAGCGCTTCCAGGCGACGCACATCACCCTTGCGCAATTCCAGTCGAGCGCCGGCCAGGGCGCGCGGCAACGCCGTCTGTTCGAGCACCGCCCGCGCGGTGGTGAGCAGCACCCGGACGCCACTGCGGCCGAGCAGTTCCAACGTTTCAACACGCTCACCAGCGACTTCCGCATGCGGCTCCACTTCGCCGAAGCCTTCGCGGGGCGGGTACAGTGCTACGGGAATGTCATCCACCAGCGCTTGCAGGTCGGCCAGCCACCGCTCCGCATCGCCCACTTGATCAGTAATGACCACCACCAATCGCTGCGGCAGCGCGCGCGCCAGCGCGGCCACGAACACCGCGTCAGCGGACCCGGCAAGCCCACCCACGCGCAGGCTCTGACCGGGGCCCGGCAACCCCTGGTGAACACGCGCAAAAGCTGGCAGGGCCTCAATGGCATCGAGCAGTCTGGGCAGCCCCATTAGCGACGCACCAACCAGGCTTCCGCGAGCAGGGCAGCCAACGCCAACGCCACCAGCGGGAGCAGCAGCCCGTGCCCCGCGGCCCGATCAAACACCAAGGTGCGCCACGCCCGCGCCGATTCCGCCGACGTGATATCACGCCCGGTGAGGTGCGCGCGCATGGTCGCCATCGCACGGTCCGCCGATCCCTGCTCCGTCCCTAGCACATCCGACTCCTCTGGCTCCGCATTCACCACCAGCGCGCCCACGCGCGCGGCCTGACGCCGGAGGTAGTAGACCCCCGACTCGTTGGGAACGATTAGACGGTCGCCATTGGTGCCCACCACTTTTCCGTCCGGCCGTTCGAGGCCGGTGACCCCGCGCACCCCAACCAGCCGCTCGCCCGGCACGGCCTCAATCAGCCGGCCGTCTTCGCCCAACCGGCGTGAGAGCGCCTCCATCAACCACGGCACGAACGCCGCCCGCAGCGGCAACTCCGTGGCGTCGGGCACGAGCGGTGAACCGATCAGGACATAGCCATCTCCGCTCACCGCCCACGCAGACCCACCGGCCGTGGCCAACGTATCCACCACCGCCACCGTGCCGGCAGCGGTCGTGGCAGGCGTACTCCCCGGGGAGTACACCAAGGGATAGCGCCATCGTACGGGGGTCCCTTCGAAGACGCGCACCGCCGCCGCGTTGGGATCCAGCGGGGCCCCATCGTTGCTCACGGCACGACCGAGCACGAGGTTGCGCGCCACTGCGCCGAAGCGCCACGGGATGCCCAGCCGGGCGAGGGTGCGATTGGCGTCGCCAATGCGCAGCGGATCCAGTGGCGCCGTCAACAGCACGGGGGCCCGCACATTGGCGGCATCCGCACCGGCCACGGTGACCGTGCGCGCCGCGCCCTCCACGCCGCGCTCGAGTCGCTTCTCGTCCACCAATGTGGCCAGGGCGGCGGTGAGGAACGGCCCACCTTCGCCACGTGTCGCCACCGCAGGCGGCGCGGCCACGCGCACGGCAAACCAGCGCGCATCGTCGGCGCGCAGCGCGTCGGCATCCACCTCAACCTTGCCGCGCACCCACCCCGTGCTGGTGCTGGCCAGGCGTTGCGTCACGCGCACCGGGGCCGCCACCGGCGCCGGCGCAACGGCGCCACGGGCCACCGTGCGGCCGTCCAGCGACAGCCGCCATTCGGTGGTGTCAGGGGCACTGATCGCAAACATCACGCTACCGGCGGGAGTCCACCGCGCCGGCTCCGCGCGCGCGGCCAACACCGCGCGATTCCGCGCCGCCGTGGTGCCATGCGCCAGCAGAATCACCGGTACCGCGCCGGCATCAACCACACTGTCGGTGGCGAAGGCATTGCGTTGCCCATCGCTGACAATGGCCACCACGGGAGCGCGCGGCGCGCCGCTGTTGGCAAGCCCCACCGCACGGCGCGTGGCCGTGGCCAGATCACCGCGCCCCCCCAAGGGCACGAGACCGTTAAGCGCCGTGAGCAGCGCCGGCACAGGCCCGCCGATCACGCGGCCGTCGGCCGTTACGATCCACGCGCGATCCTCGCGGCTGAGATCCGATAACAACGCCCGCACATCCGACCGCAAGCTGTCAAAAACCGACCGCTCGTTGGTGATGATGCCGGTACTCATCGAATTGTCGAGCACAATGGCCAGCGCCAACGGCGCGTGGCCGAAGCCGGCGAGCTTGGCGATGGGACGCGCCGCAGCCAGTGCCAACGCCAGCACGGCAAGCAGGCGCAGTGCGAGCAACAGGCGGTGACGAAGCTTCAGATCGCGGCTGTGCTCCTGTTCCATGCGCGTGAGATACCGCACGGCGGGGAAATCCACCGAGCGACCAACCTTGCGACGCAACAAGTGCACAAGCAACGGCACGCTGACCAGCGCGGCCAGCGTGAGGAAGAGCGGAGCGAGGAACGCCATCGAGAGGCTGCGAGAGGACTACCTGACCATCAGAAACATCGAGAGAAGGACCGACTCCATCACCCACCATCAAATCATCGCACCGCGCCCGTTGACGCCAACCAATTGCCGCAGCGGTCGGCCAAACGGCTCATCGGTCATCGCCACGGCATACCGCGCTCCGGCCCGACCAAGCACACCGCGCCATTCCGCGAGCGCCTCCTGCACCGTGGTTTGGTAGGTGGTCCGCACATCCGATGGCGAGGCGGGCACTTCGATGGCCGATTCGGGATCGCGATAGCGCGCCTCGCCCGAGTCGGGGAAGTCCCGTTCGGCGGGATCCAGAACGTGGAGGACGAGCACTTCGTGTCCGCGGGCCCGTAACGTCCGTGCGGCATCAGCCACCGGCTCCGGATCAACCAAGAGGTCGGACAGCAGCACCACGAAGCCCGGACGACGGACCAACCGCCCCGCCTGCAACAGCGCTCCGGCCACATCTGAGCTGGTGCCGCCACCGGGTTCGGAAAACGCGGCCATGAGGCGGCGCCATTGGGTTTGCGGCGAGCGCGGGGGGATCACGTTGCGCAGCGTTTCATCGAACCGAATCAGCCCTACGGCATCACGCTGCCGCAGCAGCAGCAACGCCATCGCTGCCGCCAGGCGTTCGGCATACGCCAATTTCGTGAGGCGCGCGGGATCGCCCGTCCACTGCATCGACGCGCTCACGTCCAGCACGAGCATGGCGCGGGCGTTCGTCTCTTCCTCGAATTGCTTCACCACCCAACGATCGGCCCGGCCGGCGATGCGCCAATCGAGATAGCGTAAGTCATCGCCCGGCATATACGGCCGATGCTCGGCGAATTCCACACTGAAGCCTTTTCGCGGCGAGCGGTGCATCCCCGTGACAAAGCCGTCGACCACCCAACGGGCGACGAGCTCGAGCTGTCCGAGGGCCGCCAGAACGGTGGGATCGAGTTGATCGGCGCGTGACGTGGTCATGGTGCCAAAGAATAGCGCGACGACCGCCAATGTGGGCTGGGATGGGGTGATGGAATTCAGCCCTTGACAGCGGAACCATCTCCCCACACCTTTTTGGGTGATTGTCGAACCGTCCTCTTCCATTAAGGAGGTACAGAATGAGTCGATACAGCATGTTGGCGGTCGCCGCGACGGTGCTTGGCACTGGCGGGCTCCACGCACAAGGCGGCACCGGCGGGGTCGTTCACACCGCACCGACCCCGCGCGTGACCATCACCGGGGTGTCAGGAGCCTCGTCGCTCTCGTCGTGGCCCGGGATTGCGATGTCGGTGGATTCCGACGCCTACGTCACCGTGTTTGCCGTGACCCGCACCAAAGGGTCGGCGCTGCCCATTCAGCTGCTCGCGCCCGCCCGTCCAGGCGATGCCCGACCCATCAAGGCCGGGGCTGCGGTTTCGCAGCGGCGACTGAACGGCGAGGAACTTCTCCACCTGCTGCACTACGGGTCGTCGCCGATGGTGGTGGCCTTCGCGTCGCGCGAAAAGCCCGACCTGGCGTCCTTCCAAGCCGGCTCACGCTGGGGCCGCGACCTTCTCATCGACACACTCGCCCAGAGTGATCGCCAGGTGGTGGAAATTCTGGCCAACACGCTCTTCGCGCGTGGGGTGCCCTTCAACGCCATGGTAAGCGCTCCGAACAACTTCGCGACAGGTGAAGCGGGCGCGGACTCCCCGTTAGGCAAGGGGCCGATCACGGTGTCTCAATTTGAACGGAGCAACGGGACACTGGTGGACAAGTGGCTGGATCCCGTTATCATGACCGCCGACTTGTATCAGCTGGGGGACGGACTACCGTTTCCTTTGCTTTATGGCGTTCCGTTCACGCTCAAGGGTGGGGCGAGGGTGTCGATCGAACGTGGCGCGAACGGTGCCGAGTATCGGGTTGCCTACTGGCCACAGGAAAACCGGCCGCCTACCGCAGAGCAGCGGGCCGGACAGGCGACCACCGGCGTCCCGCAATCAACGCTCATCACCACCCCGGATAAGACATCGTCCACGCCGAAGACCGCGGCCACGCCCTCCGCCGACGGTGTGGTCCGGCCGCCCGGCCGCTGACCGACGCCCCAGGAACCGACACACCACCACTACCTCTAAGTAATCCAGACGGAACTGGCTGGCGCCCCACGGGTCGTCAGCCAGTTTTGCGGTAGACAAGGGACCGCGCGTAGGTGCAGCTTCGTGCCATGCCTGCACCTCTCCGTATCGCCCTCGCCCTTGGCCTGGTGGCAACAACCGCGGCCACCCCGATGGGCGCTCAAGCCCCGGTTGGCGTGCTGTCGCTGAGCGTTCGCCACACCACGCTGAAAAACACCACCCGACCCACGGGCGAACTCAAGGCGCTCGTCGACTCACTCGACGTGCAGATCGCCACCGCGGCGCGACTGGGCCGCACCTCGGAGCTGCGGCGGCTCTATGCGCAGGCGGCCACCGTGCTGGCGCGACGGCCGTGGACGCCGGAGGCGGAGTTTGCCAGTTCGCTGGTGGCGCGCACCGACCGGCAGGTGGCCGACCCCGCACGACGCTGGTCCATGCGCGTGGAGCAGATTTACGCGCCGGCGATCACGCTCGATCGACCGCTGGTGGCCACCGCCACCTTGAGGCAACGGGCCGATGGGAGCGCGCCCGCGGCGCCGATGCGCGTGGTCAAAGCACTGGGCACCTTTGATGCCGTCCCACGCGACTTGCGCGACACGCCGTTCATCATTGAGGCCGACCTGCGCGACGTGGCCGACGGCACATATACGGTTGCGGTGGAGCTGCGCGACAGCTCCCGCACCCTCGGCACCGCGGCGCTCACGCTGGTGGTGCGAGCCGGGCTTGATGCCGCCGTGGCGCGACTTGAGGCCGCCGCGGCAAAGGCCCCCGAGCCGGTACGCTCCGACCTCCTCTTTCCCGTGGATCGCCTGCGCCATGTGAACCTGAACCGCATCGCACTGAATACGTTCAATCCCGCGCGCGACTTGGCCGCAGCGGAGTCGGTGCTGGTGGCAGTGAACGCACGAAAAGACCCATGGGTGGGTCGCACGGGAGACCTCAAGCGGCACTACTGGTTGGAGGCGGCGGGGGAAGTGATGCCGTACCGACTGTATGTGCCCAAACGCTATACCGCGACCACGCCATTGCCGCTGATCATTGCACTGCATGGCCTTGGTGCCACCGAGGACAGCTTTTTCGATCAATACGGAAAGCAGCTCCCTGCACTGGCCGAGGAGCGCGGCTACATCGTGGCCGCCCCACTGGGCTATCGTGTGGATGGCGGCTACGGCGTTTCACTGGGCGGATCGAGTGACGACCCCGCGGCCAGCCGCGCGCGGATGCTGAGCGAGCAGGATGTGATGCAGGTGCTTCAGGCGGTGCGCACGC
>CANHTA010000183.1 GCA_947463135.1 Gemmatimonadota bacterium
ACGACTGTTCTCCAGCTGACGCAGCCCCTCAATGGCGCGATCGAGTTCCCGCGTGTCCACACCCTGCGCGGCCGCCTCGCGACGCAGCCCCTCGGCGTTTTCGCGACGCAACCGGAATTCGCGCGCGAACTGTTGAGGCGAACCCGACGGCATCATGCTGCCATCGTTGCCGTTGGGAGACATCTGCCCGGAGGGCTGGCGCTGCCCTTGCCCCTGTTGTTGGCCCTGTGCCTGACCCTGTTGTTGGCCCTGACCTTGCCCTTGCTGGCCACTCTGCTGCCCCTGTGAGCCCTGCTGGGCCCCCTGCTGGCCACCTTGCCGACCCTGTTGGTCGGCCACCCGCTCGCGCAACGACTCTAACCCCTCCACCAGCGCCCGCGTGCGATCAAGCGTCTTCTCCTGCTTGCGCGCCGCCGACTCGCCTTGCATCGCTCCGGTGGCCGCTTGCAACCGCTCCGCGACGTCTTTGATGTTCTCGCCAATCTGCCCTTCAAACTGCGATGCGTACTCGGCCGAGCCGCCGCGAATGACCTGCTTGCTGAAGTCGATCTTGTCGGCGAGGCGCGTGTCGCGAATGGCTTCCGCCGCTTCACCCAGTTTGCCGGCCGCCTTGGGCTGATCGCGCCGTGCCTCACGGGCCAGGCGGTCGGCATCGGCTTCGAGTGTACGGACGTCGTTGCCCAACGCGTCCTTCTGTTCGCCCAACCGACGCTGCTGTTCGTTGCGCGTGTTGGGCGCCGCCCCCTGCATTTGTTTCACACGCTCGGCGATCTCCTGTTGACGCGCTTCAAGATCACGCGCGCGCTCCGCCAACTGTTGCACCCCACGATTGAGTTCGTTGGCGCGTGTGCCCTCGAGGTTGCGCGCCGCCCGGTTCAGCTCTTCCAGCGCCGCATTGCCCTGTGCCGCCGATCCGCTGGACGCACGACGCATGGCATCAGCGGCCTGCTGCAGGCGCTGCGCCGCGTTGCCCAACTCCGGGTTGTTCTGCTCACGCGACAGCCGCTCCAATCGGCGCGCCTCTTCCTCAGCCTGACGCGCCAGCTCACGCTGCGCGCCGCTGTTGGCCTGTTGCCCCTGCGCGCCTTGCTGCCCCTGCTGGCCGCGGCCGCTGCTCCCCGACGCGCCGCCACTGCTGCCCGCTGCACCACCGCTCTGCTGCTGCCCCAACCGTTGACGCATGGCTTCGGCCTGCCGCTGCATGCGCTCATTTTCCTGCTGCTGCCGCTGCGCGAGTTGCCGCAACTTCCCCAGCGTTTCGTCCACGGCCTGCTGTGCGCTCTGCTGCGATTGCGACTGCTGCTGCACGGCCTCGTACTGATTGCGCAGCTTGTCATTCTCCAGTTCGAACAGGTCGGCCAGGTCCTCCGCCTTCTGTCCGCCGCCACCACCACCACCGCCGCCGCCACCACCGCCCATCTGCACCTGCACGTCGCGGTACAGCGCCTCCGCACGCTGCAGATGCTGCAACGCCTTCTGCTCCAGCGGCAATGCGTCGGTGCCACGTCCACGGCCCAGCTGCTCTTCGGCCAGCTGCATCGTGGACGCGGCCGCTTCGGTTTCCGCGCGGATCTTAGCAAACAGCGTGTCGCCGGCGGCAAGCCCGCGCTCTTTCAGGCTGTTGGCCAGCTTGGTCACTTCTTCGCGCAGCCGCCCTTCCGCAATGGTGAGCGTGGTGATGTTTTCGCGACGCTTCTTGTCGGCGGTGCTGCTGCTGTCGCGCAACCAGTTGAAGGTGCCGGCCACCACTTCCTTCTGTCGCGCTACGAAGCCCTCGGGTGATTCGCCCTGCGGACCGCCACCACCACCGCCGCCGCCACCCTGCTGCTCGGCCTGTCGATAGTCCTTTGAAAACGGACGGATTTCGAGGAAGTACACATCGCTGCTGCCGGTATGACCCGAGCCATCCTTGGCTACAGCGTGATACGCCACCAAGTCACCCGGTACCAGCGACATTTCCTCCAGGAACAGCGTGTGCGCCGCGCGCGCATCCCGCGGCCGGCGCGTGGTGCTGTCTTGCAGCACGATGCGCTTCTCGGCTCCACCGTTTACACGATAGCGCAGTTCGAGGGCAACCACGCCCAGGTCATCACTGGCCTGCACGGCTACCGTGACTTCATCGGTGTTCGACGCTTTGGTGTCGCGTCCCGGCTCCTCGATGGTAACCCGCGGGCCACGATCGGGGATGGCATCGATGACGTACTCCACGGAGCCCGCTACCGTGGTGCCGTCGGTGGTGATCAGGTCCACATGATAGAACCCGCTCCTCGTGACCTTGAAGCGACCGCTGACTGCGCTATCGCCCTCGATGGCCATGGGTGACGTGGTCCCGTTGTCAAAACGCAGGAGGCCACTGGCCACCTTCCGCGTGACCTTGGCGTGCACCACAACGGTGGTGCCAACAATCGCCGCCACGTCGCCACCGTCTTCCACATGTTCGGCAGGCAGGCCGCTGTACGCGGGAAAGTTGAGATCGAGCGATACGTTCGACACCGCCGGCAGGTCGTTCACCGTGAGTGTGTAGGTGGGCGACCGTACGTCGGCCGATTCCACGTAGTACTCGGTGGGCTTGGTGATGTCGAAGAGCCTCGAACGGAAGCGCGATGAATCGGCCTCGGGGTTCATGGGGAGCCGCTGCCATTCACCGGTGGAATCGCTGCGGAACACCAGCTCGGCCCCGTCAGCGGCAAAGCCGATGAGCGCGGCATGCACTTCAATAGCGCCGCCACGCGGCACCGCTACGCTCCCTGGTTCGATATTCAACGCCCGCACCGGCACCGCCGCTTCGGCTGTCCCGAAGGGCACGAACAGCAACTTGGCGCCCTCACGCACCCGGTCCGGTCCCGCCACGAACATCAGCGCCGCTACGGCGGCCACACCACCCAACAGTTGTCCGGCGCGCACCATGCGCGGACGCTCCAGCGCGGCGCGCTGCTGCAACGGTGCAATGGCGGCACTGGCGCGCGTGATCAAGCGCGCCGACAGCGCCACCGACGGCCGCTCGTGCGCCGGCACGTACGCTTCCTGCACGGCGGTGATCAACGTTTGGTTGAGCTGCGGCGCGCGTTCCTCCACATACAACGCGAAACGCTCGTCGGTCGCACGACGCATAAGTGGCAGCACGAGCCCGCGGATGAACGCCGCCGCGATGAGCGTATAGCCTAGCACGCGCGCAATGACCGGCGCCCGCCCGTCGCCACTGAACAACGTGAGCACGAGCATGGTGGTGAGCACCGCCAGCAGCACGGACGCACCGATCCAGACGAGTGACTCGAGCAGAATGCGCTGGCGCCACTGGCGGCGCAGCGCGCCGAGTGCGGTGAGCAGCTGACGGTCGGGACTCATGTGAGGCTCCGGTCGGTAGAGGACGCGGGAGTAACAGGACGGACACGGCTGGCCACGGCGCGCCACCCGCGCGTGGCCATGATCGTTTCAAGGAGCAACAGCACCGCCACCGTGATGAGCAACAGTCGCCACGGATTCTGACGACGTTCGAGTTCCACCGGGGTGGGCGGCGCGTTTGATGCCATCGTGCCTGGTTCGGCGTCGCGCACACCCAGCAGCAGTTCGGTGGTGTCCATGGGGGTGAGCTCCGACTCGTTGGCGGGCACATTGGCCGCCACCCGACCTACGGGGGCTCCGCTGGCACGTACCGCAAACGCTTCGTACACGCCGGCATCGGCTAATGGCACGGCGGTGCCTAGGGAGTCTGCCTGGGGCCGCAGGAGCGTGCCATCGGGGGCGCGCACCACGGGATCGTTCACGGAGAGTGGCAGCGACCAGCTGTCACTGGTGGTGCGCCACAGCGGCACGGCATCGCGCCCCGAGGTGTGCAACACCAGCTGCCGTACGAAGGGCAGGAAGGCGGGCTGCAGCGGGAAGTCGCTGCGCTGCGCATCGAGCGGCACCGCCAGGACCACCAACAGCCCCTCACCGATGCGCTGTTCGAGCACGGCGGGCAGGCCATCGTCGAAGCGCGCCAGTACATCCACTGCACCGGACACATCTACGCGCGGATAGCGCAGAAAGCGCACCGCGCTCAGGGCGTCGGGCATTTCGCGGAATGGTGTGAACAGTGGATGCTCGATGCGCACGTCGCGCAGCGTGCCGCCGCGATCGGCCAGCCGGTCGGCCAGCCCACTCATGCGCACGGGCAGCAGCGGTACGGTGTTGCCGCGCTGCGCCGCGAGCCGCGCGCCGGCGGCGATCACCACGCCGCCGCCCTTGGTGATGTACTCCTGCAACCCCGCCACCGCCGTGGCTGAGGGCAGCATGTCCCAGAAGAGCACGAGACTGGTGCGGGCCAGCGCCTCGCCGCGTACCGGTGCTGAAGCCAACCGGTCGATCCGAATGGCGGGAGCAGCGCCAATGGCCAGTGCGCGCTCCAGGAACAGCGCATCACCGGCCGCGCCGGCCGACGGCGACACCAACGCCACGCGTACCGCATCGTCGCGCGGCACCACGGCGTGCAGCGTGTCGTCCGCCACCAGCGCGTCGGGCTCAAGCGACACCAGCAGCGCCACGGCATCATCGGGGGCCGGCACCGGCGTGAACGTGACCACCGTTTCGCCATCGGGCTGCAGCGACACGTCGCTGGTGGCCGCATCGCGACCGTTCACCGTAAGGCGCGCCTTCACCATGCGTGCTACCGGCAGTTCCCGCGATTGCACCCGCGCCTTGACGGCCAGCAGCGAGCGCGTGCCATCGAGCACGCGCCGCGCTTCGATCACGCGCACGGCGCTGTTGGCCCGCGTGGCCGCACCCACAGGAATACTGCGCAGTTGCACACCAGCCGGCAGATCGATGCCGGCAATCCCCACCGCTCCCGATCGCTGCAGGTCGGAAATCACGATGATTTCGGCTGCCGAAAAGGGGGCATCCAGCAGCATCTGGCGCGCCGTCCGCAACGCCGGCGCCAGCCGTGTGCCACGCGACAACGGCTTGAGCGTGGCAATGGCTGCCAGCGCCTGCGATTTATCCTCGCTCAGGCGCTGTAATACTTCAGCGGCATCGTCGTAGGCCACAACGCCCACGCGATCGCCACTGCCGAGTGCGTTCACCACCGCTCGCGCGGAATCGAGGGCCCGCGCCCATACGCCCTCGTAACCCATGCTGAGGGAACGGTCCACCAGCAGCACCACCGCGCGCCGACGCGTATCGCCACCGGCTGCCGCCTTATCGGTGAGCACGGGGCGCGCGAAGGCGAATACCAGCGCCGCTACGGCCAGCGCGCGCACCAGCAGCAACGGCCAGTCGGTGATGCGCTGGCGCTGCGATGTGCGGATGGGCAACTGCTCGAGAAACATCAGCGAGGGGAACCGGAATGGCCGGTCTTTATCGCGATGCCGCAAATGCATGAGCAGCGGAATCGCCAGTGCGGCGAGTCCGGCCAGAAATGCGGGAACGAGGAATCCGATGCCCATGCGCGAAGAGTTCGGTAAGTCGTTCGTCAGCGCACCCGACTGCGCGAGAGCCGCGCGTCGAGGTACGCATGGAGGGCACGGTCGAGCGGCTCGCTCGTGTTGAGTCGCACATAATCGGCGCCGGCGCTGGTGAAGCGCTCCTGCAGCGCCGCGTGGTGCGCGGTGATCAGCGTGTGGTACTTGTCGCGCAGCTCACCGGGACGCAGCGGCAACAGCGCGCCACTCTCGGCGTCTTCGAAGGTGGCCGGCAGGTCGCCCGGCAACTGCGTCTCCGCCGGATCAACGAGGTGAAAGATGATCACATCGTGCCCGCCCATTCGGAGCGCCGCCACCGCGCGCCCCAGTGCCTCCGGTTGCTCGTAGCAGTCGGTGACCAGCACCACGATGCCGGTACGGGTGGTGAGATGTCCGATACGTTCAATGGAGTGCACCAACCGGCTCGGTCCCGCCGCCTTGGCGCGCGCCAGCGTGTGCAACAGCAGCTGCAGATGACGCACCGAGGGCGGCACCACATCCACCAGCTCTTCCTTAAACGTGGCCAAGCCAATGCGATCGCCCTGCGACTTGGACAGCCAGGCCAGCGACGCCACGAGAAAGCGCGCGTAGTCGAACTTGGTGACCGCCCCGC
>CANHTA010000184.1 GCA_947463135.1 Gemmatimonadota bacterium
GAAAATCGGAACGGAATTCATGCCCAAGCTTGACGAGGGCTCCATCCTGATCACGACACGCCGTTTACCCAGTGTGGCACTGGACGACGCCACCCGGCTGTCGTTGGCAGCCGAGCGCATTGTGAAGCAGTTCCCGGAGGTTGTAACCGTGGTCACCAAGGAGGGGCGTCCCGATCTCGCCACCGAAGCCATGGGACTTTTCGAGGGTGACATGTATGTCATTCTCAAGCCGCGCAGCGAGTGGACCACCGCGCAGGACACGGAGGGACTGGTAGCAGCCTTCGACTCGGCACTTCGTGTGGTGCCCGGCTTGTGGGTGTCGTTTACGCAGCCTCTGGCTATGCGGCTAGATGAAGCCGAAAGCGGCATCAAAACCGACCTCGGCATCAAAGTGGTGGGCCCGAACCTCGACCAGAATGCGTCACTCGCCGAACGCATCCGGCGAGTTGTGGCCTCGGTTTCGGGGAGCGCCGATGTAGCCGTCGAGATTGCCGATGGCAGCGGCCAGGTGCGCATGGAAATCAAGCGCGAGGCGCTTGCGCAGTACGGCCTGTCGGTGGACGATGTGCGGAACGCGATTGAGATGGCCATGGGTTCACAGGTTGCGGCTGAGCTCATCGACGGCTTCCGGCGCATTGGTATTGTGGTGCGCCTGCCGCACAGCGCGCGCGCTGACGCAGCCGCCCTCTCTCGCCTCACCCTTCGCGCGCCGGGCGGTGAATTGGTGCCCCTCTCGGCTGTGGCCGACCTGCAGACCACCACCGGTCCGGAAATGATTGGCCACGAGAACGCTCAACGCCGTTCGCTGGTGCTGAGTAACGTCCGTGGACGTGACCTTGGCGGTTTTGTGCAGGAGGTCCGGTCGCGCATTGCGCGCGAGGTGCCGCTGCCCGCGGGGGTCTTTCTCGAGTGGGGCGGGCAATACGAGAACCAGCAACGCGCCATGTCACGGCTCATATTGGTGGTGCCCGGTGCCCTCCTGCTGATCTTCGGGCTGCTGTACCTCTCCTTCCGGTCTGTTCCGCAGGCGCTGCTGGTGCTGGCCAATGTTCCCTTCGCGCTCGTGGGTGGCGTGGCGGCGCTGTGGGTACGTGACCTGAATCTCAATCTCTCGGCCAGCATTGGGTTCATCGCGCTCTTTGGCATCGCGGTTTTGAACGGCGTGGTGATGGTGGAGCATCTCAATCATTTGCGCCACGCGCACGATGACGAGCGGCCAAGCGTGCTCGACCGGATATTGCTGGGCGCCGCCGACCGGTTACGCCCGGTGCTGATGACGGCGCTGGTGGCCAGTCTTGGCTTTGTGCCGATGGCACTGAGCACGAGCCCCGGCAGCGAGGTGCAGCGGCCGTTGGCCAGTGTGGTGATCGGTGGCCTGATGACGAGCACCGTGCTCACGCTGTTCGTGCTGCCGGTGCTGTACGGCTGGCTGGAAACACGGCGGGAGGCCCGCCACCTGCGAAGCGCGGGGTTACGCGTTAACGTTGCGGGGTGACGACCACTCCCGACCCGCTCCTGCGATTCCGCGACGCCTTCCCGATTCTGGGGACGTCCACCTATCTCGTCTCCAATTCGCTCGGGGCTATGCCCTTGGCGGTCACCGATCATCTCGCGGAGTACGCGAGGCAGTGGCAAACCCGCGGCGTTCGCGCGTGGGCAGATGGCTGGTGGGAGCTGCCGGTGAAGATGGGCAACGAAATCGCACCCCTGCTTGGCGCCGCGCCTGGCACGGTCGTGATGGTGCCCACGGTCACGCAGGGGATGAGCAGCATCCTCTCCGCGCTCGATTTCCCACGTGAGCGGAACGAAGTGGTGATGACCGCGCTTGACTTTCCCTCGGTGCGATACGCTTACGATGCCTTGGCGCCGCGGCTGGGCGCGCGCGTGACGGTGGTGCCCAGCGACGACGGCATCGCGATTGACCTCGAGCGGATTCTGGCGGCGATCACCACCCGTACGCGGCTCGTGGCGATCTCGCACGTCCTCTTTCGCTCGGCGTACATCATGGACGCCGCCGCAATTTGTGCGAAAGCGAAGTCGGTTGGGGCGCTGGTTGCGCTTGATGCGTATCACAGCGTCGGGGTCATCCCGGTTGATGTGCAGGCGCTCGGTGCGGATTTCCTGTGTGGGGGCGTGTTGAAGTGGTTGTGTGGTGGTCCGGGGGGCTGTTTCCTGTACGCGTCCCCCGAGGCCAGCGCGCAGATGGCCCCCGCCCTCACGGGGTGGCAGGCCCATCGCGCGCCGTTTGCCTTTGCCGACACCATGGAGTACGCGTCGGGGGGGTGGCGCTGGCTTGGTGGCACGCCGGTGGTGCCGGCCCTCTTCGCCGGGCTTGAAGGGCCACGGATTATTGCGCAGGCGGGGCTCGACGCCATCCGCGCCAAGAGTACCCGGCAAACGACCCAGTTGATGGCCATGGCGGATGCGCGGGGATGGCGGGTGCATGCGCCGCGCGAGGCCGAGCGTCGCGGCGGGACGGTGGCGTTTGATGTGCCGCATGCGGCAGAAGTGGCCAAAACCCTGTTGGCTCGCGACGTGGTGATTGACTACCGCCCTGGAGCAGGGATTCGGGTGGCACCGCATTTTTACACAACCGACGGTGAGCTTGAGGCGTGCGTCGGGGCCATGGATGACATTCTTGCAACCGGCGCGTGGCAGGCCTTTGCCGGGGTAACCAGTACGGTCACCTGAACTGGCGCCAAACGCCTTTGTTCACCAATTTTTCGAACTCTCCTCTCATCCTCCGATCCAATCCCGATGCATTCACCGAGCCAGCACCCGCCGCAGAAGCTGCGTAAGCAGTACTCCAACACCGCGTACCCACTGGTGGTGCTCAAGTTTGAAGATGGGCACGAAATCAAGATCTATCAGCATACCGGCAAGGTCTTCGATGTGTGGGCGGGTGAGACCATTAAGGTGATGGCCGTCTACGATCCGACGACCACCGAGTGGGAGCTGGTGGAGTCGCGGAAGGGCGACGCGTTCGACGACGAGACGGCGTGATCCACTCCACGCGTGGTCGGCGACACGACCCCGCGTGGGGGAGCGTATGGCCGCTCGGGTGCCGGTGAAGCACGTGCAGACGCGGAGTACCGCCGCGGTGGAAGCCGCGTTCGCCCGTGCCGGTGCCGTGGTGGCGCTGGAGAGTTCAGTGCTCGCGCAGGGGCTCCTGCCGCCGGACAACCGCGAGGCGGCGGAGCGTATGTGCGCCGCGGTTGAAGCGGCCGGGGCCACGCCCGCGGTTACCGCCATCGTTCGCGGCGTTCCGTCGTTCGGGCTTGATCCGGTCGACCTCGAGCGCTTTCTGGCCCGCGACGGCATCCGCAAGGTGTCGTCGCGCGACCTTGGCATTGCCATCGCGCAGCGCACCGATGGCGCGACCACGGTGGCCGGCGCGTTGACCATGTGTACGCTCGCCGGCATTGAGGTGTTTGCAACGGGTGGCATCGGGGGCGTCCATCGTGACGCGCCGTTCGACGAGTCGGCCGACCTGGTGGCGCTCGCGCGAAGCCCCGTGATCGTTGTGTGCGCCGGGGCGAAGTCCATTCTCGACTTGCCCGCCACGCTGGAGCGACTGGAGACCTTGGGCGTGCCCGTGGTAGGCTATCGCACGCGCGAACTCCCGGGGTTCTTCGCGATGAATACGGGCCTTCCCCTCACCGCGTCGTTCGATACCCCAAGCCAAATCGTGGAGGCGTGGTTGGCGCATCGTGGGGTTGGGGGCGGCAGCGCTATGCTGGTTGTGCAACCCCCACCGGCGGAGAGCGCCTTGTCGGCGGCCGTGGTCAACGACGCCACCACAGCGGCGCTGGCGGCGGCGACAGCCGCGGGCGTCCGCGGGGCCGCAGTTACCCCATTTTTGCTGGCGGACATCCAACAGCGTACGGCGGGGCGATCGGTGCTCGCCAATCTGGCGTTGCTGGAACACAACGCCGCCTTGGCGGGTCTCATCGCCGTCGCGCTGGCGGCGGCGCGGCGTGACGTGGCCTCCGTATGATGCCACCGCGCCAGGCGGCGCATACTCCCCCCTCACGGGGTGGACGCTATACGGGTGAACGAAGTACGATCCGCATGGTATTATCCGGTAACCCGCTCGCTCCGGAGATCTGATCGTCTATGCCTACCCCGTTTCTGAGTTCCGAAGAGTACGACGAGCGCGCGCATGCCCTGTACAACGAGGGGAAGTACGACGACGCGCTCGCCTTGCTGCGCGAGGCCCTCTCGCTGTACCCCAATGCGGTTGAGCTTCATGTGGGCGTTGGCTACTCACGGCTGGCCCGTGAGGAGTACGCGTGGGCGCGACGTGCCTTCGAAAGCGCCTTGGTGTTCGATCCCGACCATGAAGACGCGCTGGCCGGCCTTGGCGAGGTGCTGCTCAAGTTCGGGCAGGTCGATGCGGGGCTGCGGGCATTTGAGCAAACGGTCACGTTGGGGTACGACGATGACGTGGACCTGATGCTCCAAATCGGGCGCGCGCTGTTTCGTGAAGACTTCGTCGAACCCGCGCTCACCTTTTTCGAGCGCGCGGTGGCCCATGCCGATGATTCCGCCGAGGCCGTGGCCTGCGTGGGCTACGCACAGCACCGTCTGGGACGCGACGGAGACGCCGTCGCGTCGCTCAATCGTGCCCTGATGCTTGATCCCGGCTTGATGGAGGCCCGTGTCTATCTCGCCAACCTGCGGTACGATGCCGGCGAGCTCAATGAGGCCCTCATGGAGTTCGAGCGGACGGAGCCGGCAGATCACTGGGATGAACTGGGCATCTGGCGTCTCATGGAACTCAAGAAGTCCGTGTACAAGCTTGAGGACACCGACGGTGAGTTGAAGCCGTGGGAGGCACGGTTGGTGGAGTTGGCCAACGAGACGGATGACATCGATGATCTGCTTGAGGAAATCGAGCAGGCCGTGATGGAGCAGGACGCCGAAGGGCTGTCCGAGGAGCTGTCCGAGGAGCATGGCCAACTCGAAACGCTGGGCAGTCTGCTCACCGGTTTGGTGAACCACCAGCAGGGTGAGCAGGCTGCACTGACGTCCACCGATGTGTTGGCGGCGGACAGTGCGCACCGCGTGATCATGCGCGACGGGAGCGTGTTTGAGGGCACGTGGGAGGAGATTGTGCGAGCGCTGCGCGATGCGCGTGACGCCGGTCGCCCCCTTCAGGAATACATGGCCGCCGAGGCGCGACGTTTCTACGGGGCAACGGGCAGGCAAGTGGCCTCCGATGCGCCGGAGGCTTTTCTCCGTGGTGGCGCCGATGCCGGTATGCTCCGCATTGATCGCTAAGCTCGCATGACAGCGGCGTCGGTCCCGTCCGCACTCGATGTACGCGCCGCGCTCCACGCGGCGCGTTTCGTCTTCAGCCCGGAGAGTCACGCACCCGTGCCCGAGGTGTGGGCACATGCGCAGCAGGTGCTGCGCGCTGTCACGATGCGCCCCGAACTCAGCGGACAGGCCCTCATCGCCGAAGCGCGCCGCATCGGCGCACTCGCCCTCAGTGACGCCCACCTGTTGGTGGCGCTCACCACGTTGGCCGATGCCAGCGATCAGCCGGCACACGAGGCGTCGGACGATGCGCTGCTCCCCGATGCCTGGGCTGCACTCGAGCGGGCGGTCTCATGGGCCTCGGCGTCCGCGCCACCGCCGTCGGAACCGTTACGTGCAGCGCCGCCGGTAGTCGCGCCGTCGTTCACCGCGCCGCCGATGACAGCGCCGCCGGTTATGTCATCCCCACCGGCGTCGCGACGTTGGCCCGTTGCGCGGGTGGTTGGTGTGGTGCTCGCCGTGCTCGCCGTGGGAGCGGCGGTGTGGGGGGTGCGCACCACGCGCGCCGACCGCAGCTATCGCGCCGGGGTAGATGCCTATCGTCGTGGTGCCCGTGAGGTGGCGCGCACCGCCTTTGCCAATGCGGCGCAACAGCGTCCCGGGGA
>CANHTA010000185.1 GCA_947463135.1 Gemmatimonadota bacterium
CGTCTGCAGTTGCGCTGGCACACTGACGGTCACAGCCGCAGTGTCGGCATGTCCGGCATCGCAACTCGCGATGACCAGGAAGGTGCCGGCCAACTGCGCCGCCGTGAATAACCCGCTGCTTGAAATAGTGCCTCCAGTCGCCGAATACGAAACGTTGATATCACGGGTTGCCAAGTCCGACCACGTCACCCGTGTGGCATACTGACGCGTCTGACTCGGGGTCAGCACGTCACCCTCCCGCGGGGAGATGGTACACGACGTGATCGTTGGGGCAGCAACGGTAACCGTCTGCACCCCAACCACCCCATCCACGGTTGCCTGCACATCCTGCGCCCCACTCGACAGCGCCGTGATCACCCCCGTCGCGCTCACCGCGATAATCGAGCCACGCGATGACCAAAACACCGGACGACCCGTCACCAGGCCGCCGGACGAATCCCGGGCAATGGCGGCCGCGGTCATGGAATCACCGATCGCGATGGACGCTCTCGGAACCGTCACACTCACGGATGCCACGGATGACACCACACGAATCGTGAACGTTTCGCGCGTGCCATTGCTGCCACTGGCCAAAATCATCGCCGAGCCAATGGCTCGACCGGTTACCGTACCACTCGAATTCACCGAGGCGATGCTCGGGTTGCTGCTGGACCACTTGATGGTGCGGCTCCGGCGGAGCCGACTACCAACCTGCAGGGTTAAACTCTCGCCAATGTGAATTTGACGACTGCCATCCGCCAACGTCACGGCGTATTGCGCCACCGGATCGCCAACGGTTGAAGGGGAAAGCGGGCTGACCGGGCTCGTCTGATCGCACGCGGTCGCCAGCAGGACAATCGCGGCCAAACCGAGCCGCAGCTTCATGGGGTGCATATGGGCCTCCATCCGGTCCATAGGGGTTCGGGAGCCCGGCTGGCATGGCGATCACCGATTCGTGATCGCGGTAGCCCCGCAGCTTTGCGCCCTCCGCTTTCGCGAAGTTTGCCTTTTTCGCTTCCTGAGTCCGATTGGGCGGCCTGCACTCACGCGTCCAATCACCATCACGCGCCAACTCGTTACTGTCACGCGCCGACTCATGTGGTCGACGACAGCGTTTTCGACCAGTCACGGGCCGAACGAGGCACCCGCGTGACACCCATCACAACGTCATCATTTCATCATCAACTATTGTGGCGGAGATCACCAAATCATTGTTGACGCGCCACGGTACGGCCTACGCTTGACCGCACCACCACGTGATGCACCAACAGGTTGTTACGCCGGTTCGTGCGGTACGGTGATCACGGTGAGCCAATGCGGCAGCTGCTCGACAATTTGTTGAAACGCCGCGTGCGTGGCGGCGTCCCCACGCGCATAGGGATCCAGCACCACGCGGCGGTGAGAGAAATCCGCAGGGCCATCACCAATGAGAAACACGCGGTCGGCCATGAAGGGATAGCGCGCCACCACGTGCGCCTCGTTCGCGCGATCCATGCACACAATGACATCGGCAGCGCGGAGCGCCACCACCTCAAGAGGCTGTGCCTGATGGGCATCCAACGGGACACCAAACGCCGGCGCCACCCGCAGGGCGGAGTCCTGTGCGCCGCGCCCGAGCACGGCGTGGGTACCTGCCCCGACAATACGCGACGCCACGTGCGGTGCCTGCTGCTGCAGATAGGCCACGGCAAAGGCGCTACGCATGATGTTCCCGTGACACACCACCACTAAGCGGTCGGGGGCCACCACCGTGACCCGCTGCCACCGACGCGCGCGCGCCCCGCGTGTCTCCACCAGGCGCCGCATGGCCACACGCCGCACATGAGGAGGCAGCGCGCGAAGCAACGACAACACGCGTCGGACGGAACCGAGCCAATCGGGCCCTGTGGACATGCAGGCGGAACTCCATCAACGATGAACAAGCGTCGACAGACGCGGTGGTGGAGATATGCTAAGTGATGGGGCCGTCGCAACAACCCCCGCGCAACGGAATCGTGGCTACTCGAGGCGCACCACCGCCATACGCAATCCGGCTGGCACCGCCGCCCTCCCCCCGGCCCCGCGAAGTGCAAGCAGCTGTCCACCGGGCTGCGAGCCGTGCAAGTGCACGTAGCTGCTGCTGAACGCCCGCAACTGATGCACCGGCAGCGCAAAGCTTCCAAAGCTCAGCACCCGTGCGCGCAGCGGCGCACGCATGAACGAACCGGGGAAGGTGCCGGCAAGGCCGCTCCAGACATCCGCGACGTTCCAGCTCGGGAAGGTGAGCTGCGCGCGACGCGGCACAAAGTCCGGCTCGTCGCTCACGGCGTTGGCCAACGCCCAGTCCGCCAACAGCTCGCCGGCCGGACGACCGGTACGCCGCGCAAGATTGGCCAACCCGGTGTGCACACCACCCCGAACCAGCGCTTTGAGCCAGGCCCCCTCGCTGGTCGCGTAGTGGTCGGCAGCCCAACGAACCAGCGACCATCCGCTGGCGTAAAACGTGACGTCAGTGGGGGTCGACGCGCCCAGCGGCGAGAGCGTCTCCACACCACGCAGATACTGGTGCAACATGGAAAAGTGCTTCCACATGATGAGCGGGCGATCGTCGCACTGATACACTTCGCACCGCACGGTCGTGGCAAAACCGGTATGCCCCTTCCACTGTCCGCCGCTGGCGAAGGTGCGTGAGTACAGCTCCTCGGCAATACGCGCCGTACTCTCTTCCAACCAGGACTCCTCAAACGGCGTACTCCCCGCCATCCGTTCGGCGAAACTCGCCAGATGCTTCGCCTCATGCATCACGGTACTGCGCATGGAGCGACGCCAATCGGCTGCCGTTTCCGCACCCATGGCCACACGGCCATAGATCACCTCGTCTTCGTTACTCGCCGCAAAGGTGCGCGTGGGGTAGAAGTTGCAGGCACTCACATACCCCGCCACACCCGGCACCGAATCGTTCAGAAAGCGCGTAAACAACAGGGTCACGCGCCCATCACCGTGCATCGCCCCATTCATCGCCAGTGGATCGCCGATGTTCTGGCGCAGCAGCGGGTACTGCACGCGGTCAAACTCCTCGCCGATGGCGCGATAGTCCGCATCCATCGTACCGGCCTGTGGCGCCGCCACGTCCTCCAGCACCACGGAGGTCGCCCCCGCGTACACCACGCGGGCCGTGACCTGCGCACCCGCAGTGCAGCTGTTGAAGGGCGCGCGCATCGTCACCACGTCTCCACCCTTGAGCGCCGACGCCGGTGCCATCATGGCGGACGCCATTATCGCCGGTGCGTGCATGGTGCCATGCGTGGCCCCCGCGTCACGGGCCGCTCTCCACCACCTGGTGGCCGAACCGGCGCGCGCGACCATGTTCCGTTGGGCATCAAGCCACGCGTCGTGACGGGACTCGGCCGCCATCGGCAAGCGCAACATCGACGGCATCTCCGGTGCCGTGCCCCCAACCGTCCCGTGGCTGGGCACCGCCGACCGCACACCAGCCATGGCGCCAAGGCCGGTTCCACGCAGTTCAAAGGCGTCACTGCTCGTCTCCGCCTCGCTGGTGTTCACCACGGCCACCACGTACCGGGCACGCTGCGTGGTTGGGACCACCAATTCCACGCAGCGCGCCGCGTCCGCGCTCAACACGTTGGCGGATTCCCCTGGCTCAAGCGCCAACGGGTGCGCCCACCGAACAGGTACCGTGGTGAAGAGCGTCGTGCCAGCCACCATCAGCGCCACAGGCTGACTGGCCGTAGCCGCGCACGGAAGCCCATCGGTGGGAACCCGCGCCTCGAGACGGGTGGCTGTGGCACGATACACCGGCACCACCACGCCGCCCACGGTGAGGTGGATGGAATCGAGCGGGGCATCGAGGTGCTCCCCCTCAATCACCACCACGCCCCCCGGCGCGAGCGTGTCAGGTGAGAGCTGAAGCAGCCGCGGGAGAACGGACACGCGAGGCGCTCCGGACACGGGGGGAGCAACCGGGGGCGCACCATGAGGCAGCGGCGCCACAGCATCAACACTGCCGCATCCATGCAACACCAACAGGGCACCAATCACCACACCAACGGCGCGCCGAACTCGGCCGCCCGCCGGAAATGCCCCCGAAGTTGTTGACTGGAAACCGGTTAGGATCATGTGTCCGACAGTCACGGTGCAGGCCCATTCCCTCACCCCACGGGAACAGGAGCAACCGCCATGCCGAAGCTGCTACACGCGCCCCACGACGCGCGGCCGTGTAGCACCCCTCTCACGCCACCCCGAACAGGTTGGGCGACTACCGACCAATCGTGAGGTCAGCCACCACCGGCTGGTGTTCCGACGGATACCCCGACAACACCGAGACATCCCGAACGTCGACGGCACGATCCACGAGGATGTGGTCAATCCGGACACGATGGGAGCCGGCGAACATGGTATGCCCAAACCCCCACCCAGCCTCGCTGAACGCGTTGCGCAACCCTCCCCAATGGTCGCGCAGGGCTGGGCTTTCCGCCGGGAGATTGAAGTCCCCCGCTACAATGAGCGGCCCGGACCGACTCCCCTCACGTATCCACTTGGCCGTGGCCTGCGACGCGCCAAAGCGCGTGCGAATACTGGACGCCAGCAACGTGAAATCCCCCTGCCGAGCCGCGAAGAGCGCCATGCGGGGCGATGGCAGGTGGACGGTGGCCATGGTCACGGGCTCCCCCTGCCAGATCACCTCGAAGCGTAGGGCGCGACCGCTGTCGTACGCACCGTCGGTTGCCGGCTTCCGCGTGAGTCCCTGTACAGGAAGAGCGGAGAGGAGACAAAACTCGGGGTCGACGTACAGGCGGTACCGGCGCGGGGGGCGACGGGTTGACCGGTACGCCCGAAGCGCTTGCGCGACCTCGGGGGCACAATCCTGCAGCAGGAGCATGTCGGCGTTCCACCGCAGCACGTCGGCACCAATGCGGGACGCCAGCTCGGTGGAGCCATCGGTGTTGTAGGTGACAAGCCGCAACGTCGCCGCCTGGGCGCCTAGCGCACGCGGCGGCATCGGCAGCGTTGGCACCTCAAACCCACTCACCGAAAAGAGGGTGACCGCCGTACCAACCAGTGCCACACCCCCCATTCGGCGCGACAGAAACCACGCCAGCGGCAGCAGCACAAGCCATGGCGCGGCAAGCATCCACCGCGGGCCGAAGAGAAGGAGCATGCCGAAAGGATGCCGATCCCCCATGGTGGCCACGAGGAACGCCACCACCACCATACCGGCTGCGTAGACGCCAATGGCATACCTCATGATCAGGGCGCCGCGGTGACTTCTCATTCCCCGTCCTGCTCCTTAAATCCCAAGGGTGCACTTCCCCCACAACCATACGGCGATGACGGCTTCTTCCCTTCCAGACCTTTCCCGCGCTCCCCTCACCCTCTTCTCCGAAGAGGAGGAACTCTTCCGTGCGGCTGTGGCCGATCTGGCCGAGTCGGAAGTGCGACCGCGCGTACGCGCCATGGAAGAAGCAGGCAAGATCGATCCGGCGCTCACCGCGAAGTTTGTTGAACTCGGCCTCATGGGCATCGAATTGCCGGAAGCGGTTGGTGGCGCTGGCGGCTCGTTAATGATGGTGGCGATCGCCGTGGAAGAGCTGAGTAAGGTTGATGCATCGGCGGCGATTCAAGTGGACGTGCAAAATACCCTCGTCAATTATCCGCTGTACCGATACGGTACCCCGGAGCAGCGCGAACGCATTTTACCGCGCATGGCCGCCGGCACCATCGGGGCGTATGCACTTTCCGAGCCGGGCTCCGGGTCTGACGCGTTCGGCTTGGCCACGCGGGCCGAGCGGGTGGAAGGGGGGTGGACGCTCACGGGTTCGAAGGCGTGGATCACCAATGGCGGGGAAGCCGACATCTTTGTGGTGTTCGCCAATACGCGTCCGGAGGCGGGCTACAAAGGGATCACGGCGTTTATCGTGGAGCGCGGCACC
>CANHTA010000186.1 GCA_947463135.1 Gemmatimonadota bacterium
GGCACCACCATCTGCAGTCTTGGTGACTCGGTGGGCTATGCCTGTTCGGCGATCCTCGATCATTACCGTGACGAGTTTGAGTACTACATCACGAACGGACGCTCCATGTACGACGGCAACCTCACCGTGGACGACCCGTTCGCGGATTCGCCATTCGCGAACTCGCTGGCCGGAGCCGCCTCGTGAGTGATACTACGGTGGCACCCGTTGCGGCCAAGAAAATGCTCGACTTCGCCATCGATGGCGTGCCGATGCAGGCGGAAGACGGTCAGACGGTGATTCAGGCCGCACGCGCCAATGGTGTGGACATCCCGCACTTCTGCTGGCATCCGCAGCTGTCGGTGCCCGGCAACTGCCGCATCTGCATGGTGGAGATTGAGCAGGATTCGGGCGACCCGTGGTTTGATATCGCCTGCAACATGCCCGTCACCGCCGGCATGCGCGTGCTCACCAAGTCGGAGAAGATCAAGACGCTCAATCAGGACACGATGCAGTTCATCACGCTCAACCACCCGGTTGACTGTGGCATCTGCAACAAGTCGGGTGAGTGCCTGCTGCAGGACTATCACTATACGTTGAACGGTGCAGCGTCCAAGTCGCGCGATCCCAAAACGCACGCCACCAAGTTCTTCCCGCTGTCCGACCGCATTATCCTGGACAACGAGCGGTGCATTATGTGCACGCTCTGTGTCCGCTTCACCAACGAAGTGTCGGGCTCGAAGGCGCTCGGTGCCGTGAATCGCGGCGACCATGCGCTCATCCGTCCCGCCGAAGACGCCGACTTCAACCTCGACGTCTACTCCGACAACGTGATCGACCTGTGCCCGGTGGGCGCGCTGCTCTCCACCGAGCTCATGAATCATGCGCGCGTGTGGTACCTGCAGGCCACGAAGTCGGTGTGCCCGGGGTGCGAGCGCGGCTGCAGCATTGATGTGTGGCACCGCAAGCACGAGTGGAAGCTCAACGCGCTCGACCCGCAGCTGAATACGCGTATCGATCGCGTCACGCCGCACGAGAATCCCGAGGTGAACGGCCTGTGGGTATGCAACAAGGCCCGCGACCTCGCGCACCTGTTCGAACGGCCACGCGCGGAGCAGGCGATGCAGCGTGGTGCGCCGGTGGACGTGGCCGTCGCGATCGCCGCGGCGAAGCAGCTGATCGCAGCCGCCAAGAAGCCGGTGGCACTCGTGTCAAGCTGGGGCTCCAACGAGGAGCTGGCGGCGTTCCATGCCGCCTTCGGCACCAAGGTGCCGGGCTTCGTGAAGGCCGATCATCTGCCGCTTCCCGGCGAAGTGCTTGAAGACCATCTGCTCATCAAGCCCGACAAGAATCCCAACCGCAAGGCGGCGCTGGCGTTGTATCCGGCGCTCCCCGAGCGGGTGAGTGATGCGCTGCCCGCCGACACCGACGTGGTACTGGTGTGGGGCGAAGGCTTCGACAGCGCGCTGGCGCCGAGTGGGGCGAAGGTCATCCGCCTCGATTCGTACGCGCACGAGCAGCTTGCCGCCGCCGATGTGTTCATCCCCATCAGCATCCAGACCGAGCGGAGCGGGCATTACACCAACTTCGCCGGCGTGGTCACGCCCTTCGAGGCCTGCTTCCCCGTGAAGCCCGGCATCGTGCATGCCGAGGCGCTGTTCGCGCAGCTCTCCGCCGGAATGGGCGCATGAACGTGTTCATGCCCGATCTGATCGTCTCGCTCGTGTTCATTACCTACGCCATCGTGGTGCTGCTCAGCTTCGGTGGGCTGCTCACGTGGGTGGAGCGCAAGCAGGCCGCCGTGATGTCGGATCGTATCGGCGCCAACCGCGCCTACATCAAGATTCCGTTCACCAACATCAAGCTGATCTGGCTGGGACTGTTTCACGGTATGGCCGACGGCCTGAAGATGCTCCTCAAGGAGAACTTCAAGCCGAAGACGCACGACGCGCTGGGCTACTTCCTGGCGCCCTTCATCGTGTTCGCACCGGTGCTGCTGGTGTTCGCCGTGATTCCATTTGGCGGCACCCTCGATCCCGCGCAGCTGTTTCCGTCGCTGGCGTCGTGGTTTGGCGGCCGCACGTATCCGCTGCAGATCGCGCAGCTCGATGCCGGCATCCTGATTGTGTTCGCCTTCGGCGGACTCACCATCATCGGCACCATGCTGGCCGGTTGGAGCTCCGGGAACAAGTTCTCCTTGCTGGGCGGACTACGGGCCGGCTCGCAGATGATTTCGTACGAGCTGGTCATGGCCCTCACCATCATGGGGCTGATCCTCGTGTACGGCACCGTCGATCTGGGGGCGATCGTCCGTCAGCAGTCGGGCGTGGTGCTGGGCGTGCTTCCCAAGTGGGGCGTGTTCATGCAGCCGTTTGCGGCGTTTCTGTTCCTCACCGCAGCGATCGCCGAGAACAAGCGCATCCCCTTCGACCTGCCCGAGGCGGAGTCGGAACTGGTGGCCGGCTACTACACCGAGTACAGCGCCATGAAGATGGGTCTCTTCATGTTCGCCGAATTCATTCAGATCGCCATCGTGGGCGCGCTGTTCACCACGCTGTTTCTGGGTGGCTACAACCTGCCCTTCATGAGCGACGCCGGCTTTGTGTTCCCCGGCGGCCATGCAGTGGCGCTGCCTCATGGGCTCGTGGTGCCGCTGCAGATGCTGGGCTTCCTGGCCAAGGTGTTCCTGATGTGCGCCATCCAAATCCAGATCCGTTGGTCACTGCCCCGTTTCCGGTATGACCAGATGCTGTCCTTTGCGTGGAAGATGCTGCTGCCGCTGTCGCTGGCCAATCTGGTGGTGACGGCCGTGGCCATGTGGCTTATGGAGGGTGCGCAGTGACCGCACCAGTGAAGCCTCCGGCAACGCCTGTCGTGCGCACCGTGAAGTACGCGCGGAAACAGTATTGGAACGAGCCCACCATGACCTGGTGGGAGAAAGCCTACCTCCCCGAGGTGTTGCGCGGGTTGGCGATTACCACCGGGATCTTCCTGCGCAACATGGGCAAGTGGATCACCGGCCGTCGTGGGGCCGTGACCACCTATTATCCGGAAGAGCGGCGGGCTGATTATGCCCCGGCCAATCGCGGCAAGCATATCCTCACGCAGCGTCCCGACGGGTCGCCGCAGTGTATCGCGTGCAACATGTGCGCGACGGTGTGTCCGGCAAAGGTCATCGAGATCGAGGCCGGTTTCGACATCAACGACCCGGCGCACCCCAAGTCGCCGATCCGCTTCGAGATCGACTACTCGCGCTGCGTGTTCTGTGGTCTGTGCGTGGAAGCGTGTCCGGAAGATGCCATCCGCATGGAGCCGGATATTCCCGATCTCGTGTCAGGCGATCGCTACAACATGTGGCTCACGATGGATGAGATGCTGACCTGGAATCCCAAGCAGGACGTGCTCAAGCCCTATCCACCCAAGCCGGTCGCGCTCAAGGTCAGCGACAGCATACTGCGAGGGCGTGCGTCATCGACACATTGATTCTGGGCCTGCTGGGCGCCGTCGCGCTCGGTTCGGCCGTGCTCATGCTCCTCATGCGCGAGCCCATGCGCGTGGCGCTGGCGCTGATCACCACCATGATCATGCTGGGTGGCATCTACGGATTGCTGGGGGTGCACTTCATCGCGGCGTTCCAAGTGCTCATTTACGTGGGCGCGGTGATGGTGTTCATGGTGTACGTGATCATGCTGCTGGAGGTGCGCGAAGCCCCCGGCAATGCGCGCTACTCGCGCTGGCTCGTGCCCGGCGTGATCGCCTTCGCGATGCTGGTGGGTGTGCTGGGCATCGGCGTGTCCCGAAGCAGCGCGGGGACGCTTCCTGCGCTCGGTGCCACGGTGTTCAGCCTCACGCAGTTCTCCACCGCGTTCCTGTCGCAGTACTGGCTGGCGTTCGAGCTCACGTCGGTGTTTCTGGTGGCCGCCATTGTGGCCGCGCTGGCAGTGATCAAGGTGAGCCGGAGGGCCAATGGATAGCAGCACCCTGTTGCTCTGGTTGTCGGGGGCCCTGTTCTCACTGGGCCTGCTGGGGGTGATCGTGCGCCGCAATGCGCTGGTGATGCTGATGTGCATGGAACTCATGCTCAACGGCGTGAACCTCAGCCTGGTCACCTTCTCGCAGCAGCGCGGCGATACCGCGGGCGCCGTGCTGGTGTTCCTGGTGTTCGTCGTTGCCACCGCCGAAATCGCGCTGGCCATTCCGATCGTCCTGCTGCTGGTGCGCTTCAAGCGCACCATGGACATCGATCGCTTCTCGGATCTCAACGGTTGAGCCGCATGCCTCACACGCTGGCGCTCATCGCCCTGCTGCCGCTTGTCGGTTTTCTGCTCAACGGCTTCTTCGCCACCGCCCTTGGGCGTCACCGCGTCACCGAGCGCGCCGCTGGTCTCATCGGCTCCGCCTTTCCGCTGGCCGCCTTCGCGCTCACGATCAAGGCGTTCCTCGATCTGCAGGCCGGTGGCTTCGCCCCGATCGTCGAACCGCTCTATCGCTGGGCGCTCATCGGCACGTCGTCCTTCGAGATCGCGTTTTACTTCGATCGCCTCAGCGCGATCATGACGCTGGTGGTCACGGGTGTGGGATCGGTGATCCACATCTACTCCACCGGCTACATGCACGACGACAAGAGCTTCGGACGCTTCTTCGCGTACCTGAATCTCTTCCTGTTCTTCATGTTGCTGCTGGTGCTCGGCCGCTCCATGCTCGTGCTGTTCGTGGGCTGGGAGGGTGTGGGACTCGCCTCGTACCTGCTCATCGGCTTCTGGTTTGACGATCTCACCAATGCGAAAGCCGGCCGCAAGGCGTTCATCACCAACCGCATTGGTGACGCCGGCTTCCTGCTGGGGATGTTTTTGCTGTACCGCGCCTTCGGCACGCTGGACATGGACACCATCAACGCGGCGTTCCTGAGCGGAACCGGCGCGGCGCTGCTGGTGCCGGCCAGTGTGGTTGGCTTGCTGCTGTTCGTGGGCGCCACCGGCAAGTCGGCGCAGATTCCGCTGTACGTGTGGCTCCCCGACGCCATGGCCGGCCCAACGCCGGTGTCGGCGCTGATCCATGCCGCCACGATGGTCACGGCCGGTGTGTATCTCACCGTGCGCATGTCGGGCATTTATATGATGGCCCCCGAGGCCTCGCAGGTCATCGCGGTGGTTGGCGTGCTCACGGCGTTCTTCGCCGCCACGGTGGCGCTGGTGCAAACCGACATCAAGAAGGTGCTCGCCTACTCCACCGTGTCGCAGCTGGGGTTCATGTTCCTGGCGCTTGGTGTTGGCGCCTACGGGGTGGCCATCTTTCACGTGGTGACGCACGCCTTCTTCAAGGCCTGTCTGTTCCTTGGCGCCGGCAGCGTGATTCACGCGCTTGGCGGCGAGCAGGACATCCGCAAGATGGGCGGCCTGCGCACCAAAATCCCGCTTACCTTCTGGACCTTCGCCATCGCGACGGCCGCCATTGCCGGTATTCCGGGACTCGCCGGCTTCTTTTCGAAGGACGAAATCCTCTGGTACGCCTTCGCCAGTGCGAAGGGGGGCGCGCCGTGGCTATGGGGCATGGCCGCGCTCACCGCGCTGATGACGGCGTTCTACATGTTCCGCCTGTTGTGGCTCACCTTCATGGGCGCCTCGCGCATGAGTCATGAGGTGGAGCACCATGTGCATGAGTCGCCGATCTCCATGACGGGCGTGCTCATGCTACTGGCACTGCTCTCGGCGGGCGGCGGGTACATCGCCATTCTGCACTTCCTCGAGCCGCAGATTCCGCTGCCCCCCATCGTGGAACGTCTCGAGCACTACGAGCACACGCTGCTCTACGTCTCCATCGTGCTGGCCTTCAGCGGCCTTGGGCTCGCGGTGTTCATGTTCGGCGGTCCGGCATCACGCCCGGAACGCATCAAGCAGGCCCTGCTGCCGGTTCACC
>CANHTA010000187.1 GCA_947463135.1 Gemmatimonadota bacterium
CACACCGGCGAGGACCGCCGCCTTGAGGCCATCGCCGGCGTGGGCATGCGCCATGACCCGTCGGCCAAGTCGGGTTGCTTCGGAAACCGCCGCGGTGAGTTCGTCCATGCTGAACTGCGCCGCGCCGACCGCATCACCGACCGAGAGAATGCCACCCGTGGCCACGATCTTGATCTGGTCCGCGCCGTACTTGACGTTGGTGCGGACCTGCTTGCGAACTGCGTCGGGCCCGTCAACGATGGCGCCGGTTCCGGGGACGGCCAGGAACGGGCTCCATCCATTCACATCGGCATGTCCGCCGGTGCTCCCCAGTGCCGGTCCTGACGCGTGCACGCGCGGCCCAGGGATGAGGCCGCGGTTGATGGCATCGCGCACCACGGCATCAACGAAGTCCGTACTCCCCGCCTCGCGCACAGTCGTAAAGCCGGCGTTGAGGGTTTTTTGGGCATTGATGGTGGCATAGATCGCGCCGTGCGCCGGCGTCTCTTTGAGGACGGCAAGGTCGCCACCGTCGTTATCGATGGACGTGAGGTGCGTATGGGCGTCGATGAAGCCGGGGAGCAACGTGTAGCCGGTCAGTTCCAGGCGCGTTGCCCCAGCGGGCACCCGCACGCTGCTGGCCGGTCCCACGTCGAGAATGCGCTCTCCGCGCACGATCACCATGGCATCGGTGATCTGGGTGCCGTCACCAATGATGACGCGGTCGGCGTGGATGGCGGTGACGCGGGGCGCCGGAGCGGACTGCGCGGGGGCCGTGGTCGCCGCGGCCGCGCTGAGCAGGATGCCGGCCGGGAGGGCGGCGCGGAGGAATCGAAAAGGAGGTCGCATGCCAAGAACTTATCGCGCGGGGCTGCACCGCGTGGCGCGTGGCGGGGTACTACCGGCCCATGGTGCTCACGGCCTTCTCGGTGCCGTCGGTGATCCAGAGTTCAATGGCGCTGACCATGCGCGGATAGCGCGCTTCCACGAGGTCGCGTTCATCGCGCGGCATCGTGCGCAACACGAAGTCGGCGAGGTCACCGATGGATCGCCGCTCGTCGACTGGCTTGATACCAATACGCAGTCGTGGATACGTGGGCGACTTGAGATGGGCCTCGATGCTCTTGAGTCCATTGTGCCCGCCGGGGCTGCCGGCCGCCCGCAGGCGGTACTCGCCAACGGGCACCGCGACTTCGTCGACGATGACCATGAGATCGTCGGCAGCGCTCCAGCCGTCGCGCTTCAGGTACGGGCGGAGTGCGGCGCCACTGAGGTTCATGAAGGTTTGCGGCTTCACCAGCTTTACCTTCTTGCCGCCAACGAGCCCTTGTGTGGTGAGCGCTTCACCATCTTTGCGCCACGGATCGCAGTGCCATTGCCGGGCGAGGTGGTCAACCAGCCACCAGCCGACATTGTGCCGGGTGTGTTCGTACTCGTGGCCCGGATTGCCAAGTCCAACGATGACTTTCATGCGTAGCGGTAAACGGGCGGGGCGCGGAATGCGCCAGCGTGGGGTGACCATGCTGAACGGGCTCCGCGCCCCGTCTGTGAGGCTTACTTCTCGTCAGCCTTGGGCTTTGCGCGGATGACTTCCGGCTCAGCGGCGGCCGCCGCGGTTTCCACCGCGACCTTCGGAACCTGCACGATGCACACCGTGGTGCCCGGCTCATCAAGCACCTTGATGCCAGCGGGGAGCGTGAGGTCGGACACATGCAACGACTTGCCCACTTTCAGCGCCGACACGTCGACGTCAATGTGGTTGGGGATGGCCGACGGATCGACCTGGATGTGCAGCTGGTGCATGATCTGGTCGAGCAGGCCGCCTTCGAGTCGCACCCCTTCCGGCACACCCACATACACGATCGGGCAGTGCACCGAGACCGTTTCACCAACCACCAGTTCCTGGAAGTCGATGTGCGTGATCGTGCGCTTGAACGGATGGCGCTGGACCTCGCGGATCAAGCTACGGCAGACCTTCCCGTCGATGCCGAGCTCAATCACCGTGCTGCTGATGGCAATGCTCTTGAGCAGCTTATCGGTTTCACGGGCGTTGAGCATAAGCGACTGCGGCTCACGGCCGTGTCCGTAAATGACCGCGGGGATGTTGCCCGCCTGACGGATTTTGCGAGCGGCGCCCTTGCCGGTTTCGGTACGAACGGACGCCGAGAGAGAAGCGGTAGACATGACAGCAGACCTCTAAGAAAAAGTGGTTCGGGAGTAACCGGAAATGGTCGGCCCGGCCAGGTAACAGCGAAGTAGGGGGTATGGAGTAGGGGGTACGGAGTACGGAGTACTCAGTTGGTACGCCCTACCTCGTAGACCCTACTTCGCCGTTATTCAAACAGCACACTGACCGATTGATCGGCGTGCGTAAATCGGATCGCCTTGGCCAGCAACTCGCCCACCGACAGCACCTGCAACGACGGGAACCGCCGCTCGGGGGAGAGGTTGATGGAGTCGGTGACCACGACCTCCTTGATGGGGGCGTTCGATAACCGTTCCACGGCGGGGCCGCTGAACAGCGCGTGCGTGGCGCACACGTAAATATCATTGGCCCCGAGATTCTTCAGCGCACGGGCCGCTTCGGACACGGTCCCCGCGGTATCAATCATGTCGTCGGGAATGAGACAATCCCGTCCTTCCACCTCGCCCACGACGTTCATCACTTCGGCCACATTCGCCTTGGGACGCCGCTTGTCGATGATGGCAAAGGTGGCATCGAGCCGCTTGGCGAAGCCACGTGCCATTTTCGCAGAGCCGACGTCGGGCGCAACGACCACCAAATCCTTCAACTCTTTCTTGCGGAAGTAGTTGGTGAAGACGGGCGCTGCGTAGAGGTGATCGACGGGGACATCGAAGAAGCCCTGCATCTGGTGCGCGTGGAAATCGAGCCCGAGGACGCGATCGGCGCCGGCGGTTTCGATGAGATTGGCCATCAGTTTGGCCCCGATCGCAACACGCGGTTGGTCTTTCCGGTCTTGGCGCGCGTACCCCGTGTAGGGCAGGACGGCGGTGATCCGGGACGCTGACGCCCGTCGGGCGGCGTCGATGAGCAGGAGGAGTTCCAGCGTGTTCTCCCCCGGCGGGTTGGTTGGCTGCACCACGAAGACATCCGCACCGCGAATGTTCTCGTCGATGCGCACGAACACTTCGCCGTCGGCAAAGCGCGTGCAGGTCACTTTGCACAGCTCAGCGCCCAGGGTCTTCGCCACCTCGGCGGCGAGCGGCAAATTGGCCGTGCCGGAGAGGATCTTGAAGCCGCGCGCCGACGGGGACGGTGCGTCCAGTGACGGAGTCATCCGGTGTCTCGACCTGCGTAAAGGGGATGGGCTGCGCCAAGACAAAGGGGGCGGAGTGTCGCCGGTACCTCTCGCGAGGCGCGGCGGCTCCGTCCCGACCGTTCATGACCAGCCTTAAAAAGTAGCGAAACCCAAAGAGACGTGAAAGTGCTGCGATAGGCCCACTCGGAATCGAACCGAGATCTCCGGCTCCAAAGGCCGGGGTAATAACCGTTATACGATAGGCCACCTGTTCCTACAGGTATGCTATCCCCGAGCCGGACTGTGGACAAGCGCATCCCGCTCCCAGTCGTGTAATGGCAGGGCCTCCCGGGCTCGCATCCCCTCCCCAAACGGCCCGAGCAGGTGGACGATGCTATTGGCGTAGTAGGTGATCAGGGGTCGCCCCTTGGGGAGAATGAGGAACCCGGTGCCGGTTCGTGTGAGCACGCGACGCATCCGGAGCATGCGGTAGGCGCGCTCGAAGGTGTCGGCGATGTCCCGGTCGGCCTGCAGGACCCGACCGTTCAACTCCTTCAGCACGTCGCGCATGGCCGCCATGCGCTCAAGGAGCGCCTCCCGTGACACGAAGTCCGCGTCGAAGCTCTGCAACGCGGCACACGCCAGCGGAACGGGGGTGACCGGAATGATGGCGCCGATTCGGGTCAGGACATCATCACAAAAGTGCTGCACCAACGGCAGTCGCTCCGCTCTCGGCGCGTCGAACACCGACACCCCGGTTGCCTCAAGCGTGGTGAGCCACGCGTCCACGGAGACGGGGGTCCCGATGGTGACCGCGGCACGGCCGTACCGGCGCCACCGGCGCGAGAGCACGCGCCCAAGGTTCCAGAGCAAAAAGCGCCCAACGCTCGCGGCCTGTGCCACGCGGTCCAGGGTGGGCACCTGGCTGCGGGTTTCAAGTTCGCGAAGGAGTGTGCGGTCTTCGATGACCCGGTCGTAATTGATTCCCACGGGCACCACGTACATCCGGGCCCTTACAGCGGGATCGCGGGCAACGCTCAGGGCGTAATCGAGGAGGCCGATTTTGGCCGGGCGCAGTGCCCCGTCTCGGGTGAGACCGCCTTCGGGAAAGATCCCCTGAGTCACACTGTTGCGCGTAATGAGTTGCACGTACGACTGCAACACCGCGTGGTAGAGCGGTTCGCGATAGCGTCGGCGGATAAAGTATGAGCCAAAGCTTTTGAAGAGCACCTCCAGCGGAAACGCGCGCGCCCATTCCCCCACGGCATAGGAAATGGACACGGCCCCCATCATCACGTACGCCACCAACACGTAGTCGGCGTTCGACCGGTGGTTCATGAGGTAGATCACCACGGAGTTCCGGGGCACTCCGCGAAAAGGGTCCGGCCGCTCGTACTCCACCGACACCTTGTAAAACACGCCGAGGGCCAGGCGACTCACCCAGTAGCCGAGGCGGTAGTACGCGAGGATGTTGAAGAACGGCACGATCTCATGGAGATACCGGCGGACGCGTCGCCAGCTCTCCTCCTCGCTGGTTCCCGTTTCGCGGGCATGGGCACGAACGGCCTCGGCGATGGCGTGGTCGGCGAGCAGGGCCTCAATGACGTAGGCCTTTCGCGTGAGTTTGTAGCGATCGAGGCGTACGCGCGCGCGCAGCAGGGTGCGTCGTCCGGCACGTTGCGCGAGTCCACGCGCGAAGCGGCGCGTCGCCCAGAGGGCGCCGCCTAAAGCGACGAGCGAGAGGAGAACCGTTAGGAGGACGGCCATAGCCACGCGGCGCCGCGTACGCCGCTGGAATCGCCGTGGCGGTGGCGTACCACGGGGGTGGTGACCGGGTTGGAAAACACCCAATCGCCAAGCTGGGCGGCGATGTCGTCGGCCACGCGCGGGACGTTGGAGAGCCCGCCACCGAGCACAATCACATCGGGGTCCAGCAGGTTGATCACGGTGGCGAGACTGCGAGCGGCGCGCTGCACGAGGCGCTCCCGCGTGGCCTGCGCTGCGGCGACCCCCGACTCCGCGGCGGCGATGATGTCAGGGGTACTCAACCGTATCCCCGTCACGCGCTCATGATCGGCGGCCACCGCGGGTCCCGAGATCCAGCTCTCAATGCACCCGTGTTTCCCGCAATAGCAGAGGGGACCCGGGAGCTCAAATGACTGTGGCCACGGGAGCGGATTGTGCCCCCACTCCCCGGCGATCAGCTGTCGCCCCGGGAGGCATCGACCACCCACCACCACACCGCCGCCAACCCCGGTACCCATGATTACCCCGAAGACGACGTCGGCGCCGGCAGCCGCGCCGTCGGTGGCCTCCGACAGGGCGAAGCAATTGGCGTCATTCTCCAATCGGATGTCGCGGTGGAGACGGGTGGCCAGATCGGATCCCAGTGGCTGGCCGATGAGCCAGACGGAATTGGCGTTTTTCACCACCCCTGTTGTTGGGTCCACCGCGCCCGGGATGCCAAGGCCCACCGTGCCACGCTGCCCTGTGGTGCGCTCCAGGCGCTCAACCAAGGCCGTGAGCGCGTCCACGGTGGCTTGGTAGTGGGGCGGGGTGGCCACGCGCTCGCGTGCGAGCTCGAGGCCCGAGGAGCTGAGCGCCAC
>CANHTA010000188.1 GCA_947463135.1 Gemmatimonadota bacterium
AAGCGCGAGAACTTCGGCATGCCGAGGTCCTTCTCATCGAAGGACGAATCGATTTCCTGCATGACCTGCTTCAGACGATCGGAGCGCATCACGTCGCCGTTGCGCTTCATGCGGTTCACCGACTCGGTGACCAGCTCCCACGGATCCCACCGGGTGCTCTCGTCGTCGCCCGTTTTGGTGAGACCGGCCAGGGCGTTGTACGAGTAATACTCGTCGCAATTCATCACCAGCAGGTCGCTGGACGATTCGCGGATGCCGACGCCGATCACATACTTGCCGTACTCCTTGAGCTTGATCACCATGCTCGAGAAGTCGGAGTCGCCTGAGAGAAGCACGAAGGTGCCGATTTCCGGGCGCGTAAACACCAGCTCCATGGCGTCAATCGCCAGCCGGATGTCGGTGGCGTTCTTCTTGGCCGAGCCGTAGGCGGGCGCGAAGATCAGGTCAATTGACGACTCGGTGAGCGGCACAATGTACTGCGGATAGCGGCGCCAGTCGGCGTAGGCGCGGCGCACCGCAACCTTCCCCTTCACGATGTCCGACGAGAGGAGGTTGTTGAGCTCCCCCTGGAGGTCGGAGCGAATGCCCATCGTGACGTTGTCAAAATCGATGAGCAAGGCCGCGTTCGGTGCGTGGGCCGGCGGTGCGGCATTGGGGGCGGTTACCGGCGTGATGGCCTGTGGCCCCCGGTGGAACGGCGCGATGGTACGGGACGGTGCCGCCTGGCGGGACCGCGTGTCATGTCGACTCATGGACTACCTTGAATGCTAAACGGAGTGATCGAGCGCGTGACCGTGCAGCGCCGAAGCGCTCCTCGTGTTCGCACTCAGCGCGATTGCCCGCGCCAGTTCTCGCCGCCGGACTTTGCCACTTCCCGTCATGGGAAAGACATCGAAGAAGCGGACGAAATCGGGAACCTTGTCGGCTGCCATCGTGTGCTGAGCGAAACGCTTGATCTCGCTGCCTGTGATGACGGCCCCTTCAACCGGCACGATGCACGCGCACACCAGCTCTCCCATCACGTCATGGGGGACGCCGATCACGCAGACATCGTCCACTGCCGGATGCGCACGCAGACGATCCTCGAGTTCGCGCGGGTAGAGCTGCGTACCCCCGCGCGAAATCGTCTCCTGCCGCCGCCCGACAATTTTCACATACCCATCCTCATCGATGATCCCCAGATCACCGGTGAGGAAAAACCCGTCCGGCGTCATGACCTTGGCGGTCTCAGCCGGCATGCGGAGATACCCCCGCATGAGATTGGTCCCGCGCACGGCGATCTCGCCAACCGCTTCGGGGCCGTGCAGCGCCCCTGTCATCAGATCCATCGCCATGATCTCAACGCCGGGAAGGGCGCAGCCCACCGTGCCGACCCGACGTTCGTCCTGGTCGTCCCAACGGGTGATCGTCACAACGGGCCCGGCTTCCGTGAGGCCATACGCCACGAGCACATCGCACCAGCGACGGACCCGGCGTACCAGCGCCTCGTCAACCGAACTGCCGGCGATGACGCCGGCCCGCAGCGACGTGAGTCGCGACGGATCGAACGACTCCTCACGCATGAGGAGGTGATACTGCGTGGGCACCCCGTGCAGTACCGTGACCTTCACCTCGGCGATGAGCGCAAGGGCGCGTGCCGGGTCGAAAGACGGTTGCCACACGATCGTCGCGCCTCGTGCCAGCGTCCCCAGCATCACGCCGAAGCCGAACGCCGCAAAAAACGGGACCACGCCGAACACACGGTCATCGGGCGTTATCTCGAGGATCTCCGCCACTCGCACCGCGTTTTCCACCAACGCCCGGTGCGACAGCGGAACGCCCTTCGGCTTCCCCATCGTCCCCGACGTATACATGACGGCCAAGTCGGCCGTGTCGTCATACTCTGCCGGTGACGGCACCGGTTTCCCCGCCCCGCTGACCACCAGATCCTGAAACGAGAGAATCCGGTCGTCGGCCCGCCGCTCCTCGTCGCCGACCGTGACCACGTACTGGAGGTCGGGCAGATCGCCGAGCAACTCGTGAAAACGCTGCAGAAAGTGCACACCGTCCCAACGGGCGATGGTGACCACGGCACTCGCTTCAGCGTGTCGCAGCTGGTAGCGCAGATCGTGAATACTGAGCTGCGGACTCACCGGCACCACCACCGCCCCGAGCTTGGCGGCCGCCAGGGTGGCAATGATCCACTCAATGCCGTTTGGCAGGTTGACCGCAATGCGATCACCCAGACCAAGCCCTAACCCGGAGAACGCCGTGGCCAGGGAAGACGCGTCGGCGTCCACCTGGTGATAGGTCCACGTCCGTTCACCATCAGTCGCGAGCACGCGTGTGGGATGCTGCTGCACACCGTGCTCGATCAAGGGGGCGAGGGACCACGACGTTGCCATTCCACTCCGGGATCGGGTACAGCCACGTAAATTACTGATGATGAACGAGATGCGGAAGCCAAGGGGGACCAATCCGGGGACATCCGACCAGATCGTCCCAGAGACGAAACCCGCGCTCACGGGATCCCGTAGAGCGCGGGCGCCCTTCCGCTCGCGGTTGTTTGCCATGCTCTTGCTGTTTGCGCTCGTGCCCACCGTCGCAGTGACGGTGGTGGGGGTGGGGACGGCCAGTCGGGCCCTCTCCATGCTGTCGGCACGGTCGGCATGGGAGCGGCTGGCCACCAGTGGGGAGCAGGCGTTGGCGGCCACACGAGGCGCACCGCTGCGTGCCGATCAGCGCGCGGCGCTGGATCGCCATGAAGCCGAGCTGCGTCAGTCGGTGGAGTTGGCGCGACGGTTTGATTTTGTGACCGGTCGTTCCATGCGGTTGGTGATCGCCGGGGCCGTGGTGATGGTGGTGCTGGTGGCGGTAGGCGCCTCGCGCGTGGCGGGACATCTCAGTCGCCAACTCAGCCGTCCGCTGGATGAGCTGGTGGGATGGACAGGACTGATTCGCCGGGGGCTGGCCATTCCCGCCCAACGGGAGCGCCGTGGCGCTCCGGAATTCGAGGTGCTCAGAACGGGGATGCGGACCATGGCGCAGGAACTTGAAAGCGGACGACAGCGGGCACTGGAAGCGGAGCGCGCCGACGCGTTTCGCGAGTCCGCCCGCCGGTTTGCCCACGAGCTCAAGAACCCGCTCACCCCCATCCGCTTCGCGGTCGACCGGCTGCGGCGTTCCGCCCCCGAGGAGTTGCGCGACACGGTGGAAGTGCTCGCGGAGGAAGCCGCGCGTTTGGAAACCATGGCCAAGAGCTTCGCCCAGTTCGGACGACTGCCGGATGGACCGGCCGCCGAGATCGATGTGGCGGAGCTGGTGACGCGTGTGGCGCGCCACACCATCCCGGATCGCCTCACCGTGTCCGTGTCCTGCGACGCGGCGCTCCCCCTGGTGACGGGCTATCATGAGCCGCTGGTGCGGGCGGTCACCAATGTGGTGATGAACGCGGTGGATGCGTGCGAGCGCCACGGACACATTGACATCGGGGTGCACGCGGCCGCACAGCAGCTCACGATTACCGTGCGCGATAGCGGCTGTGGCATCGCCCCCGACGCCCTCGCGCACATGTTTGACCCCTACGTCACCACCAAACCGGGCGGCACGGGACTCGGGCTCGCCATTGCCCGACAAACGATGGAAGCGCATCACGGAACGATCAGCGCCACCAGTACGGTGGGCGTTGGCACCACCGTCACGCTGCACCTCCCGGTGCGGAACCACCTCGCTACCGCCGTCCACTAATGCCCCGCACTCAAGAGCCCGTCACGAACATACCGCCGGTCGGACCAGACGGCGTGCCCCCCAACGTCCCCGATGCGGTCACCCCCGGCACCATCGTGTTCTCCGGCAACGGCACGGGCACCGATGTACGCTTCCAGATGGAGGGCGACAAGCTGGTGCTCACGCAGGGGATGAATTCCACCACGATTCCCATTCAGGATCTCGTGCCCAGAGGGGCGGTCCAAATCTCCTGGGCGTTTGCCACGTGCGTTATGGCGGTGTTCATCGGCTGGCCCATTGCCCGCGCCGTGGCGCGGTACATCGACCGCCGTTCCCCCACGGCGCGGAGTGACCACGCGATGGAACAGCATCAGCGGCAGCGGGTCGAGCAATTGGAGCGCAACATCGACACGGTGGCGGTGGAGCTGGAACGCCTGAGCGAGGCACAGCGCTTCACGACCAAGCTGATGGAGCAACGGGTGGAACGGGATCGGCCGATGGTGCCGGTTGACGCGCGTCCCTAAGCCCTCGGTGCGATGCCCAGTGTTCTGATCGTCGACGACGAACCCAACATCCGGCGCATGGTCGGCGCTCTGCTGAGCGCCGAGGGGTATGACGTGCGCGATGCCGCCGACGGACGCACGGGGCTCGCGATGGCGGAAGCCCAGGAGCCGGACCTCGCGTTGGTGGATCTCATGATGCCCGGTGAGATGGACGGCCTCAGCCTGCTGCAGCAGCTGCGCGAGCGTCGTCCCGATGTCCCGGTGGTCATGATGAGCGGACGCGCCGCCCTCACGGACGCGGTGCGCGCCACCAAACTGGGCGCCTTCACCTTCCTCGAGAAGCCGCTCACCCCGGAAGGGGTGCTGCTGGCACTCGCCTCAGCCTTTGAGCTCCGGCAAGCGCGACGCGCCGCCGCTGCACTGCGCGAGGAGCTTGGGATTTCGGGGGAAATGGTGGGCGACTCCCCCGTCATGCGCGACGTGCGCACCTTGATTGCCCGCATCGGCCCCACCGACGCCCGCGTGCTGATTACCGGTGAGTCGGGCACGGGCAAAGAACTCGTGGCCGCCGCACTGCATCTCACCAGCGCGCGACGCGATCGCCCGTTCGTTCGCGTGAACTGTGCCGCCATTCCGCGCGATCTGGTGGAAAGCGAAATGTTCGGTCACGAGCGCGGCGCCTTCACCGGCGCCACCGACCGTCGGATCGGCCGCTTTGAGCTGGCGCACACCGGCACGCTCTTTCTCGACGAAGTGGGTGACCTGGGCGCCGAGGCGCAGGCGAAGCTGCTGCGCGCCATTGAAGCGCGCGAAATCGAGCGGGTGGGCGGTGGCAAGCCCATCCGGATTGACGTCCGCATTCTGGCCGCCACCAACAAAGATCTGGTGCGCGCCGTGGCGGATGGCCGCTTCCGCGAGGATCTGTTGTTCCGGCTCAACGTGATCCCGATGCAATTGCCTCCCCTCCGCGACCGCCCCGGCGATCTCCCCGCACTGGTGCGGCACTTCTCGGCGCGCCACCGCACCCGCACCGGACAACCGCTCATCCAGTGGAACGACCGCGCCCTGACCGCACTGAGCGGCTATCGGTGGCCCGGGAATGTCCGCGAATTGGCGAACATCGTTGAACGCTTGGCGATTCTTCATGCCGGCAGTGAGGTCGGGTACCGGGAGGTCCAACAGGTGCTCCCCGCCGTTGCCGCCGATGCGTTATCAACGCCCTTTCCCGACTCCGACGGGCGCGCCAATCACACCGTGCCCACGCTCCCGCTCAGCGACGCGCTGGACGCCTACGAGCGGCAGCTCATCTCGGCCGCGCTGGTACAGAGTGACGGCAACGTGGCCGATGCCGCGCGTCACTTGCAAACCGATCGCCCAAACTTGTATCGCCGTATGCGCCGGCTTGGCCTTGCCGCAGCAGGCGAATGATCGTCGGTGTGATGCACTCCCCCCACGTGATCCGTACCACCACACGCCACGCGTTGAGCCCGGCAATGACCTTGAGCAAGGACGTTCCATGAAGGCGCTTTCAACCCGTGGGAGGTTGGCGCAGCGGATAGTTGCGGTGCTGTGCGTAGGGCTCAGCATGTGGCAACCGTCAGCGGCGCTGGCGCAGCGGAGCCGCGAGGCGGA
>CANHTA010000189.1 GCA_947463135.1 Gemmatimonadota bacterium
CAGCGTCGCGCCGTTGACGGCGAGCATTGCGGCCATGTATCAGGATGCGCTGCTGGCGCACCATCGCGCGCCGCACAACCGGCGGGTCATCGAGTCGGCCACAGGGGTTGCCGCGCGCAGGAATCCCGTGTGCGGCGACGACGTCACCGTCATGGTGACACTGGAGGCCAACGTGGTGCGCGACGTGGCCTTCACCGGTCGCAGCTGCTCGATTGCCACGGCATCGGCCTCCATGATGACCGACGCGGTGCTCGGGCTTGCCGTGGCTGACGCTCTGGTGGTGGCCACGGCGGTGGACCGCATGCTGCACACCACCGCAACCGACGCCAACGCCGATGCGGTGCTGCCCGAGACGCTCACGCCACTCCGTGGCGTGGCGCCATTTCCGGGACGCCACGGCTGCGCGATGCTGCCATGGCAGGCGCTGCGCGAGGCGCTCGCGGCCAAGCGGTAGTCCACGCGCTGGGCCACGCGACAACGAGCCGGCCAGCCGGACGTGGTTGACTCCGCCGGAGCACCGCGTTCCATTCCTGTGCATGTACGCACTCGCCATCATCCGCTACCGCCGCCCGTTCGACGAGATCGCTCCGCACGTCGACGAGCACAGGGCCTATCTCCGCGACCTCAAGGCTCAGGGGTTACTGCTCGTCTCCGGGCCGTTCGATCCGCGTACCGGCGGCGGCATGATTCTGCGCATCCCCGACGGCGAAGAGATGAATGCGGCGCTCGATCGCATTCGCGACGGCGATCCGTTTACGCGATTGGCCTTGGCGCAGTACGAGCTGTTGCCGTGGAACCCGGTGATCGGTACGGAAGGCCTCGACAGCCTGTAGTCGGCCGGGCGTGCGTGCGCCCGGGAGCGGACCGTTGGGGTCTCACTTCGCGCAGACCCCCAGCACCGCGAGCGCATTGCCCACCGCACGCTCGCCGGTGGGATCGGACGGCTTGTTGCGCACCCGCAGTGCGCCGGTGGCGTGGTCACGCACAATCATGGCCGACGAGCCTCCACCATCGAGATTGATCGCGCGCTGGGCGCCGAGCGACTGCAATAGCTCGGCCGTTTGCCGGAGTGTCATGCCCACGCTGTAGCCGGGCTGCCGCCCATCAATCACGGCCAGCAGCAGCCGCTGTGACGTGCCCACGCGCGCAATACCGGCCGCCGTGCGCGGATTAAGTCCACGGAAGCCGGCGTTGCCTTCTTTGTCCACGTCGGCACCCACCACACTGTCAATAAGCAGCACGCCGCGCCCACCCACGGTTTCGCGCGGCCACACTGGAGTGATGCGCCGCTGCACGGCCACCGTATCACCGGCCACCACCCGCGCGCGCATAGCCGGCGGCACCACCAGCAGCAGCGTGTCGCCAAACACCACCGTGTCGCCCACGCGCGCCGCGCGTACCACATACCGGCCGGCGCTCGAGTCTTGCCGCACGGGCACAATGGGGTCCAGACGCACGGCACGCGTGCGCACGAGGGTGTCGAGCGGCACGCCCCAGTGCGCGTCCACGAGGCCGGCGCGATTCGGCGCCGGACGGTTCCAATTCAGCAGCGCAACGGTGCCGCGGGGCGAGGTGACCGCTCCACTGACCCGCACGGAATCGATGAACAGCCCGCGCTGTGCGTCATAGCCCAACAGCACATTCGGACCAGGGCCGGCGATGACGGTACCGCGTTCGATGTGCGCGTTGGTGAGCACGCCGGGCGGCGCGAACAGGAAGAAATCGGCGTTCACCGCGGCGATGGGGCGCGAGGCAGCCGGCAGCCGCGATAACAGCACGCTGGTGGTGTTACGCCCCACCGCCGTGGTCTCGCCCTTCAGCGCCTGCACACTCGCGCACGCCGACATGTTCACGTCGAGCACCCACGCGCGCCACGGCGCCTTCACATTCACCAGCCGGTGCAGGCGCACCGCGCTGGAGAGCACCTCCGTGTGGATGGTGTCGGCCACGGTGGGCGCCACGGCAAACGGAAACGAGGCCGCACGCCCCGACGCGAGGGTACGGCACGCCGACAACGTCGGCAACAGGAAGGCCAGCGGCCAGAAATGGGATCGCAGTCGCATGGGTGGAATATGCGTGTCGACCCACCGGTTGGCGCTGTTATCTTTCCCGCCATGTCACTCGAGCCGACCTGGCTGGCGCGCACCCACGCGCGCCTCGAACACTGGGCTGACGCGGGATGGTCGAACAGCGTGGTGTTCGGATGGGGACTGCTGCAGGGCTGCGTCTTCCCGGGGTTCGCCGACGTGTTCTTCCTCCCGCTGGCGCTCGCCCGTCCGGAACGCGCCTACCGGTACGCGCTGGTGGCCGCCGTCGGCACCGTGATCGGCAGTGTCATCCTGTACGTGGTCGGTGCCGAGGCGCTCGCGTGGCTGGAAGGGCCGGTGTCGCGGTACTTCGGGGTCACACCGGCCAGCATCGACGAGTATCGCGGAACGCTGGCACGCTACGGCGGGTGGGCCATCTTCGCCAGCACGATGTCACCGTTGTCCACCAAGCTCACCAGCATCGCCTCGGGCGTGGCGGGGGTGCCGTTGCCGGAGTTCTTCCTTGCGCTCTCCGCCGGCCGCCTCACGCGCACGATGGTGCTCGCATGGCTGGTGCGTCACGGTGGTGCCAGCGCCGTGGCCCGATTTACCAAGCACACGTCAGTCGCTCACTCCCATCCGTCTTCTTCCACGTTGCCACCACGTCCGCATGAGTGAGTTTTCCGCGCCGTCGCTCGGCGCCGAGTTCCAGGGGACGCTCGCGTTTCTGCGTGCGGCCGAATCGCTGAAGTACATGACCCGCACGTCGTGGACGTCGGACGGCAGCCAGGAAACGGTCGCCGCGCACACGTGGCGACTGTGCCTCATGGCGCTGGTGCTATCGCCGCACTTTCCCGGCATCGACGTGGGCAAGTTGCTGCGCCTCTGTCTGGTGCATGACTTGGGTGAAGCGATCAGCGGCGATATCTCGGCCGCGCTGCAAGCGTCGCTGCCGAACAAGGCCGCGCAGGAGCGGGCTGATCTCGTGCAGCTGGTTCAGCCGTTGCCGGAGGGTGTGCGGGCCGATCTCGTGGCGCTGTGGGACGAGTACGACGCGGCGGCGAGCCCCGAAGCGAAGCTGGCCAAAGGACTCGATAAACTCGAGACCATTTTGCAGCACAATCAGGGCGTCATGCCGGCAGGCTTCGATTTCCTGTTCAACATCGAGTACGGCGCGGCCTACACGCGCGATCATCCGGTGCTGGTGGCGCTGCGTCACCTGATGGACGCGGACACGCGGCAACGCGCACGTGAGCAGGCAGAGCCCGGTACTGCTGTGGGCGAGGGTTCGTGAGCATCACGACGTCACCGGGGTTTGCCTTTCGTGCGTCGCACGATCGGGAAGGGGCACGACTGGGATGGTTTACCACGCCGCACGGGGTCGTGCAGACGCCGGAGTTCATGCCGGTGGGCACGAGGGCGGCGGTGCGCGGCATTGATATGCGCGAGATGCGCGCGATGGGCACACAGATGCTGCTCGCCAACGCGTATCACCTGTATCTCAATCCCGGCGACCGCATGGTGCGGGCGCTGGGTGGGCTGCACGCCTTCTCGCGCTTCAGCGGTCCGATGCTCACCGACTCCGGTGGCTATCAGGTGTTCTCGCTGGCCAAGTTCCGGCAGGTGCGCGAAGAGGGGGTGACGTTCAAGAGTATTTCGGACGGGTCACGCCATCACTACACGCCCGAACGCGTGATGCAGATTGAGCGCAATCTTGGCGCCGATGTCATCATGCAGCTCGACGAATTGATTGAAGGCGGTGCGGAGTACGCGGCGTCGCGGGCGGCAATGGAACGCAGTCTGCGCTGGCTGGAGCGCTGCCGCATTGAGTTCGACCGGCTGGAGCGTGAGGGGCGCGAGCCGGCGGCGTCGTTCACCGTGCCGGCAGGCGCGCCCGCGATGGAGGGCATCAACGCCGAACAGGAGCGCATGGCCCCGCCGCAGGCGTTGTTTCCAATCATTCAGGGGGGCACCAGCGACGACCTGCGCACCGCGTCGATCAACGGCATTCTGCAAACAGGCGACTGGGCGGGCATCGCCATGGGCGGTCTCTCGGTGGGCGAAGCCAAGCCGCTCATGTACGCCACCTTCGATACCTGTGCCCCGTTGTTGCCACGCGACAAACCGCGCTACCTCATGGGCGTTGGCTTCCCCGACGATCTCATTGAGGCGGTGCGTCGCGGCATGGATCTGTTCGACTGTGTCGCCCCCACCAAGATGGGTCGGCACGGCACGGTGTTTACCGAAGATGGCAAAGTGTCAATCCGGAAAAGCAGCCATCGCACCGACCGGCGACCCCTCACGGAGAGCTGTCCCTGCCCCGCCTGCACCGACTACGACCGCGCCTATCTCCGGCATCTGCACGACAACGAGGAGCCGCTGGGGCAGCGCCTGCTGGCGCTGCACAACCTGACGTTCCTGTTGCAGCTCATGGAGCAGATCCGTGGCGCAATCCGGGAGGAACGGTTTGACTCGTGGTCCACGGCCTGGCTGGAGCGGTACCGGGCCAAGGGGGCGCCATGACGACACAACGGTCAGGTTGCACCGTGCCCGCTTCGCACCGCGTACCGTCACCCCGTTAAGTTCTCTCGCGTTCTCTTCCCCCTGCCGTTCATTTCGACCCTGTTCTCGGCGGTTCACGATGCGTCGTCTTTTCAGCCTCGCTTTTCTCGCCGCCGCGGCGACCTCGCTGCACGCGCAGTCTCCGGTCCGCACCGCCGACCCCGCCGTGCGCGGCGTCCCCCTCAGCGCCTTCCCCCGCTTCGTAAAGCTGAGCGACAAGGTGTACGGCTACGAGGAAATCCGGCAGCCCGGCTTTACCACCGTGAGCCTGATCGTGATCGGCCGCAACGGCGTGCTCGTGGCCGACGGGCAAGGCAGTGTGCAGGCGACGCAGACTATGCTGGACAAGATCACCACCATCTCCCCGCTGCCGGTGAAGTGGTACGTGGTAGGCTCCGATCACGGTGATCACACGGCGGGCAATAGCGTGCTGCCCAAGGACATTCGGTTTGTGGTGCACGCCAACTCGCTGGCGCAACTCAAGAAAGATTCGGCCGCGGCCGCTACCGCGAATCGGCCGGCGGTGATTGTGCCCCCAACCGCCATGACCAGCGATAGCGAGACCATCGACCTTGGCGGCATCAGCGTGCGCGTGCGCTTTCTCGGCCGTGCGCACACCGGCGGCGACCTCATGGTTGAAGTGCCGTCGGAGAAGCTGCTATTCATGAGTGAGGCGTACCTCAATCGCGTGTTCCCGGCCATGCGCTCGGCGTATGGCGCCGAATGGGTGCGCACCATCGACAGCGCACTCGCCCTCAAGAACGTGGACCGGTTCATTCCCGGACACGGCTTCATTGAGGAAGCGAAGGTGTCGCGCGAAGAGCTCGTCACGTTTCGCGAAGCGATCGTGGCTGTGATGGCGGAAGTGAAGCGACTCAAGGCCGCCGGGCTCACGGTCGATCAGGCCATCGCGCAGGTGAACTGGGGCCCCTACGCGAAGTGGTTTTTGGCCGAACAGCAAAGCCCCATCGCCATCCGTCGTTTGTGGACGGAGCTCGATGGGGCCTCGAAGTCACGTCGTTAGCCGTCGTCAGCGACTCATCGCGACGCGTTCCTTCCGCAGCACACGACTCACCAAGCCGGCAACGCCGCCGGCTTGCAGCGCCGGCAACGCCAACGTAGCCACCAGCACCGCCCAACCCG
>CANHTA010000190.1 GCA_947463135.1 Gemmatimonadota bacterium
ACTGGAAGCCGGAAAGCGTGGACGGCTTCGATCGCATTGCATCGGTGGACACCCCCGACTCGCTTACCGCGATCGTGCACTACAAGGAGATCTACGCGCCGTATCAGCTGCAGTTTGTGCGCGGGACCCTGCCGAAGCATGTGTTGGAGTGGCGCGACCTCAACACCGCCAACGACTACAACCGTGCGCCGCTGGGCACGGGGCCGTACAAAGTGAAAGAATGGAAAACCGGCGAGTACATCCTGCTCGAGCGCGCCGAAGGCTACTGGCGCGGCGCGGAGTATCCCAAAATCAAGCAGCTGCTTTTCCGGTTTCTTACCAACACCACCACGCGCATCAACCTGCTGAAGTCGGGGGAGGTGGACATGGTGGCGCTCGTGGCGTGGGATAAGGTTCGCGAACTCGAGGCCGTGAGCGGACTGCGGGTCAACCGGGTGGTTGGCAACGGTTACGAGCATGTCACACTCAACCAGCAGCACTTCACCCCCTTCGCCGACGTAAACGTGCGTCGCGCGCTGGCCCATGCGGTTGATCGTGATCTGCTGGTGCGCACCATTCTGGACAGTCAGGTGGAGGTGGTGAACGGGCCAATCCAGCCGCTCTCCGCCGCCTACGAACCCAAGGTGCCCACGTACGACTTCAACCCCAATCGTGCACGCACGCTGCTTTCCGAGGCGGGCTGGGTGCCCGGCGCCGATAGTATCCGCATGAAAAACGGCAAGCGCCTCACCTTTACCCTCATTACACAGTCGGGCTTTGCCATTCGCGAGAACGTTGCCCAGGCGCTGCAGCAGGCCTTTCGCGACGTTGGTGTGGACATGCAGGTGAAGCTGCTTGACGGCACCACCATTAGCAGCGTGTGGTTCAGCGGCAAGTTTGACGCCATGCTCCACTGGTGGCAGATGGGCGCCGACCCGGAGCTCACACTCTTTTTTGCCAGCGATCGCACGCCGCCAGCGGGGCGCAATATCAATTACGTCAATGACAGCGCGCTCACCTCGCTGTTGTATCGCGCCGATCGCACCGCCAGTGTAACGCAGCGCAACGCGCTGCTGCGTGAGGCGCAGGGTCGTATCGCCACACTCGCCCCGGAGATCGTGCTGTACAATACCGCCAAGATTGATGTCGTGCCGAGGGGACTCAAAGGATTCACGGGGAATCCTACCAATGCGGGTCCGTTCTGGAACGTGCATCTGTGGGAGATCGACACGCCGTGATGCGCGGCGCACTGCCGGGCATGATGCTGCGGCGCGTGCTGCAAAGCCTGCCGCTGCTGCTCCTCATCTCGGCGCTGCTATTCGCACTGCTGCAGGCCGTGCCCGGTGGTCCGCTGGCGGCGTATCTCGAAAATCCAAATGTGCGTCCGCAGGACATCGAGCGCCTGCGCGCCGCCATGGGGCTCGACCGTCCGCTGGCGGCGCAGTACGTCTCGTGGCTCTCGGCGTTTGTACACGGCGATTGGGGCTACAGCTTCGCCGATGGCCGGCCCGTACTTGAGCGCGTGCTGGAGCGTGTGCCGGCTACCCTGGAGCTGGTTGGCGCCAGTACGCTGCTTGCGCTGTGTGTGGCGCTCCCGGTTGGTGTGCTGGCATCGGTGCATCGCCTCTTCGATCGTATCACGTCATTCGGGGCCGTGGCCGGCATTTCGCTGCCGGTGTTCTGGTTGGGCTTGCTACTGCAACTGCTGTTTGCCATCACGCTAGGATGGCTGCCGTCGTCGGGTCGTACAGCATTCGGCGCCACCTCGTTGGCCGATCGCCTTGCACACCTCGTGCTCCCCGCGGTGGTACTGGCTGCGGTGCAGGCCGCGGCGTGGTCGCGCTATCTGCGCCGCGGCATGCGCGAAACCATTGGTCGGCACTTTATGAATGCGGCGCGTATGCGCGGGGTGTCAGAGGGCGGCGTGCTGTTGCGTCATGCGCTGCCGAACGCGCTTGGCCCGTTTATCACCGTGGTGTTGCTTGACGCCGCCATGATGGCGTCGGGGGCCGTAGTAACGGAAAGTGTCTTCGCCTGGCCCGGCGTTGGCAGTTTGTTTACCGAGTCACTGGTGAAGCGCGACTATCCCGTGCTGATGGCGTTCCTCATGTGCAGCGCCATTGCCGTGATGGTGCTCAATTTGCTCGCTGACATCGCGGTGCGTACCATCGATCCGCGCACGCGCGGTACGGCATGAACACCGCACCGCGTGGTGGTCTGCTCTTTCTCGCCACGCTCGTGGTGGCGTCGTTGTTGGCGCCGTATCTGGCGCCCTTCGCCGCCGACGCCATCGATCTCGCCAATCGTCGTGCTGCGCCGTCGATGGTGCACTGGTTTGGCACTGATGAACTCGGACGCGATGTGCTCGCGCGTGTGCTGGTGGGGGCGCGTGTCTCGCTGGCCATTGGGGTGTTGTCTGCACTGGTGAGCGCCGCGATTGGTGTGGCGGTGGGCTCGGTCGCCGGCTACGCCGGCGGCTGGATTGACGACGTGCTCATGCGCGCCACCGACGCCATGCTCGCTATTCCGCGGCTTCCGCTGCTCATGCTTGGCGCGGCGGTGTGGCAGCCCGGTGTGCCCATGCTCATCCTGTTGGTCGCTGCCGCCGGGTGGATGGAAACCGCGCGCGTGGTGCGGGCCGAAGTGCAGTCGGTATCGGCACTCGATTTCGTGCAGGCTGCGCGCGCCATTGGTGCCAATCCGCTGGGCGTCATTGTGCGTCATATCATCCCGGGCGTTGTTCCCGCAGCAACCGTGGCCACCACGCTGGCCATTGGGCGCGGCATCCTGCTGGAGAGCACCATGAGCTTCTTTGGTGTGGGCGTGCAACCGCCCACAGCCAGCTGGGGCAACATGTTGTATCAGGCGCAGACGGCCATGACCAGCGAACCGTGGCTCGCCATCTTTCCCGGCCTCTTCATCTTCGCCACCGTGCTCGCTTGCAACGCCGTTGGTGATGCCATCGGTTCGTCTCCCACACCACGCCAGCCTGTCTGATGACCTTTCCGCTTCCGTTCGCGCCGCGTCGTATTGCCATCGGTGCCAATGCGCATGTTGGCATCGCCGAGTCCATCCGCGCGCGTCGTCCTGACCTCGAGCTGCGCGGCAAGCTGTTCACCGACATCACCGCCGACGATCTCGCGTGGGCTGAGGCGTATATCGGCTTCAAGCGTCCGCCGGCGGTGTCCGACATGGGGAATGTGCGCTGGATTCAGTGTACCGGCGCTGGTGTGGATTCGTGGCTGGCGTCCACGCTGGATCCCTCCATCCTGCTCACACGCAGCCCCGAGTCGTTTGGGCCCATGATCGCCGAGTGGGCCATTGCCCGCATTTTCGCGATTCAGCTGCAGCTGCTGGAGTTGGCCGAAGCGCAGCGCGAACGCCGTTGGGCGCCGCGGGACATCGCGCGCGTAGCGGGCACGCGTGCGCTGGTGGTGGGCACGGGAGACATTGGCCGCGCCATCGCGTCGTCGCTGCACGCGTTGGGCGTGCACGTCACCGGCGTGTCGCGCAGCGGTACGGCAGAAGGCGCAGCGTTCAGTGCCGTACATCCCGCCAGCGAGCTCGCGAATCTCGTGGGCGACGCCGACTGGATTGTGGTGGCGGTCCCCGACACCCCGGCGTCGCGCGGTCTGATTTCGCGCGACGTGCTGTCGCGTTGTCAGGGCGCCGTGCTGTTGAATGCCGGCCGCGGTTCGGTGGTCGAGGAAAGCGCACTCCCCGACGCGCTCGACCATGGCTGGCTGCGTGCAGCGGCGCTTGATGTGTTCGCCACCGAACCGCTACCGGCCGACTCGCCGTTGTGGAGCGACCCGCGCGTGATGGTGTCGCCGCACATTTCCGGACTCACCACCATCGACGGCGCCGCGCACGGCTTTCTGGAGTGTCTCGCATCACTCGAGCGTGGTGAGTTGCCGAAGTGGGTGGTTGACCGCACGCGCGGCTACTGACGACAACGCCACACCGTCGGGTACGCCATACCGCTGGCCCGAATGAACGCCGACCGCATGCGTACCCGATGGTGGCGGTCCTATTCTTGCACCGACATCGGCGGGTAGCCACGCTACCCTGGAGTTCGGGGCATCACATTCACAGGACCAATGAAAACATCATGAACATGGCACGATGGATAACACGTGTGGGGGGTGTACTGGTGGCATCCACCATCGTTCTGGCGGCGACGCCATGGTCTTCACGGGCGACCGTCCAAGTGACGGTCACTGCCCGTTGTGCCGGTCCGAATTCCACGGAGGTCACCGTGCGTCCGTGGAATATTCGGCTGCAGCAGGGTGATGAGATCGAGTGGGTGATCGCCGCGAACGCCAACAGCGAAAACATCACCGTGACGCCCAAGAATTCGAGCGGCTGGCCCTTTGACTCGCGTGGCCCCTACAATGCCAGCAAGGCCCAGCCCACGCGGGCGAACGGCATGCGGCCCAACAGTCGCGGCAGCTACCAATACAACATCCAGTTGGTCTGTCAGTCGGGAAATAATCCGCCCGACTCGGTGCTCGTGGATCCCGACATCATCGTCGACTAAGTCGATTGCCGTGGAGGGAAAGCGGATCAGTGCGTCACGGTGGGAACATGGAGGTTCACGTGCGCGGCACAATGACGTGGGTACTCGCCGGCATCATGCTCACCTCGACAATCGCGATGTCGGCACTACGACGTGAAGGTGGCCTGCGCCATGGGCGCAAGCGGCGATTCGGTCGGTGTCGTCATCGACCCCGACATGATGGCACGTTGATGCCGTTCCGTCACACGTGATGTTCAGCAGGCTGGCGCATCCCGAACGGATCGGCTCATACGACATCATCCAGCTGCTTGGTGAAGGCGGGATGGGGGTCGTGTACGAAGCCGAGGAAACGGCGCCGGTCCGGCGTCGGGTCGCGCTGAAGCTGGTGCGCGCCGCGCTCGATGAAACGCGTGATGTCCTGGCGCGCTTTGATGCCGAACGGCGCGCGCTGGCGGTGATGAATCACCCCGGCATAGCGCGCGTGTTGCACGCGGGAAGCAGCGAGACCGGGCAGCCCTACTTTGCCATGGAGCTCGTGCGCGGCTTGCCGCTCACGGAGTACTGTGACATGCGCCGGCTCAACGTGCGTGATCGTCTGCAGCTCTTTGTCGCCATCTGCGAAGCCGTGCAACACGCACACCAGAAGGGTGTGGTGCACCGCGACCTGAAACCGTCCAACATTCTCGTCACCGACGAAGAGGGACATCCGCAGCCGAAGATCATCGACTTCGGTATTGCGAAGGCGCTCGGACCGCAGGGCCCCGAGGTGGTGGCGAAGACGATGGCCGGTTTTGCCATGGGGACGGTGGCATACATGAGCCCGGAGCAAGCGAACAGTGCGTCGATGGACGTGGATACCCGTGCGGACATTTACTCGCTGGGCGTCATGCTGTACGAGTTGCTCGTGGGGCACTTACCGATTGACCCGGCGGAGGTCGGGCTCCACCAGTTTCTCGCACGGCTGATGTGTGGCGATACGAACCCGCCGACACCCAGTGTCGGACTCGCCACGGCGGCGGCGCTCAGCGAGAGTATCGCCACCCGGCGTAGCACCGACGCGCGGCACCTCAAGCGCGCGCTGCGCGGCGACCTCGACTGGATTGTCATGAAGGCGATGCACCCTGATCGGTCGCATCGCTACGAAACGGCGAACGGGATGGCCGCCGATATCCGTCGGCATCTGGCCAATGAGCCGGTCATCGCCCGTCCCCCGAGCACGCGCTACCG
>CANHTA010000191.1 GCA_947463135.1 Gemmatimonadota bacterium
ATACAGCAGTCGGCTCAGGGCGCTGGTGTCCACGGCAGAGCGCGGCGAGACGGCAGGCGCCGCGCGCCAGCGGCCGTGGATATCAGAGTACGGATGCGAAGCACGGAGCACCGAGTCTGAAGGTGGGAGCGATGGCCCGTATGCGGGCCGTGAGATGTCAGACGTTGCACCGCAACCATACGCCCCGCAACCCAAGTGGTCCCGGTGCGCCGGCGCGGTGGGTTACTGTGGCCGGCGGAACAGCCCCACGTACACGGCCTTGCCGAGGACGTGCCCTTGCATCGCGCGCATCACCGCCGCCCGCGTTTCCAACGCCGCCGGCACAAGCTGCGCGTTGGTGGAGGCGGTCACCTCAAGCACGGTGTCCAATGCATACAACTCGAAGGTGTAGTGGTGCATCGGCCCTGTGGCCGCCGCTCCCGGTCCGCGATACTGCAACCCGGACGCGCTGATCTGTCGCGCCCCATTGGGAAGCACCGCGCCCGGGGCAATGCCCTCCGGAAGCCCCGTCGCGGCACCGGGAATGTTCCACACAATCCAGTGTGGCTGCGTCTCGGTGCCGCGCTGAATCGCCACATCGGGGTCGATCATGTTGATCACAAAGCTGACCGTGCCGGCAGGGACGTTGGTCCACATGAGGGCTGGCGACCGCTGCTCCCCCGCCTGTGAGTACAGCACCGGAATGACACCACCATCGGGCCACGCTGAGGTCGTGAGTGTCAGCGGGGCGGGGCGCGGTGGCTGCGCGGCGGGCGCCTGGGCGTGAAGCGGTGCGGTCAACAGCAGGGCGGCCAGGGCGATGGGAGAAACCGGAAACAGGCGCATACGCGAGAATGGGAGAATGGGAAGGGAAGCACACGCGGCACACGACACGCCACAGTACCCATCGTGGAACGTTTTCGCCATGCCGATACCGGACGCCGATCGCCGCCCCCGTCTCTGGCGCACACCGGTGCACGCCGCGACATTTCCACCTCGCGACATCGTGATCCCGAATGGGGGCGCACATGCTTTGGCTGTTCGTTTCGGCACTGCTCTTTGGCGGCGCCTTTATTATCACGGGCCTGATCGGCCATGAGACGGCCCGCGCCCGCGCCGAAGCGGCCCGCGCCGATGCCGAAGCAGCGGCGGCGCCGGTGATCGCCCAAGGCGACGCCCAGGCCAAGGCGCTGCGTGCCGTGCAGGAGCAGATGATGGCCGCCGGCGACGGGCAAGGGGCTGCCAACGCCACGCAACAGAAGTTGGGTGCCATGATGCGGTTACTTGAGGCCGCGAGTGCACAGTACGGCATCGATCCGGACACCTTGTTGCAAGGGTTGAGCGGACGCCTCGCCAACCACACGCCCCCCGCGGATCGCGAATAGCACTGACCACATGAGCGGCACCACGCTGGTGCCGCTCTCCCCCTTTCACCACCACCGCCACGTCATCATGCGTCACCTCGCCCTGCTGCTCGTTCTCGCCGCAGCTCATCCGGCCGCGTCGCTGTCCGCGCAATCGTCGGCCACCATGCCGGCCGTGAATGATTTGCCGAATCCGTATCGCACCATCACCGATTGGGCGAAACTCCCAGCGGGACGTACCTGGGGCTCCACCAGCGCCGTTGCGATTGACAAAGACGGGAAGAGCATTTGGGTTGCGGAGCGCTGCGGGGTGAACAACTGCGCCGGCTCGTCGCTGCCGTCGGTGCTCAAGTTTGACGACCAGGGCAATCTCGTGACCAGCTTCGGTGCCGGCATGATCCTGTCGCCGCACGGCATTCACGTCGACAAAGACGGTAACGTGTGGGTGGTCGACTGCGCCTGCACGCTCGGCGCCGCTGCCACCGCGCCAGCCAACGCCGGCAAGGGGCACCAGATCTACAAGTTTTCCCCTAAGGGCGAACTGCTCATGACGCTGGGCGCGCCGGGCGGCGGTCGCGATACCGCGTACTTCTGGCAACCCAACGCCGTCATTACCGCACCCAACGGTGACATTTTTGTGGCCGAAGGCCATTCGTCGCGCGCCACCTCCAACGCGCGCGTGTTGAAGTTCGACAAGAGCGGCAAGCTGTTGAAGACGTGGGGCACATGGGGCAAAGGCGCCACCCAACTCGATCAACCGCACGCACTCGCCTTCGATTCCAAGGGGCGACTGTTTGTGGGCGATCGCGGCAACGATCGCATCATCATCGTGGATCAGAACTTCACCGTGCTCGATACTTGGTATCAGTTCAGCCGGCCCAGTGGCATTTACATCGACAGGAACGACATGATTTACGTGGCCGACTCGGAGTCAGGCTCGGTGAATCCACCGCATGTGGCATGGAAGCGCGGTATGCGTATCGGCAGCGCGCGCACGGGCACGGTGACCGCCTTCATTCCCGACCCCGACGACAAAGCCCCCAGCACGAGTTCGGCTGAGGGCGTTGCGGTTGACGCCGCAGGGAACATCTACGGCGCCGAAGTTGGGCAAAAGGCGTTGAAGCGCTACGAGAAAAAGTAGCGACGGCTACGGCGCGAACATCGCCTGCAGCACACCAAGAATTTTGGTCTGCGTGGGTGCCGTCAACGCGCCCAGCCGTTTCCCCAAACGTTCACGATCCACCGTGCGGATCTGGTCGAGAACCACGTGCCCATCCTTACCCGCGAATCGACAGGCCACGCGAAACGGGTAAGGATGTCCGCCGGTGGTGAGCGGAGCGACGATGAATGTCCCGAGGGATGCGTTCAGCTCGTCTGGCGACACAATGACACACGGTCGGGTCTTGCGAATTTCGCGGCCACGGGTGGGGTTGAGCTCCACCGTATACACGTCGCCTCGACGCACAGCGCCGGGCGTCACCATGTCCACTCGGTCTCATCGAACGCGGTCGAGGACGGCTCGTCCAATAGCTTCGACGGTCCATGCTTTGCAACCGACTCGGCCCACCCGTCGCGGGGGGATTCGACCGACGTAATGATCAACGCGCCGCCCTGCACGCGGATCTCGACGTCGTCGGTCAGCCCCGCTTCCTCAATCAGCGGCTTCGCGAGACGCACGCCGCGCGAATTGCCGATCCGTACCAGTTTGGCTTTCATCGTCTCCCCCTGAAGTAATAACAATGTAACTACTTGAGGGCTGACCGGAAAGCGGTGGTATGCAAACGCCCCCGGCCGTCTCGGCCGAGGGCGCTTGTGTGTCCGGGACAGTGGCCGTCGCCCCTACTTCTTCACCGGCAGTGCCAACGCGGTCAGCTGCGTTTCATTCTCCGCGCCGCTGGCGAACACGATGTACTGCCGGCCCTTGTGCAAGAACGTCATGGGCACCGCCGTGGTCTTCGATGCAATTTCTACGGCACCCACCTGCTTGCCGGTGGTCTTGTCGAGGGCGTACAGCTTGGGCGCTTCACCCGGCGCGCCTCCGCTGCGGCCGGTGCCGTAGATCAGCAGCGTTTTCGTGGTAATCGCCTGCGCCTGTCCACGCCCACCCTGGGGCGGCAAGGTTACACCGGCGAACAACGGGTCACGGCTCGTGACTTTCAGCATGCCCGCGTTCGGCGCCCACCACGACTTGTCGCCGCTCTTCATGTTGTACGCCGTGATGCCACCAAACTCTTTCGGCTTCACGATGGACACGCCGCCGATCATGGAACCGCCAGCGCGTCCCGCGAAGTCGCCGCCACGCTCACGCACCGGGCCCTCATAGCCAGGCGGTGCCGGTAGCGCACCGAGCAACCCACAGCTGTTGCGCGGCGAGCTGTAGTCGAATTCGGAGCACGGATCTTTCTGCAGCTGCGCCGTGCTCATCCCCGTGATGGACGCCACGTACATCATGCCGGTTTCCACGTCCACCGTGGCACCGCCGTCAATATTCACGCCGCCGCTTGCACCGGGTGCGTACCACGAGCACTTGAACCCAGTGCTCCCTTTGCCATCCGCCGCGGCGGGTGGAATGAAGTACGGGCCCATGCGGCAGCGCTTGGCCATCTTCAGCGCGGAGTCCCTGATGGCAGGCGTGTAGTCGATGAGGTCGGCTTCAACGAGCCCTTGCTGCGAGTACGGCGCCGGCTTGCTTGGAATGGGCTGCGTGGGTGACGACTCCTCGCCCGGCACATCGCTCTTCATCACCGGAGTCTCAACAATCGGCCAAATCGGTTCACCCGTGGCGCGATCAAAGGTGTACACCCACCCCTGCTTCGTGGTTTGGGCCACCACCTTCCGCATTTTGCCGTCAACCGTCACGTCCATCAGGTTCGGCGCCATCGGGGTGTCGTAATCCCAGATGTCATGGTGCACCATCTGGAAGTGCCACTTGCGCAGTCCCGTCTTGGCATCGAGCGCCACGAGCGAGTTGCCGTACAGGTTGTTCCCGGGACGATGTCCGCCGTACTCGTCCATCAGCGGCATACCCACCGGGATGTACACCAAACCGAGCTGCTCATCGGCGGCATACGGCGCCCACGCGTCGTTCTTCCCAACGCCCTTGCTGCCGTTCTTCGACCCGTTCTTCCACGTCTCTGCGCCGAACTCGCCGGGCTGCGGCACGAGGTTGAACTTCCACGCCTGTCGCCCCGTGCGCACATCGAATCCGCGCACCGTGCCGGTGACGTTGTGCGCGCGAATGGGGTAGTAGCCGTGAATCGACGAGTTACCCAACACGATCATATTCCCCACTACCATCGCCGGTGAACTGGCGGCAATCTGACCGGCGGCCGGATCGAGGCCAACGGTGCCATCGGCGCCAATCTTCTTCACCGGATCCCACCGTTCGCCGGGCTTGGCTTTGCGCATCGGTGCGGCGTCCGAGATGATCAGCGGCCCCGAATCATCGACCGCCAGCGGCACCATCGGGTAGCCCAACCCGTCCATCAAGTCCACCACGCCGTTCTTCCCAAACAGTGGATCCGGCTTGCCGGTTTTCGCATCAAGCGACACCAGGTGATAGCCCGGCGTTACCAGGAGAACGCGCTCTATGCGGCCGTCGGTCCAGTAGGACAGACCGCGACCAGCGAACTGACGCGGTGCTTTCTGCCAGCGGATGCCTTCATCCAAGCGGTACATCCACAACGTTTCACCCGTTTCCGGATCAAGCGCCGTCGCCACGCGACGGGTGCTCGCCACCGTGAACAGGCGACCGTTCGCAAAAATGGGCGTGGTGCGATAGTACTCGTCCTTGCCGAACGCGCTGGCCTTCCATTCCCACGCCACTTGCAGGGAATCGAAGTTGCTGGCATTCACCTGTTCCAGCGGGGAGTAGCGCGTGCTCCATTGATCGGCGCCCCAATGCCGCCACTCGCCGTAGGCGTTGCCGCGCACGAGTGGTTTGCCCTGTTGCGCCACCGTAGGGGCAACTCGAGAGAAGGTTGCGCCGACGATCGCGGCACCGGCCACGAACGCAAAGCCGACGACCCGTTTGGTCCTGCGTTGCATCATCTGTTCTCCGACTGCGGGACACGTGAGACCCTACGAACTTCCTGGCGTGCATGCGCACGAACTTCCCATCGACGATCCACCGCGGACAGCGCCGCCTCCGGCGCCGTGCCCGGCACCGCATCAATGCGGACCGCCTTCAACCACTCCGGCGCGGGATTGAGTTCCACCTTACCCGCCGGCATGCCATTCAGCTTGAGAATGTACGCCGTCACCCACACGTACTCGTCTTCCGTGAGCGTACCCGGTGCCGACTTGGGCATCAGGTTGCTGAGATAGTCGTACAGCTCAGCGAGCGGGCGACCAAACCAGCGTAACTCAAAGGC
>CANHTA010000192.1 GCA_947463135.1 Gemmatimonadota bacterium
CTGCGCGACGGGCTCTCCCGGTTTCTCCCCGCCGACGACGGATAGCAGGTAGGGTAAATTGCCGCACGCGGGTTATCCGTAGTGAACGCCCCGCCGATACCGTCGCGACTTCCGCGCGGGTCGGGAGCCCAATCACCAGAGGTCATCCATGAATCGATCCCGTCTGCTTACGCTCGCGGCAACTGCGACATTGTTTGGCGCGGCCGCATGCAACCTCGACAACAGCAACGGCCCAAACGCCTTTTTGTCCGATCTGGCCTTCAGCACCGCCCCCGCCGGATTCGACCTCGTCAACAGCAGCTACGCCGCTTCCGATAGCAGCGGCATGCCGTGGGGGGGTCCTCGTCGTGGGCCCGGAGGAGGCCCGGGTATGGGCGGATTTATGGGCGGCGGTTTAGGGGAGGCTTTCATCGGTGGCGCAGCCCCGGGACGTGGCCCGCACGGCGGACCGTTCGGCGTGCGCATTAACGACGCGTGCACCTTTGCGGCGGCCACTGGCGACCTGACCTGCGGACCAACGGTAAGAGGCGGCCTCACCGTCACCACCATCTATTCCATCAAAACCGCGGCGGGTACGGCACAGTCGGCTATCGACAGCCTCACCACCAACTCCGTGCGGATGCGCTCCACGGTCACCGGATCGGCATCACGCAGCCGTGATGGCAACGTCACCGCCACCGTCAACAACAGTGGGGATCGCACCGTAACCGGGCTTGCCGCCGGCAGCGCGCAGCGCACCGTGAACGGCACCTCACAGGGATCCGAAACCGCCAGCGGCACCAACCGTGACGGCAAGAACTTCTCCTCGGTCCGTACCGCCTCCGACACCACGGTTGGGCTGGTCATTCCTGTTTCCAGCACGGCGGCTACGTACCCAACGGCTGGAACGGTGACGCGACGGATGAAGGTGACCATGACCATCGATGGCACCAGCTCCACCCGCGAGCGTCGGGAAGTCCTCACCTACGACGGCACCAACACCGCCAAGCTGCAAATCACGGAAAACGGAAAGACCAAGAATTGCACGCTGTCGCTCCCGCGCGGACGTCCCAGCTGCGGATGAGGTCGTCTCGGGTCGCCGGGGCATCCCCGGCGACCCGATGCCTGTACGCTCTTGCGGATCGGAGGGCCAGTATGTCAAATGCACCCTATGACGCTCCCCGCCGCCGATACCACCTCGCCAACAAGCTGGCAGCTCGGCCCTGAAGCCCCGCAGTCGCCACGCCGGTGGCTACGGGCCCTGGGCCGCGCTGTGTTCTTCGGGATGGGTTGGCGATTTGAGGGGCAAATGCCCAATGTCCCGCGCTTTGTGGCCATTGTCGCCCCGCACACCTCCAACTGGGATTTTCCAGTTGGCTTGGCCGCCAAATGGGCGCTGGGCTTTGATGCGCACTGGTGGGGGAAGCATACCCTCTTTGTCCCGCCACTCGGGTGGTTCATGCGCGCCAATGGCGGCATCCCCGTCGATCGCGCGAATTCCGCGAACGCCGTGGAGCGCACCATCCATGCCTTTCAGTCGCACCAACGCTTTGCGCTGGCCCTCGCGCCGGAAGGGACCCGCAAGAAGGTCACGGCATGGCGGAGTGGCTTCTGGCACGTCGCCAAAGGCGCCGGTGTGCCAATCTGCTGTGTCGCGCTCGATTTTCGGCGCAAGGTGATTCGGCTTGGGCCAACCACCATGGCGGTGGAAGACGATCCGGCCGTGGGTATCGCCCGCATCCGCAGCTACTACGCGGACGTCGCGGGTCGGAACCCCTCCCAGCAGAGTTAATCCGGGCCAGCCGCCGCCCCACCGCCAGGGGACGCGCACGGCGCCCTGAACATGACGCAAGCGTCGTGTTTTTTCCGCGAACCCCTTCCGCCAAGCCCGTTGACGGTGGAAGTTGAAGCGTCCCTCACGGAGAACGAACCAAATGCGCATGACGACTGTCGGCGTGGTGGGCGCTGGGGCCATGGGAAGCGGCATTGCCGCCCTTGCGGCTTCGGCGGGCTGCCGTGTCGTGTTGCTCGACATCCCCGGCGACAGCGACCCCGCGTCGCCGAACCGGAGCGCGCCCGCCAGAAACGGGCTGCAGAAGGCCATCAAGTCGAAGCCGGCCTCTTTCATGGAGGCCGCCGCCGCGGCTCGCGTGCGTACCGGCAACACCGTCGATCATCTCGAGCTGCTCGCCGAGTGTGATTGGATCTGTGAGGCCATCGTCGAACTCGCCGAGCCCAAGCAGCAGCTCTTTGCGCGTATTGAAGCGCTGATGAAGCCCACGGCCATCATTGCGTCCAATACGTCGGGCATTCCCATGGCGGTGCTGCTGGAGGGACGTGGCGAGAAATTCCGTCGCCGCTTCCTCGGCACGCACTTCTTTAATCCGCCGCGGTATATGCACCTGCTCGAGATCATCCCCACACCGGATACCGATCCGGCGGTGATCGGAGCCACGCGGGAGTTCGCCGAGCGCACGCTCGGAAAAGGGATCGTCATTGCCAAAGACGTCCCGGGCTTCATTGCCAACCGACTGGGCGTGTACGGCATGGTCGGCACCATGCGACGCATGGAGCAGCACCGCCTCACCATTGACGAGGTAGACGGACTCACCGGCTCCCTCATCGGGCGCGCGCGCACCGCCACCTTCCGCACCGGTGACCTCTCCGGACTCGACGTGCTCGCTCACGTCACCAAGGGCATTGGCGGGGCCACCGGCGAAGACTTCGCCTTGCCAGGGTGGATGCTCGACGGGCTCGTGGCCACCGGGAAACTCGGCGACAAAACGGGCGGCGGGTTTTACCAAAAAACGAAGACCGGCACGCTGACCTTCGACTGGACCACGCTAAGCTACGGGGCGCAGCAGCGACTGGAAGGCGGTGAGATCGGCCAAGCCATCCGCCTGCCGATTGCACAGCGGCTGCCGGCCGCCGTGGCCATGCCGGGGGCACACGGGGCGTTCCTGCGTGATCATCTCGCCGATGCCGCCCACTACACGCTCACGCTCGCTTCGGAACTGGCGTACGACCTCGTGGCGATCGACCGCGCCATGGAGTGGGGCTACGGCTGGGAAGCCGGCCCCTTCCAGATCATGGACGCACTGGGTGTGGAGTGGCTGCGCGAACAGTTCCGCGCGCAGGGCAAGCCAATCCCACCGCTGCTGGAGATGGCGCAGGGGTCGTTCTACAAGGACGACGAGTATCTCACCTTCGACGGCACCTACGAGCCAATCCCGGGCATCCCGGGCCGCCTGTCGCTCGCGAGCCTCGCGAAGCACGGACGCGTGCTCGATGACAACGGCCTCTCCCGCCTCATCGATCTGGGCGACGGCGTGGCCTGCTTCGAGTTCCGTTCGAAGATGAACAGCCTCGGCGAGGGGGTGTTGCAGGGGCTCGAGCGCGCCCTGAGCAAAGTTGAGAAACTCGGTTTCAACGGCATGGTCATCGGCAACGAGGACGCGCGCGCCTTCAGCGTGGGCGCCGATTTGTCGCTGGTGTCGTTTGCCGTAGCGGCGGGGGCATGGGATGACATCGCCCAGTCCTGCCGGACCTTTCAAGACAGTGTGATGTCCATTCGGCGGGCCCCCTTCCCCGTGGTGGTGGCGCCTGCCGGCATGACCTTGGGCGGCGGGGCGGAATTCACTCTGCACGCCGATGCGGTGCAAGCGCATGCCGAGACCTACATGGGACTCGTGGAGGCCGGCGTTGGATTGCTGCCGGGCGGCGGTGGCACGAAGGAATTGCTCATGCGTTTCACCGGCGAATTACAGCAGTACGAAGACGTGGATCTGTTTGCCGCCGTGAAGCGGGCCTTCAAGCTCATTGCCTTCGCCACCACCACCACCTCGGCGTTTGAGGCGCGGGCCTACGGCTTCCTGCGGGCGAGTGATCGCATCAGCATGAACCGCGATCATCAGATCACCGATGCCAAGGCGCGCGTGCTGGATCTGTCCCGTGGCTATCTCCCGCCACTCGAGCGAACCGTGCGGGCGCTCGGGCGCGAAGGACTGGGCAATCTCGAGTATGCCCTCTGGGCAGCGCGGGAAGCGGGGCAAGCGTCGGCCCACGATGTGCGCGTTGGTCGCGCCATTGCCTATGTGTTATGCGGTGGCGACGGTGCCGCCCGCGATGTCACGGAGCAGGATCTACTCGACCTCGAGCGCGAACAGTTCCTCAGCCTTCTCGGCACCAAAGAGACGCAGGAGCGCATCGCATACACCCTCAAGACCGGCAAGCCGCTGCGCAATTGAGTACGCGGCAGGAGAGTACCATGACCGAGGTGGTGATCGTGAGTGCTGCCCGCAGCGCCGTGGCGCGCGGCAAAGCGGATGGGGCGTTGGCAAACGTCCATCCGGTGCAGCTGTCGTCCACCGTGATGAAGGCGGCCATCGATCGGGCGGGGATCGATCCCGCGCTTATCGAAGATGTACAGTGGGGGTGTGCGATGCCCGAAGCCTCGCAGGGGCTGAATCACGCGCGCTTGGCATGGCTGCGTGGCGGATTTCCAGTAGAAACATCAGCCGCCACGGTGAACCGGTTCTGTTCGTCCGGTTTGCAATCGGTCGCGTACGCGTCGCAGGCGATCATCGCGGGCCAGGGTGATGCCGTGATGGCCGGCGGTATCGAGATGATGTCGCAGGTGCCCATGTCCGGCTACAACGCCCGGCTCTCCCCCGAGCTCACCGAGAGCTACATCGGCATGGGCTTCACCGCCGAACGCGTGGCCAAGCGCTGGGAGATCTCGCGTGCCGCGCAGGATCAGCACGCGTATGAAAGTCAGCAGAAAGCGGTAGCGGCGATTCAGCGTGGCGCGTTCACCGATCAGATCGTGCCCATCCACACGCAGCGCTACACGTGGAAGGGCGCCGAGAAGACGATCACGGATGTGGTGTTCGACACCGACGAATGCCCTCGCGCCGAGACGACGCTGGAAGGGCTGTCCAAGCTGCGCCCGGCCTTTTCGCCCACGGGTACCGTGACGGCCGGGAATGCCAGCCCGTACTCCGACGGCGCGGCCGCGGTGCTCGTCATGAGCGCAGCCAAGGCGAAGGAGCTCGGTCTCACCCCGTTGGCGCGCTTCGTGAGCTTCGCGGTGGCTGGAGTCGATCCCGACATCATGGGCGTCGGCCCCATCAAGGCGGTCCCCAAAGCGCTCGCCCGCGCCGGACTCACGCTCGCCGATCTCAAACTCATTGAGTTCAACGAAGCCTTCTCGGCGCAGGCGCTGGCCGTGATCAAGGAACTCGGGATGGACACAAGCATCATCAACGTGAACGGCGGCGCCATCGCCCTCGGGCATCCGCTTGGCGCGACCGGGGCGAAGCTCACCACCCAGCTGGTGCACGAACTCCGGCAGCGCGGTGGCGGTTACGGCATGGTCACCATGTGCATCGGCGGCGGAATGGGAGCCGCCGGCATTTTCGAGGTGTACGCCTAGTAGAACCCAGAACGCACAACCCAGTACCCAGTGCCTCAAACCAACAGCCCCCAGCCCACAGCCCGCCGTTCACCAACGGGCTGTGGGCTGTTGGCTATTGGTTCGAAGCGGTGGGTGGTGCGTAATGGGTAGTGGGTTTCCCCGGCCTTACACCATTCCGCGTTCGGCTGCGTGCTGCGCGGCGCGCCCCAGCGCCTGGACCACAGCACCTAATGCCCCGAACCGCGGATCACTGGTAAGCCCCTGCACATGTCGCGCGTAAATCTGCTGCGCGATCACCGCGACTTTGAATAA
>CANHTA010000193.1 GCA_947463135.1 Gemmatimonadota bacterium
ATGGTGCGATCGAGGAACAGACCCTGCACCGACCGGAAAATCTCCGACGTCACAAACGGCTGGCGTACGGCGATATCGCTTGGTGTGAGGAAGCGCCCCACACTTGACCGGCGACGCTCCTGAAAACCTACCATGTTCATGTCCACCGTGCGTGTGGCGTTGATCTTCATGGTGTCGAGCACCGATGAGAACGTGGCAAGCGCACTGCGGATGGGTGCTGACCGGTTCAGCGCACTGCTGTCTACAATGTCCACGGCGCGTCGATCGGGATAGAAGCCCACCGCCCGGACTTCGAGCATCCGGGTACCGGGTGGTGCGTTGGTGAGTGTCCATTCGCCCCGTGCGTTGGTGCGGGTTTGCGGACCGTCAACAATACGGATTTGTGCATCGGCCAAAGCACGATTGTCGGTGACTGCTCGCACCACGCCGGAGAGGTGGCCATCGCCCACGTGTGTGGCGCGTGTACTGTCGGAAGCGTTGGCGACACGGCGGGCAGAGCCCAGGTAGAGTTCGCGCCGCTGCAAGCCGGTGGCCGGCACCTGCACCTCGATCATGGCTGTACTGTCGGCACCGCGGGTGGCCATCAGCATCAGGACGCCGGGGCCCGGCACGTTGCACAGGAAGAACCAGCCGTTCTCCCGTGTGGTGGTGATACGCCGCGGCATACGTCGAGTTATGCCGCTGGCTCCGATGGTGAGTTCAATCCACTCGGCTATCACCGATACCCCAGCCACGGGCGTCTTTCCGAAGGCCTCGTAGACGGAGCCAATCAACACCGCACCGGTGCCGGCGGGCGCACCGCATATGGCGGCGCGCACCCGCTGCGGTGAAGGCACGGCCAAATCCAATGGCAGGGGCGCTGCGCTGCGCACGGTCACCGCTCGGGCGATGGGATCCAGTCCCAGCGAGTCGAGCACTGGATGAAAGAAGCCGACCGTGTACTGTCCCACCGGAATGCGCTCGAAAGTGAACTGGCCGGCGGAGTCGGACACACTCGTACGGGTCACGTTGGCGAGGCTGTCGGTGCCCACCAGTTGAACCACGGCGCCGCCCAACGGACGGGCAGCTACGCTGTCGTACACCACACCGTAGACGCGCGCACCGCTTACGCCAGCACCTGATGGCTGTGGAGGCGTGGCACGCTGTGCTGCGGCACGCATTGGGTGCGTCGAAACCAGAACCGCCGTGAGCGCTGCGGCCAAGGGTCGAAGAAGTGGCATCACCGAGTGCAGTTCCGAGATAAATTGGTACAGGCTGGTATTCTCCTTGAGTGTAGCGCGCCCCGTGCCTACACGCCATCTCATCACGCGCGCTCGCGCACCGCTTCTCATGACACTGTTTCCCCAAGGCTGGACGCACTATCTCGTTGGCGGCCTCACCATTGGCGTGGGAGTGAGTGTGCTCTTCGCCCTGACGGGGCTGATTGGAGGCATGAGCAGCGTGTACTCCTCCACGTGGTCGTATGTCATCCGCCATCCGTATTTTCAGCAACCGCCACTGGTGAAGAGCCGCGCGTGGCGCCTGACGTATGCCACGGGGCTCATCGTTGGTGCGTTGGTGTGGTGGTTGATGTTCGGTGACGGTACGCGCGTGGCCGTGTCCATTCCGCCGTGGCAGCTCGCGCTGGGTGGTGTGTTCGTGGGGTACGGCGCCCGCATGTCACGTGGCTGTACGTCGGGACATGGCATCTGTGGACTCGCCTCCTTGAACTGGCCGTCGCTGGTGGCCGTGCTGACGTTTATGACCACCGCTTTCATCACGGCCAACCTGTTGGCCCCGGCCGGAGGGCGTTAACACCATGCGTACGTCTGCTCTCGGTGCCGGCATGCTGTTCGGATTCGGTTTGGCATTCTCCACCATGATTCAACCCCATGTCGTGCTCAGCTTTCTCCGTGGTCAGGATATGGGGCTGATGCTGGTGCTGGGTGGTGCGGTGGTGGTCACGTTTTTTGCGTATCGGTTCCTGCCGAAATGGTTGCCGCGACCGCTCTTGGGAGGGAGCTTTGGCGCGCACGCGTCCGTGATGGACCGCTCCACGGTGATTGGTGCCGCCATCTTCGGTATTGGCTGGGGCCTTGCCGGTGTGTGCCCCGGTCCCGCTATCGCGGGGCTGGGCGCGGGCAGTTGGGAACTCCTGTACGCCATCGGTGGGATTGCGCTTGGCGCGCTGCTTCAGGGGCTCACGTCGTCGCGCGAGGTGCCGGTGGCGCGCCCTACGCCGTAATGGACTCGATGCGACCGGTGTCTGGTGCCGTGAGCAGCTCACGGGCGTTGCCCTCGTGCATGATGGTCCCCTGCGAGAGCACCACCACACGATCGGCTACGCTTCGGGCAAAATCGGCGTCGTGCGTGACGATGCACAGGCCACGTCCCTGCGACGCGAGCGTGCGAATGGATTCCCCGAGTGCCGCACGGCGCGCGGGATCTAACGCCGAGGTTGGTTCGTCCATCAACAAGAGCTGCGGATTGGGTGCGAGCGCACGCGCGATGGCGACGCGCTGGGCTTCTCCGCCGGAGAGCTGGCGAGGATAGGCGTGCGCGCGCGGTAACACGCCAAGCGAATCAAGCAATCGTGTGGCCGTTTCGGTTGCTTCGGCGCGGGATTGTCCGTGCGCATGCATCGGTGCCAACAGCACATTGTCGAGCGCGGTAAGATGCTCAAACAGGGCGTGACTCTGGAACACCACGCCCACGCGTCGCCGCAGTGCACGGAGGCGCGATTCGGGGGGTAAGGCACCGGGGGTGAGTGCCACGTCACCGATGGTGATGGTGCCCGCGGTGAATGGCTGCAAGGCAGCCACCACACGGAGCACGGTGGTTTTGCCAGCCCCGGACACCCCCATCACGGCACACACTTCGCCGGCGTTGATCTCGAGGTTCACTCCATGCAGCACGGTGTGTGCGCCACGGGTGACCTGTAGCCCTCGGACGCGCAAGGCGGGCGCTATGGCATGCGGTGTGTTCATGTGTGCTTCCACCGCTGTTCCAGATGACGGGCCATGCGGGCCAGCGGGAGGGACATGCCGAGGTATACGAGGGCACACAGTGTCCCGGGCACCGCCCAACTCCCCGCGTTGGTGGCGTAGATAGCCGTTTGTTTGGTGAGTTCAACCACCGTGATCACCGACACCAAGGACGAGTCTTTGAGGAGCGCGACAAAGTCATTGGTCATGGGCGCCAAGGCGAGTCGCAAGGCTTGCGGTCCCCGCACGAGGCGCAGGATCTGCCATTCGGACAAGCCGAGCGTGCGAGCCGCTTCAAGCTGAAGCGCGGGAATGGCTTCCAGTGCCGCACGATAGATCTCTGATTCGTAGGCGGCGTAGTTGAGGCCGAGGCCGAGCACGGCAGCGGCGAACGCCGGCAGTCGGACCACGTCAGCCAGCCCGTAGTACAGCACAAACAATTGCAGGAGCACGGGGGTGCCACGGATGACTTCGACGTAGGCGGTGAGCAACACGCGAAGCGCACGCGGGCCGTAAACCCGCCCGGACGCCAACCCGATACCAAGCACCACCGCGAGCGCCATCGCGAGGAGTGAGAGGGCCAGGGTAATCAGCGCCGCGCGCAGCAAGGCGGGCAGATAGGTGGCGAGTGATTGCCGCGTGGTGGCGGCGCGCAGGGGCGCCGGTGTGCGTGCCGGTTCACTGGCCAGCAGCTGCTGCTGATACCGCGCCTGTGCCGTATCCCAGACATTCCAGCTGCGAAAGACGCGCTCGAGTGATCCATCACGCATGCGTGCACGCAGCGTGGCGTTGACGGAGTCACGCAGAGCGGTATCCCGTGCCGCGAGTACCGCGACATAATGCCCTGTGGCAAGTGCCGTGGGTTGTATCACAAAGCCGCCAACGCGCTGTAAGGACCGTTCGGCCAGCACGTGGTCCAGCAGGACGGCGTCCAGCCGACCATTGACCAAGTCGCTGTACGGGTGTACGTCGTCGTCGTATGACACGGGGACCAGTCCGTGCGTCTGCTTCGCCTGCAGCAGCATGTCCCACGCCATGGTGGCGCCGAGGGTGCCCACACGTCGCCCGCCTAAGTCGGCCAGCGCACGAAAACGTGTCGTATCCGCTGCGCGCACCGCCAACACTTCGCGGAATTCGTAATACGGCAGCGACACCGCAAATCGCTCATGCAGCGCCGGGCGGTCTTCAAGGCCGGACATGCCGATAGCGAAGTCGCCGCGCTCCACCGACTGCGCAATGGAGGCCCACGCCACCTGTACGAACTGCGGCGTGCGGCCAAGATCGCGCGCCAACATGGCGGCAATCTCTACATCAAAGCCGCGGACGCGGTTGGGATTGGTGGGATCCGCCTCAACAAATGGCGCGCCGCCTTCGGCATCGCCGCCCCAGCGCAACGGCGTCCGCGGCGAGCCGGTGCACGACCAGACCGCCGAGAGCAGCGTGGCAACGCCGAGGAATCGGAAGAGCCTTCGGAACATAGAGAAGATCGGTGCGGGACGGACGCGAGGGGGGAACATACCGCGAAGCACTGGCGAATGCGCGTGGCCGCCCGGTGTGTCGGGAATCTCCCCTGTTTCCGGGGGTGCACGAGTACCATTCAAGGTGACTCAGATTCCGACCACACGACCTGTGCGCCTTGACGCGCAGCTGACCCTGCGACGTTCCGATCAGTCGCCCGCGGCGGGGATTCCGATTCGCGTGGTGCTTGGCACCACCGGTGACTGGCAGTCCCCGAGTGCGGGGAGCCTGTTGGCGTCCGATCATGAGGGGATTGTGCCGCTCACGGCATCGGTGGTGCTGGAGTCGAGGCGCCGACAGGTGCCGACCCATTTTTTCGCACGCCTGTTGGCCTCGCGCGAGACCACGCGACAGGTGCAAATCGGGGTGGCGCTTGAATACGCCGGGCGTTGGTGGCTCTCGGCGGTGAATCTGGATCGCCGCGCCAATGGGGCCAGCCTGCTGCTGGATCCGATGCGCGTTTACGGCCGGGCCTCCGACGGACGCTACACCGACGATGTGCCGCAGCATGATGGCAGCTGGCGGAAACGTCTGCCCAGCGGCGTGGTCACGGCGCTCCCGGGCTTTACCGTGACATCGGCCACGCTCGACCCGGAATCCGCGGCGTCCGACCATGCGTGCTGGGTGCTGCGTCTGGCGCTGGTGCTCTGGGATCCACCACCAATGGGTACGGCAGTCCCCGTGAACCGACCGGCACTGGTGCGGTAAGCGCGGGCTGTGGGCTGTGGGCGGTGGGCCGTGGGCGGTGGGGGAGGCATGAGGATACAATACGGGCACCCGACAACACCCTGTTGGCCATCTTGCCACCGTTTCCCGAGTACACCGTGCCCCTCAAGGAATATCCCGATCATCATGATGCGGAGTTGGTGCTTCGCCTGTATGAACTCCGCCGCGAAGATGTGATGCGCGGGTCGCGCACGCAGGTGATCAGTGCGTTCTTGCCAACCTGCCTTGAAGACGTGATTGCCGTGACGAAGTTTGATCATCCGTTGAACGCCGCGTTTCGCCAGGTCACGTCGTACTGGGAGATGACCTATGCCATGGCCCGCCATGGCGTGATGCATGCGGACTTCATGCTGGAAAGCAATGGTGAAGGGCTGTTGGTGTTTTCGCGTGTTGAGCCGTGGCTTGCGGCGTACCGTGCACAGGTGAATCCCATCGCGTTTCGCAATGCCGAGTGGGTGGCAACGGAA
>CANHTA010000194.1 GCA_947463135.1 Gemmatimonadota bacterium
CTGCGGCTGCTGCGGCAACCGCCTCTTGCACGCGCGACAACGGGTAGGTGGCGTGCACCCGTGCGGTGAGTTCACCACGGGCAATCAGCATAGCCAGCTCGCCGAACATGGCCTGTTGCTGCGCGGGGGAGGCGTGCCGAAACCACGACGCCAACCAGAATCCGCGGAGTGTGAGGTCACGGAATACGAATGAGCCTGGCGCAATGGTGCAGGCCTCGCCGCTGAGCGCGCCGTAGTTGACGAGCGTTCCGCCCACCGCCACGCACTGCGCAAGACGGTCGGTGGCAGTGCCGCCCACGGCGTCGAATCCCAACCGGATTTTCGCGTTGTCCGTGGCGGCCGCCACGCGCTTGGCCAAGCCCGGTCCGTCCACGAGCACCACATCGCCACCGATGGCCTGCAGCGGGGCGATGGCGTCTTCACGCCGCACCACGCTGACCGTACGCAGTCCACGGCGGCGCGCCAGCTGAATGACGTACTCGCCCACGCCACTGTTGGCGGCGTTTTGGATAACCCAATCGCCCGCCGTGAGGGGAACGAACTCGGAGAGCAACAACGACGCCGTGGGGGGATTGACCACCAGCATTGCCAGCTGCAGCGGATCGCCCACCGGAGGCAGCGTGATGAGTCCCTGCGCCGGCGCGATGAGATGCGAGGACCACGTGCCGGACCCGACGGGCAGCAACACGCGCTGGCCCACCTCCACCGACGTGACGCCGCTGCCGACGGCGGCAACGCGCCCTACCCCTTCATTGCCGCCCACCGCCGGCAGTGGAGGCAACATGCCGTACTGACCGGTGAGGGTGAGCACATCGGAGGGATTGATTGGCGCGGCAAGCATCTCCAGCAATACCTCGCCGGCCTGCGGCGTTGGGGTATCGCGCTCCACGCAGGCAATGACGTCCTGGGGGACAGGACCACGGCTGGTGTATTCGGCCCGCTGCATCATGAGGCTCCGGAAAGAAAGGCGAACAGTGCGGACGCGATGCCGTTAGGCGAGTTCGTCGGCCGCACGGTCGTGAATCGTGATCAGCTCAACGATCACGAGACGGCGGATTTTTTTGGGCAGCTTGAAGATGACCTGTTCCCCAACGGCCTTCCCCTGCAGCGCCAGGCCGATGGGTGAGGCCATGGTCACATGGCCCTCCTGGAGCTCACCCGCATCGCCAAACACGAGTTCGTACGTTTCCCGGATGTTCAACTCCGCGTCTTCCACAACCACCTGCGAGCCGAGGCCGACACGATCGACGGCAATCTGCGCCACATCGATGTTGGCCAGCTTGGTCACCCGCTGCGTGAGCTGTCCCAGGCGTGCCTGCACAAACTGCTGACGCTCGAGTGCGGCCTTGTATTCGCTGTTTTCCTTGAGGTCGCCGAGTTCGACGGCCTTCCGGATTTCGTGAGGCAGCGTGACGTTCAGCTCAAAGGAGAGCTTCTCGACTTCGCGCGCCATCTTGGCGATGAGTTCCTGAAACATTCGCAGGTCAGCTGAGGCTTGGACAAAAGGCGAGCGCCCGACCGTGACCGGCCGGGCGCGTCGTAACCCCTGAAATATGGCGGATCAGGGCGTGCCGGACAATGTGGCGGGTGCGCTGGTGGCCGCTGTGCGAGCGCCCTCTGCGCTACGGTGCTGTTTGCGCAACGGCATGCATCGCCTCTTGGGCGGCATGGGCGTCGATCACGGCCTGCGCGGCTTCCGCGGGGTCATCGGTGAGCAGCATGAGATCGAGGTCGCCCGGCGACACCTTCCCTTCGCCAACCAGCCGCGATGTGAGCCACCGCACGAGGCCAGCCCAATAGTGCCGGCCAAACAAGATGACGGGGAATTGGTAGATCTTACCCGTTTGGATGAGCGTTAACGCCTCAAAGAGTTCATCCAGCGTGCCGAATCCACCGGGGAAAATGATGAAGGCGTTGGAGTACTTGATGAACATGGTTTTCCGCACAAAGAAGTAGCGGAAGTTGACCAGCGTATCGACGTAGGGATTCGCCCCCTGCTCAAACGGCAGCTCGATGTTGCACCCCACCGAGTGCCCGCCGCCTTCTTTCGCCCCCTTATTCGCGGCCTCCATGATCCCGGGTCCGGCGCCGGTGAGAATGGAAAACCCCTGCAATGCGAGCAAGCGTGCCGTTTCTTGCGCTGCCACATATTGCGGGTCGTCGGGGCCCGTGCGCGCGGATCCGAAGATGGTGACGCCCTTGGAAATCGCGGACAGCGCGTCAAAGCCTTCCACGAACTCCGATGTGATGCGCATCACCCGCCACGGATCAGAGGTGGTGAAGGCGCCGAGGTCGCCATGGGGACTCTGGAGCAACTTTTCGTCTTCCGTGAGCATCGGGCGATCACGGATATCCTGATCCACCAGACGCGCCTCGATGCGACGCACGGCGCGTGGGCCACTGGTCACGCGCGGTGCGGCTTCGGCCGGCTCGCGTCCTGCTTTGCGATGTCCTTCTTCCGTGCGTGCAAGAAGTCCGTCACGGGATTGTTGCTCCGCTTGTGTACGGCCAACGGGGGTCGCTTTCTTGCCTGTGGCCGTGCGCGGGCGTGTTGGGCGTGGTTTCGCCATGAGGTAGACCTGGAAGTGAGCAGGACCGATGACTGATGATACTACGGGGACCTCGCGACTGCTTCTGGTGGTGGCCGACGGCGTGCGCCCGGATGTGCTGGCCGAGGAACTGGCGCAGGGCAATCTGCCGGCCATGGCCCGTCTCCGGGAAAAGGGAGGGCTGTACACGGTCAGCACCTCGTTCCCGTCGGTCACCGGCCCGGCCTATGCGCCGTTTGTGATGGGACGTCACCCCGCCGCGGTGGGAATGCCGGGGCTGCGCTGGTTTGACCGGGCGAGATCGCTGCGGTGGTCGTACGCGCAGGCGCGGAGCTATTCCGGCATTGATATCTGGCATGTTGACGGCGATCTCGACCCTGCTATTCCCACGCTGTACGATCTCGTCACGCCATCGCTGGCGGGGCTCATGATGATCGCCCGCGGGGCCACGCATGGTCGCGTGGGACGCGGCATCGGCTGGTCCCTGCGCGCCGGTTGGGCCCACTTCCGCGGTGATGCCGGTGCATGGCGGCGCGTGGAGCAAGCCGCTGTTCACGAGTTTTTCCGTCGGTTCCGTCGTACGCGGCCCCTGCTGTCGGCGCTTGGCATTTTGGGTCCCGACAAACTCTCGCACGCCTTTGGTGGCGAGTCACCCATCGTGCGTCGCGCCATTCGCGATGTCGATGCGGCCATCGCGCAGGCGCAGGCGATTGCGGCTGAGGACGGCTGGTCGGAAGGGCTTCGCGTGTGGGTGGTGGGTGACCATGGGCACGCGCCGGTTGACCAACACGACGATCTGCACGCGTGGTTATCGGAGCGAGGCCATCGCGTGTTGGCGCATCCCCAGCTTGGCCGGCGCGATGCCGACGTGGCCCTGATGGTGGGCGGCAATGCGATGGGGCATCTCTACCTGGACCCGGCGCAGACCACGCGCTCGTGGTGGCCGTCGCTGCGCATGCGGTGGCAGCGCGTCCTTGATGCGCTGCTGGAGCGGCCGTCAACCGGTTTGCTGGCGGTGGCGATGGACAGCCATACGGTGCGCGTCTTCACGGGTCGCGACGGCGTGGCCGATATCATCCGGACCCACGAGGGGCGCGAGGCGCGGTGGAGCTACCGCCCCCTTGAGGGTGACCCCCTGCACTTGGGCGGATCCCTGCCCCATCTCGATGCGCATGATGCGTGGTTGGCCGGGTCCTCGACCCCCTATGCCGACGCCTTGGTGCAACTGTCCACGTTGGTGCCGTCGCCCAGGGCGGGCGACATCGTGTTGTCCGCTGCTGCGGGATGGGATCTCCGGGCGCGCTTTGAGCCGACGCCCCACGTGTCCACCCATGGGGCGTTACTCAACAATCAGATGCTGGTGCCGTTGCTGATTGACGGGCCGGTGACGCGCATACCGCAGCGCACCACCGATGTGGTACCCAGCGTGCTCGATCTCCTCGGCGTGCCCACGGATCTGTTGTTTGACGGGCGCTCGTTCCTGCGGTAGCGCCCGGGGTGTGTGATCGCTAGTCGGTGCGATTCCGGCTGCGCTCGGGGTCGAAGCCTTCGGGATAGCGCGCGCGCAGTTTGTCGATGTTGCGCTGCGCGATGTCATCCAAGTTGAGATCGAGTACGGTGGCAAAGGCGGCGATGTACCAGAGACAGTCGCCGAGCTCTTTTACCAGCGCGTCGTGGTTGAGCGGCGTGGCGTGAAAGAGGTGCTTCTTGATGACTTCGGCCACTTCGCCCGCTTCACCGGTGAGGCCGAGGGCCGCGTTGGCGAGCTGCTGTTCGTGCGTGCGGTCGCGCCCGAGGGTGCGGGCGGCGAGTTCCTGATAGTCGTGCAGGTTCATCGCGTTGGTGGGGTGAGGGACGCCGAAACGTAATGGATCTGGGCATGGTCGGCGCCGGTAGGCGCGGCGGCGCGGCGGGAGGCGTTGGATGGGCTATATTTCGGCATGGCATGGCTTCGGTTGTTTCTCACTCTCACGGCGCGCGCGCTCGTTAACCCGTTCCTCGCGGTGGATCTGCTCCGCGTGGCGTGGCGGTTCCGGCATCGGCATTGGTACCGGCGGTTTCCATTTCTGCCGCTTCCGGCCACGACGTATGTGAAGTGGCGCATGTATACGGCGTACGGGGAGGACGACGCGATTCCGCCGGCTGATGACGTGATTACCTTCGCCCGCTGGGTGGGACGCCAGCCGTAGTGGTGCGTGCCGACGCGGCGGATGTAGCACGGCGTCTGAAAGCGCAGGCGTTTGGACTGGGTTTCGATCTGGTGGGCATTACGGCGTTGGGGGTGCCGGCCACGCGGGCGCACTTTGATGCGTGGTTGGAGGCCGGGTATCACGGCACCATGGGGTATCTCGCGGGCGATGGCGCCACGCTCCGACGAGACAGCCGCCGTCCCCATGAGGGCGCCACGCACGCCATTGTGTTGGCCACGCAATACGGTGGCCGTGAACCAAGCGGCCCGGTGGCACGCTACGCGCGCGGTGACGACTACCACGAGCTCTTGCGCGAACGAACGCGTGCCCTGCACCACTGGCTGGAGTCGGCGCTTGGCCGCTCGGTGCAGGCGCGGCCGTACGTGGACAGCGGACCGATCTTGGAGCGTGACCTTGCGCAGCGCGCGGGGCTCGGGTGGTTTGGGAAGAACACCATGCTCATCAATCCCAGGGCAGGCTCGTTCTTCTTTTTGTCGTCGCTGTTTGTTGCCGTTGATCACGACGTCACGCTCACGGTGGACGATCCATTCGCTGCCGACCGCTGCGGGAGCTGCACGCGCTGCCTTGACGCCTGCCCGACGCAGGCCTTCACCGGCCCGCGGGTCCTCGATGCCACGCGATGTATCAGCTATCTCACAATTGAGCTGCGCGGAGCGATTCCGGAGGCGCTTCGTTCAGCGATGGGCGGGATGCTGTACGGGTGCGACGTGTGTCAGGAGGTGTGTCCGTGGAACGTGTCGTTCACGACTGAGCTGCGTGAACCCGCGTTGGCGTCGCGCGAGATGTTTCTCGATGCGGGATCACGTGAGGGCACGCGGGCGCTGGCGCGTGAGATTCTCATGATGGACGCCGCGGCCTACGC
>CANHTA010000195.1 GCA_947463135.1 Gemmatimonadota bacterium
CTTGAACGACTGAAACAGCGCCTGGACGTCGGTCGGGGACATCGGCCCCTTCACCAGTTCATCCAGCAACGCCGCGGGAATGGGCACCGAGCCAGCCGCCTCGGCCGCTCTCGGTTCTTTCGATTTGCGTGGCATATAGACTCCGATCAGGTGTCATGATATGCCTCGCACACAAAATTTCTGATAGGTCCCCTGCAGATCGCGATTGCGTCCGCATCGGAGTCGCAGAGCCATCTGTCGTTCGCGAAACGACTCCGCGCGATCTCGCCGGACACGCACGACGCGCTAGCGGCCGAGACCATCGCCATCCGCCGCATGCTCATCGCGCTGCAGCGGAGCGTGCGAGCGCAGCATGAACCCGCCGCAAGCAAGCATCGTCGCTCGCCGAAATGAGGAGGGGTACGAAGACAATGTCTCCGTACCCCTTACCCCGTACTCCCTACTTCGCCGTTACCGCAAAAACCACGGCGCCAACACGAGACTTACCACGCTCATCAGTTTGATCAGAATATTCATCGCCGGTCCGCTGGTGTCCTTGAACGGATCGCCCACCGTATCGCCGACCACGGCGGCTTTGTGCGGATCGGAGCCCTTTCCGCCCAGAATCCCGCCTTCGATCATCTTCTTGGCGTTGTCCCATGCGCCACCGGCGTTGGCCATGAACAGGGCCATCATCACACCCGTGACCGTGGCACCGGCCAGCAGGCCGCCCAGTGCGGTGACCCCGAGGAACTTGCCCACGAGCACGGGGAGCAGGATGGCCACCAGGCCCGGTGCGATCATTTCACGGATCGCGGCCTTGGTGGAGATCTCAACGCAGCGCGCTGAGTCCGGCTTCACGCCCGGCTTGCCTTCGAGGAGGCCCGGGATCTCGCGGAACTGGCGGCGCACTTCCTCCACCATGCCCTGCGCGGCGCGACCCACCGCGGTCATCGTGGACGCCCCGACGTAGAACGGCACCACGCCGCCGACAAACATGCCGATCACGACCATCGGGTCGATCAGGTTGAGCGTGGTGAGATTCACCGCCGACGCGTAGGCCGAGAACAGCGCCAGCGCTGTGAGGGCGGCGGAACCGATGGCGAAGCCTTTACCGATCGCAGCCGTCGTGTTCCCGAGCGCATCAAGGCCGTCGGTGATCTTCCGGACTTCCTTCCCGAGGTGGCTCATCTCGGCGATCCCACCCGCGTTGTCCGAGATCGGACCATACGCGTCCACCGACATCGTCACGCCCACCGTGGCGAGCATCCCCACCGAGGCGATGGCGATGCCGTACAAGCCGGCCGACGTGAATGACACCCAGATTGCCGCGCAAATCAGCAGCACCGGCACGATGCAGCTTTCCATGCCGACGGCGAGGCCGGCGATGATGTTCGTGGCCGGACCGGTTTTCGAGGCTTCGGCGATGCGGCGCACCGGACCCGCCGCCGTGTAGTACTCAGTCACGAGACCGATCGAGATGCCGGACACCGTACCCGCGATGACCGCGAAGAACGGTCCGAGGGCGGGCAAGGCTACACCCGCTTCGGTGGTCATCTCCAGCGGCACCATGTTCGTGATGAAGTACGCGAACACGAGGAATAAGCCAGCGGCGATGAACGTGACCAGGCGCAGAGCGTTGGCCGGATCACCCTTGGCCAGAATGCGCATCATGAAAATGCCGATCAGCGATGCCACGAGTCCTGCCGCTGTGTAGGCCACCGGCAGCAACATGGCGTTGAGGCGCGTGGCTTCCGGAATCAGCGTGCTGGTGGCCGCGAGGGCGATCGTGGCGACGATACCGCCCACGTAGCTCTCGAAGATGTCGGCGCCGAGTCCGGCCACGTCGCCCACGTTGTCACCGACGTTGTCCGCGATCGTGGCCGGGTTGCGCGGATCGTCTTCCGGAATGCCCGCTTCTACCTTGCCCACGAGGTCGGCGCCGACGTCGGCCGCTTTTGTGTAGATACCGCCGCCGACACGCGCAAACAGCGCGATTGAGGAGGCGCCCATCGCGAAGCCCGAGATGATCTCCGCAAACAGTTTGGCATCATTCGTCATCTCGCCCTTGGCGAGGAAGGCGAAGACCACGGCAATGCCGGCGAGCCCCAAGGAGGCGACGGCCAAGCCCATGATGGAGCCACCGCCGAAGGCGACACGGAGCGCCGCGGCCTGGCCGCTGGAGCGGGCCGCTTCCGCGGTGCGTACGTTGGCCGCGGTGGCGCCCTGCATACCGATCCAGCCGCTCAACACCGAGAGCAAGCCGCCGATGATGTAGGCAATGGCGGTCTTGATGCCGATCGCCCAGCCGAGCAGGCCAGCGACCACCGCCAGGAAGGGCACGAGCACCACATACTCGGCGCGAAGAAAGGCCATCGCTCCAACGTGAATTTCGCCGGCCAAGTCCTGCATGGCCTGCGTACCGGGGGAGAGACGGCGAATACCGCCGAAGGTCAGGAACGTCGCGATGAGGCCGACGACGCCCGCGCCCAGCGACAGCAGCGGGAGTTGGTCGAACATGTCGGTGTGGCTGAGGGGAATGGAGATGACCGCACACAGGCGGTGTGGTCACCGAAAGGCGGCACAGCCCGAAATGATAAGCGCTGATGCCGCCGCGAGGTACCACCGCGGGGAAAAGAACCCCCGCGACCGAGGCGCGCTACTGCTTGCAGCTGCCCCGCGGGTCCAGCTTGGGCTGGTCGACGGTTGGCCGCGCCGCCCGGTTGCCCAGCTCGAGCGCAATATCGCCCACCAGCCGCGAGACCCGCTGCATATGTGGGTAGTCGATGTACTGCGGCTCGTCGGTGAGCTGGTGGTAGGCCGAGTGGCCCCCGGTGGTGAAGAACGTGACCGGAATACCCCACTTGGCATATTCGTAGTGGTCGGAGCGGCAGTAGATGTTCATCGGATGCCCATTGGCATCCATGGCGTAGTCAAAGGCGAAATTGTGCTTTTTGCCGGTGTTCACCGACTCCACCAGATTGCCTAACTCGGTGCTGAGACGACGCGAACCAACCAACTGCAGGTAGTCCGGTCCACCGCGCAGCTCCTTGCCCTCGGCGCTGACGCCGGTCTGATCGGTCACCGCGCCGCGTCCCACCATGTCCAGGTTCAGCTGCGCGACGATGGAGTCGCGCGGCACGGTGGGATGCTCGGTGAAGTACGCCGACCCCCACAAGCCCTTCTCTTCGCCGGCGTGCCAGATGAACAGCGTGGACCGCTTCGGCTTCACTTTCAACGATGACAGGTACTCGGCGATCTCCTGAACCGCCACCGAACCCGATCCGTCGTCGTCGGCACCGTTAAAAATGGAGTCCCGCCGTGCGGGTTGCGTTTTCCGCTGTTCGGCAAGGGCGCTGTTGATCTCGGCAAACTGCGCGGCCGTGCCGAATTTATCGCTGTCCTCGGCGCCCCCAGGACGCACGATGCGGTTGAACACCAGCACCGAGTCGTGATCCACCCCGCGTGGCGCAACCCCCACGTGATCGCTGTGCGCTCCAACGGCGACATACTGCTGCTTGAGCTTGGGGTCGCTCCCCGGTAAGAGCGCGACGACATTGCGCGCGGGAAACGCACTGGGCTTGATGTCCATGACTGCCTTCACCGTCACCATGGCGCCGGCGTCGCCCACCGCGAGCGAGCTCACGGGTTTGGTGAAGAGCTTGGTGGCCGCTTCCATCATCACAAAGAGGCGCGGTGTGGCACCGGTACCCCCGTCGTCGATGAAGGCACCGGATTGCATGACATAGCCGAGAATACCAATCACCGGCTGCGGTACGAGAATCACCAGACCGGCCGCGCCACCGGGCAGCAGATTGTTGGCTTCCAGGGCGAGACCAATGCCCGTTTGTGAGGCTGGCATGGTGAAGGCCACCAGCTTCCCCGACGCCTGGTCCGCCGTGAGGCGCACCGTGCTGTCACCCAGCGTGCCGCCAAACACGAGGCCAGTGGACTCAAAGGACAGGGGGCCCTTCGCACTGAAGCCCCATTCCGTGCCAAGCGTGAGGGAGGCCCCTCCGGCAATAAAGGAGGACATCCGGTCAATTTTTTTGACCTTCAGCGGCAGCGTTTGGAAAAAGGTGCCGCTGTCACCCGCCGGCGTGAGCCCCATGCGCTTCGCTTCGGCCGCCAGATAGCTGGTGGCCTTGAAGTGCCCTTCGGTGCCCACATCACGGCCGCCTAAGGAGTCATCCGCGAAGATGTACAAGCGCGTCATCAAATCTTGCGACGTGATGGCGCCCGAGGTGGGCTTGGGGGTGTGCTTGAGCGGGAGGGGGGTGGTGTTCACCCCAGCCGGGATCGACTGGGGCTTCGGCGCGTCTTGCGCCCCAGCTCCAGCGGCCAACGAACTGGTGACGACCAGGCCACCGAGGGTGATCAGCTGCCTTATCGCGGCACAACCAACGGCATGCGTTCCTGCACTCATCGCGCACTCACGGAAAGAGAAAGTCGCGCCACATGAACCTGTGACGCCGGTTTAGGGGTCGTCCACGTGGCCAGCAGGGTGTCGTGCTGGACCGCCAGACGGGGGAAGCCGCTTTGCCGTGCGCCAGAGGTTTTGGCGAGGCTGCGCGTTGCACTCAGGGTCGTCCCGATGACCCGACGTACCAGAACTTCGGCCTCCTCGGGAGAGCGCTGCTCCAGCCACGCGACCACCGGTTCGGCCTGGCCGTCGAGCACCACCGCCACGCGGCCAATGGGATCGCCTTCGTCGATACGGACCGGGGCGCCAAAGGTGGCGCCGCCATCGGTGGAGCGCGCCAACAGCACGCGCGCCGTGTCGTGGGCCGCGGTGTACCAGGCCACCACCACCGTGGAGCCGCTCGCCGCAACCTGAGGGCCATTCACGGGGCAGCCGGGATAGTACCAGTCGTCGGCGTGTACGAGCACCGGCGGGCTCCAGCCACCCGCCACCTCGCGCACGATGGCGATGTCGCGGATGTCCTTGTCCGAACGATCCCGATAGACGATCACGCGCCCCTGCGAGCCCCTCGCGGTGGCGGTCTGACAGCAATCGCAGGTGCGGGGATCGAGCACGGCTTCGCGCGTGAGCTGCCCATCGGCGCGCACCACGGCCGTGCGGACGGTCATTTCCCGCGTGGAGTCGGGCATGGCACTCTTCCGCCCATCGAGCCAGGCCACGCCCACATCGCCGGCCCCCTCTGCCCACAGCGACACAAAGCCGTGCTCGGCGAGCAACCCGTCGGTGTGTGGTGTAACGGGGGCACTCCACGAACGCCCCTGGTCGCTGGAGCGCACGACGCGCACACCGTAGGCGTAGCTGCCCGTGCCTTCGCGCTCAAGCCAATGTGCGGCAAGATCCCCGTTGTCCAACCGGACAATGGCCGGGAAGTCGGCCCAATTCACAAAGTACGGGCGGTCGGCTGTGATCGTGCGCGCGGAATCCCAGACGGTGCCGTTCCACTTGGCAAGCCGGATCGCAAACGACGAGTCGGCGCGCTGCTCCGTCCACGAGAGGTAGGCCCCCCCTTGGTCGTCGGC
>CANHTA010000196.1 GCA_947463135.1 Gemmatimonadota bacterium
CGCGCCCGTATGAGCCAGACATCGCCGAGCGCGCCTTCCGTACCGTGAAGTCACTGGTGGAGCGCGGCCGCATTCCCATCGCACGCATAGATGAGGCGTACGCCCGTATCCTGGACACGAAAACGCGGTATGGCGTGTTGGCTGGCGCGCGGTAAACCGGTGCCGTAGCGCTGCACCCAGCGCCGCGCGCACGGTCTCCTAGCGGCGGAGCAACGTGTCGATGTCGTCGTAGCCGGTGGGTGTGCTGATGGAGCGAGCATCGGCGCCGGCGGCCAACAAGGCTGCCACCGAGTCGGGGGCACGCCGATCCATCCAGTGCGAGTTGGTGCACGCCTTCACCGCATACATCAGTGGTGTCCGGTAACGGCTATCGTGCGCCACCGCATCGGCGCCAGCGTCCAACAGCATGCGTACGATGGCATGTCGGCCAAACCACGCGGCCACATGCAGCGCGGTTCCGTACGGGGCGAGCCCCCAGTAGCCGTCGGTATCGGTGAAGCGGCTATCCACTGGTACGCCAATGGCGAGCAGCACGCGCACGGCGTCTTCATTGCCGGAGATAATGCTGCGCGCCAGGAAAGCCGGCGCCTGCGCGGCGAAGGCGGCTGCGGTGTCGTGAGACGATGCCTGCAGCGCACGGGCGCGATCGGTGTGGCCCTCAAGGCACGCCACCGCGATGGTTTCCAGCGGATCGAACGCACGTGTCCGGCCGTGCGCAGCATACATGGACAAGAGATCGCGACGTCCACACCAAATGGTGAGCGCAACGCCATCCATGTCACCATCCAGGTCGCCAATGCGGCGCAGTGGATTGGCGCCGTGGTTGAGCATGCGCTCGATGATGGCCGGTCGATTGTTGCGGCGGATGGCATGAATAAAGGGGGAGTGCTTCCAGTGTCCCGCCTCGTTTGGATCCACCCCATAGTCCAACAATCGCGCAATCCCCCGTTCGTCATGCCAGTCGGTTTTGCGCAGAAGCATCATGGCGAGACTCGCCGCATTGAGCGAGCCGCTCTCAAGGAGCGCGTTCATCACCGACAAATCGTAGGATTCCGGCGCGTGATAAGGCACTTCGCTGTCGTTCGGATCCGCGCCGCGCGCCAGCAGCAGACGCGTGATCGGGGCGTGCTGCGCGAGCCCGGCGGCACCGTACAGCACGCTCTCGAAGGTGGCCGTTGGTTGATGCTGGGTGTCGAGAAAGCCCGTGTTTGCGCTGGCCCCGGCATCAAGCAACCGTTCAGCCACGCGGGTAAATCGTGCGCTGACTTCGAGATCGGTGGGCGCGTCATGCCGCAGGAATCGCGAGAAGCAGAGATACGTGAGCGCGTCCCACTCGTACGGCCCCCCGCGCAACGTGGCCAGCAACGGATCCGCCCGGAGATGACGCTCCGCGGCCTCGTCGTTGCCGGTGATCGCCGCACCGAAAATCGTGCTCGTCCCTAACGAGGGCTCAGCGCGCAGCAGCGCACGCGCCTCCTCCAGCGAGCCGTCGGCATGGGCGTGGCGCGGCGGAGAGGCTGCAACAAGAAAGGCGGACAGCGCAACGTGATGATCGCGGGGCATGCGTCTTTCCGAAACGAAAACGGCCCCCGAATTCCGGGGGCCGTTTCACAAAGCCGAACAAGGCGGCTAACCATCTGCTCTGCACGAGCCAGAGCCACAGATCGGGATTGAACCGATGACCGCCCGATTACGAATCGGGTGCTCTACCACTGAGCTACTGTGGCGGTGTGTCGCACGGTGAGGTGCCGTGTCCTGCAACAAACTCCAGCGGTAAACAGTGCCCTCGCGCGGACTCGAACCGCGACGCCGTTAAGCACTACCACCTCAAAGTAGCGTGTCTACCAATTCCACCACGAGGGCGTACCACACCTGCGTCCTACATGTGTGTTCGCGGAAACTCCACCTACGTACCACATCCCAAACATCCGCGGAACAACGGGAGCGACGGGGCTCGAACCCGCGACCTCTCGAGTGACAGTCGAGTGCTCTAACCAAACTGAGCTACGCCCCCAACAACACCTGCACCAACCAGCTCCAAGGAGCTGATAGCTCCAACGGGAATCGAACCCGTCTCTCAACCTTGAAAGGGTCGTGTCCTAACCGATAGACGATGGAGCCAGAGTCTTTCGTGGTACCTGCCCTGCAACAGCACCTTCAGTAGCGGTAACGGGATTCGAACCCGTGTTCCAGCCTTGAGAGGGCTGTGTCCTAGTCCCCTAGACGATACCGCCGTCGGCAGTCGCCGAAGGCGACATGCCGACGGCGGTGATGCTATGTCCTGTCGTGATCGCTGATCGCGATCACTCCCCGTTCCGTTCGCCTCGCGGCGACCGTACTACTCGAAACTCACCACTCCAAACTCTTTACTGTCTTTCTAGCAGGCCCGGAGGGAATCGAACCCCCAACCGCCGGTTTTGGAGACCGGTGCTCTACCAATTGAGCTACGGACCTCCTGAAGCGCCGTAATGCACCAACGCTTGCAGTGTGACCAGGGTGACCGACGGGAATTGAACCCGCAACCCCCGGAACCACAATCCGGTGCTCTAACCGATTGAGCTACGGCCACCATCGACGAATGCGCACCACATCCCACTCGCACCCGAAGCCTACATCCGCGCCGCCATCACAGTGCATGACAACCAACGGGAGACGCACACGGTAACTAGACGAACCGACGATTGCAAGCGGGGGCACGAGAGTTCGCGTGAACTTTTCTCGTTTCCGCCCCCGCCCTCGCGCCGCTATTCCTTCGCGCGCTCGAGATACTCGCCCGTGGTTGGATTCACGCGAATGCGCGTGCCCTCCTCCACAAACTCCGGCACGTTCACCGTCACGCCGTTGGACAACTTCGCCGGCTTCGACGAGGCCGTCTTCGTGGCGCCACGCACCACCGGCGCCGTTTCCACGATCTCAAAAATCAGCGAATTCGGCAGCTCGATACCAATGGGGCGGCCGTTGTAGTACTCGGCGAGGATCTTCATGCCGGGCTGCATCCACGGCGCCGAGTCACCCAACGACTCCTCGTCCATTTCGATCTGATCGTAGTTCGAAATGTTCATGAAATGGAACGTGTCGCCACCCTGGTACATGAACTCCAGTTCCTGCGTTTCCATGTCCGCCTTCACGATGGTGTCGGCCGCACGGAACCGGTGCTCAAAGTTGGAACCGGTGCGCAGGTTCTTGAGCTTCGCCTGCACCATCGCGCGGAGATTCCCCGGCGTGTGATGACGGAACTCGACGACGCGGCACGGATCGCCCTCGAACACGAGGACCATGCCACGGCGGATCTGGGTCGCAGAAAAGGCCATGCGAACGACACCTTCGAACAGGGGACATCGGGGGCACGCCCCCGCAGAATGACGGTGGAACCACCGTTGGAATGTGCCACGCCCCCCACACGCACCGTACACCCTGGGCGCGTTGAGCGAACTCAGCACAGCCTCGAATCTTAACCCCCGGCAACCGTAGCCGGAAGGGATCAGCGACCACCCGGTGGCGGCGACAGCTGCGTGAGCAGGGGCGCCAAACCGCGCCACACCGTCTCGGCCACCCGCACTGAGCCGTCCCGATTGGGGTGGATCCCGTCCGCCTGATTCAGCCGCGCGTCACCCGCCACCCCATCCAGCAAAAACGGCAGCAACGGCACCCCGGTGGTCGACGCCGCCCGCCCATAGACGGCGTGGAATCGACGGGTGTACCCCTGTCCCAAATTCGGCGGCGCCTCCATTTGCACCAACGCCACCACCGCGTCCGGACGCTGCGCGCGCACCACCCCGATCAGCGCCACCAGATTGGCGTACGTGGAATCCGGGTCAACCCCCCGCAACCCGTCGTTGGCCCCCACCTCCAGCACCACCAGCGCCGCCGGCTGATCGAGCACCCAGCCGGCCCGACGCAGCGCCCCGGCCGAGGTCTCGCCACTCAACCCCGCGTTCACCATGCGCACGGCATACCCCGCCGAATCCGCCTTCCGTTGCAACAACGCCGGATACGCGTCATCGGGGTTGAGACCGAGCCCCGCCGTCAGACTGGTCCCCAACAGCACGACGCGCGGCGGCGCCGACGCACCCGCCGATACCGGACGGGCCACCTCGCCCCCCGCAGCAGTTGCCGAAGCGCCCTGCGCTGGGGTTCTTTCCACTGTACGGGTTTCGGTGCTGCACGCCGTGCCCGCCGTACTCAGGGCGATGACCGCCGCCACCGCCCATCGCCTGCCCCCTCTCTTCTGTGCCAATCGCATGCTCGTTGCCCGTGGGTTAACCAAGGAATATCAAAGTGGCACGCAGCGCCTCACGGTGCTACGCGACGTGTCGTTTGACGTGCCGCAAGGGGCCTTTGTCTCGATCGTCGGGCCTTCCGGCAGCGGCAAAACCACGCTGCTCGGATTGCTCGCCGGGCTTGATACCCCATCACAGGGCACAGTGTCGCTCGATGGCGAGGAATTCGGAAGCCTCGATGAAGACCGTCGCGCCAAACTGCGTGGTGAGAAGGTGGGCTTTGTCTTCCAGAGCTTCCAACTCATCCCGACGCTCACCGCCCTCGAAAATGTGCAGGTGCCGCTGGAACTCTCGGGCGCCGTGCCCGCGAAGGAGGCCACCATCCGCGCCCGCGAGCTGCTGGCCCGCGTAGGGCTCGGCGATCGTACGCACCACTTTCCGCAACAGCTCTCCGGCGGCGAACAGCAGCGCGTGGCGCTCGCCCGTGCCTTCGTGAACGAGCCGCGTATCCTCTTTGCCGACGAACCCACCGGCAACCTCGATGGCGCCACCGGTGAGCGCATTGTCGAGCTGCTTCAGGCGCTGAATCGCGAGCGTGGCTGCACGATTGTGCTGGTCACCCATGACATCGCACTGGCCGCCCGCACGCAGCGCACCATTCGCCTGCGCGACGGCGTCGTGGTGGAAGATGTGCTGCACCATCCCCCCGCCGCCCACGTGGCCTCATGACCACGCAGGCGCTGCTCCGCCTCGCCTGGCGGGAAAGTCGCACCGCACGACGCCGGCTGGCGCTGTACATGTCGTCAATTGCCTTCGGAGTCGCCGCACTGGTGGCGATCGACTCCTTTGCCGGCAACGTCACGCGATCCATTCGCGAACAGTCCCGGACGTTGCTGGGGGGTGACATGGCGCTGCAGGCCCGCGCCGCCTTCCCCGCGGTCGTGGATACGCTGCTGGACTCCCTCCGCGCCAATAAGGTGTCCACCTCGCGCGTGACCACCTTTGCCAGCATGGCGTTGGCCGAGCCGTCGGGTGGCACGCGCTTGGTTCAGGTGCGAGCCGTGTCGGCGGGCTATCCGTTTTACGGGGCCATCGAAACGGTGCCGGCCACCGCGTGGTCTCGTGTCCACCGCGAATCCATCGTGCTGGTGGATGCGTCGCTGTTGGTAGCACTTAACGCCAGCGTGGGCGATTCGCTGCGCTTGGGGCAGAAAATGTTTGCCATTGCGGGCACCCTTGGCAACGTGCCCGGGGACGCC
>CANHTA010000197.1 GCA_947463135.1 Gemmatimonadota bacterium
AACCATCAATGACGGAGGGCAACGCATAGCGGCGTTGACGAGTGCAGCATTCTCGATCCACTGCGTACCCAAACCCTAGCCTGCCCACGCATCAAGGAAATCATGAATCAAAGTATTGACAGAAAACGGATATCCGGCCAAAGGTTACACACTATCACTGCTTTGGCCTTGTTTTTCCTTTCCGCCTGCGTAGACAATATTTCAGCGCCAGTCGCTAATGAGAAAGACCCGCCGTTGCCGGGATTTATCGCCGTTAACGCGCCACGCCTTTCAGTGATTGGTCCGCCGCTCATGCAATCTGGCGGAGAGCGAACATTCCCGTTTCTTGACGGCACGTTCTACCCGGTGCTAACCAAAGACGGATACTTGATCTCTGGCGTCGCGATTCCCGGGCTCATTAAGTCAGCCAGCACCACGGGACAGTTCCTCGGGGATTTTGCCATTAGTTCAAGCCCGGCGTGGGGCATCTACTATTCGGCGAAGATGGAACATGTGGGTACGCACTCCGAGATGAAGACGAAGTTAACCTATTTGGTTGGCGGCGAGACGTATGTAAACATGGAGAGCGAGCCAGAAGTGAAGTTTTCTCCGGTGTCTTTTGGATGTTGGATCACGGTTCCCATTGAGCGATGCACCGCCCACGAGGAGCAGACGCAGACGAGACTGTTCTCTCCTCTACCTGCTATATGTGGGTCAAGCGCGACACTCACAACGGTTCATAAGTCGTGGGTGTTCATCCACACTGAAAAGCCACTGCCGTTTCCGCCTCAGTCGACCGAATCCAATGACCAGCCCAGTCCAGGTAACCTGCGTTGCACACCAAAAACGTCGGACGGAGGTGGAGGTGGAGCAGGCTCTCCGGAGGGATACACGCTCTATACCTTCGAGATATGCGATTACGAAGCCATATTCGCCGCTGACGGCCGCTACCTGTATACCACCAGCCTTGGTTGCCGCACCACCCAAATCGCCATTCCAAAAGGGACTGTTTATGCGACCTGAGAAGCTGCTGCGACTCTTCACCATCGTGGGCATGTTGGTTGCATCGCGATCCGCGGATGCTCAGTCGTGCGAGCGCGTCAGGGTCTCACTGGTCGAGCATACCGGTGCCACCTCCGACCGGCCTCTCGCGAGACTGGAAAAGGCTGCTGCGCAGCCGGATGTCTTCTTACGGCAAGACGTTTCCGAAAGTGACTTTCGCATCGCGGTGCTGACAGCGCGGAGCATGTGCCCAAGTCGGTCGGACCGAACGACAGTTCGTGTGTTGGATGTCAGCGCGGAGTACGCGGCGCAGAACGCTAACGACGCTTCGCGGCAGCTTTGGTCCAGCATGCTCACGGCTTTGCGGGCGGCGGCGGTGCGCGAGGTGTCGGGATACGGTACAACTCGGACGATCACCATCTCTCTCTCGAAGGACGGACGTCCCCTGCCGTAGCAAGATGCAAAGTTGAGCAGAGCATTGGTTTACGATCGCTAGGATTGGTGACCGGAGGCTCTTTTGCTCCGGTCACCAACTGCTTTGGGGAGGCCAAAGGCTCATAGCCTTTGTCAACGGTGCTCAACGTGGCGCTCCGGCCCAAATCCGCGTCGTGCATTGCTCTCAACTTGCAAACGTACCGCGCGCCACACGCTTTCAATATAGTCGTTCCTTCAATTCGTTCAGCCATTCCACCTGCTTGCGCAATTCGCTGCGTAAGAAGTCTTCCCCATCTGCCTACGTTGCCAACACTAGTGAGAGACCGATCAATCCCAAATTTCGTGTACGTGGATAATTGAGGCTTTTTCATGTCGTACGCTATTCCCGTTGTGCCGTTGACTCTCCATAACACCGAGGGATCACCGACCCGGGCCCGTCGCCGGTTCACCGTGACCTACCAACGGCAAATGTTCTCCGCCGCTGGCAGGTTGGTGATGTGGTCGGAGATACGCTGGTTATCGTCTCCCACGCGGGCCAGGGGTATCGACGGCGTGTCGGTCGGTAGGCAGCGCGTCATTCTGTTTTCCCTTGGGCTGGTCGCGTTCATCCGGCTTCATGTCGCCCGCAGCGAGGAGGCCGAGTGTCCGCATCAGATCGGCGGCCGTGGACTGCTCCTCACTCGTGAGTCCCCCCATCACCGCGGTGAGTAGTGCGGCATGCTCCGGGAAAATCCTGGCCACCAGCTCGTTCCCGGCCGGCGTAAGCGCGGCATAGCGCGCACGCCGGTCTTCCTGGCAGGTGCGCCGCTCAACGAGTCCTTTGGCGGTCAGGCGGTCCACCAGGAACGTGATGCCCCCGCTGGAGACCAGAATGCGGCGTTGCACTTCGCCCAACAGCATCGGCCCCCGATGATAGAGCGCCTCCAGGATCCCGAACTCGGCCAGCGTGAGGCCATGGCGCGCCACGTCGGCCGACGCATGGGCCGCGATCGCCGCATGGGCGCGCGACATGATCACCCACAGCCGAAGGGCCGATGCCCCCGCCTCGTCAAGGCGCACGGCGTGTGCCTGAGCGCTGGGGGGCGTGTCCGACGCGACGGAATCAGGGCGCGCACTGGTTGCCATATGTCCAAGCCTCTCCATCCCGCGCGTACGGCGCAAGGGTGCCGGCTCACCTTCCCTCCGTCAGACCGGGGCACGAGCTTTCGGCATGCCACGATATGACCTTCGTACCGCCGCCATCGGCGACCGGGTAGAACACGAGTTTCTGGTGCGTGACCGCGCCGAGAAGATGACCAAAGCGGGGATGCCCTTCGTGGTGCTCACGCTGGCCAATGCCTCGGGGAGCATCGAGACCGCTCCGATCTGGTCGGAGAAGTTGGACTGGTGCCTTGGCGCAGATCGCGGCAAGGTGGTGCAGGTCATCGGCGACATCGCCACCTTTGGCGACAAGGGAACGGGCAAGCGGCAGCTCAGCCTGACGGCGCCGCTCCGGGTGTTGCCCTCGGAGCACTTCGATCCCACAGCCTTCTTGCCGCGTATCGACGTGGAGACCGAGCGGGTGTGGGACGCCTTCGATGAGCTCCGCGCAAAAATCAGTTCGCCCACGGTAAAGGCCGCGGTCGATCTCTTTTTCGCGAATGACGAGTTTCGGGTGCGCTTCGAGCGCACTCCCGGCGCCGTGAACGGGCACCACGCGCAGCTGGGCGGCCTGTTGCTGCACGTGTTTGAGGTCACGAAGATCGCCAAAACCATCGCGACGACGGTACGGAAGGCCAACGCGGATCTGGCTGTTGCCGGCGCGATGTTACATGACATCGGCAAGGTGGAAGCCTACTCCACCTCCCCCGAAGGGTTTGCGCACACCCCCACGGGCATGCTGCTTGGGCATGTGACGCTGGGAGCGCTGATGTTTGATCGCACCCTCCGTGACTCCACGCTCACCCTGTCGGTTGCCCAGCGCGACGAACTCCTGCACTTCATTTTGTCGCACCACGGCGCGCTGGAGTTTGGCAGTCCCGTGCAGCCAATGACGGTGGAAGCGGAAATCGTGCATTGGGCCGACGAGGCCTCCGCCAAGGCCACGGATATGGTGGACGAACTGTCGGATCCGGAGCTGTTCCCCCCCGGCACGGATATCGAGGTGTCCGCGAAGCGGTCGTGGCGCCTTGGGCGTAAATTGTGGCGACGACCGGCGCCGTGGGACTAGCTGCGCCCCAGCAGGTACGGGTCGCGATGTGCAGCGCAGTCCAACCACGTGAGTCCGAGTGAAAAACCGTTTATATTGTTTTAGACGGTTAATTCGGAAGATGATTTTTTGTTATCGGTGGTGCCGAATTCCGCAAGGCTGTTTTACCTTTTCGTTTGCCGGCCGCCGAATCATGGCCGGTGCACTTTGCGCGAGGAGGCGAGATGCGTAAGCCACGTCCGAACACGTACAACCCAGCGCAGGCGCTGCACTTGATTGCAGCCGACCGTACTGGACTGCCGCTCAGCTGTCCGTCTTGCGAGGGTCACATCGAGCGTGATCCCGTACTGCACCCACCGGCCCAGCATTCCCACGTCACGCTGACGTGCGCCAGCTGTGGTCGGCTCGCCCGCTACATCGCCGGCGTGAATTAGCCGTTACGTGATCGCCATGAAAACGCCCCGCTCCGGATCACTCCGGGCGGGGCGTTTCGTGTGAAGGCCATCAGGCGCACGGGGGTGCGGCGGAGTTACCAGTTAATGGTGCCCTGCTTGGTGGTATCAACGTCTTCGGCGTCGCCTTTTTTGAAGAGGTAGGCGTCCATGTTCCGCGTCAGAAACGTGCGCGCTTGGGGATCCATGACGTTCAGACCGTAGTGGTTGATGAGCATGGTCTGCTGCTTGAGCCACTGTCCCCAACAATCCTTGCAGATCTCTCCTAAAATCCTGGCCCCAACGGCCCCCGGAAACGGCGGTCGCTCAAAACCCTCACGGGTCTGGCCACATCGAGAACAGGGTACATCAGCCATGCGTTGACTCCGAGCCGCGGACATGATCACGAACGAGAACCTGACAGACGTGGAAAGCTAGCGACGCCTACGGACCGCGCCAGCCTCAGAAGTCCGCTGGCCACCCCACGGTGCTCCGTTGTTCTCCTCGCACGCATCGCCGCAGAGCACGACGGCTAAGGGATACGAACGGAACAATACGGTTCCAGCATGAACGGATACGAACCGGGAAGAACTGATAAGAACGGAGCACCGTTATCGATCGGCATCCAAAATACTCCGTTCCTATCCGTTCGTATCCGTTCCTATCCGTTCAAGCAGGAACCGCACGTTTCCGCTGTTATCCCCAAAAGCAGCGTGGCAAAGCACAACCACCAAGGGATACAAACGGAACCAGACGGTTCCTGCATGAACGGATACAAACCGAGAAGAACTGATAAAAACGGAGCACCGTCAGCACTACACATCCAAGACACTCCGTTCCTATCCGTTCGTATCCGTTCCTATCCGTTCAAGCAGGAACCGCACATTTCCGTTGTTATCCCCGCAACCGAACATCACGACGAGCTTCGCACCAAGTCGCGCCCGGTCCAGATGACCCGCCGAATGCCGGCCTTCGCACCGAAATTCAAGATGAGACCAACCGACAGCGCGGAGGCACGAAGATAGTTGAGCACCTGACTCTCATGCGCGGACACAATGGCGTCGGCCGCCTTTAACTCCACAATGATCTGACCATCAATCACAAAGTCCGCGCGAAAATGACCAATGACACGATTCCGGTAGCGAACCACCAGCTGGCGCTCACGCTCAAAGGTGAGCCCCCGATCGCGCAACGCAAACGCCATCGCCTCACCATACATCCCTTCAGGAAAGCCGTACCCAATCTCGTTATACACATCGTAGAACGCACCAATGATTACGCGCGAAAGCGAACCATGGGCCAGGCGTAAATCCTCAACCGACAGCGACATCGTCCATCCTCAAAAGTAGGAAGCGGGCCAGCTGCCACATGGCAACTGGCCCGCTGTACTCTGCGACCGGACCGCACGTATCGCGTCACCAAAACACCGCACGGCGCATC
>CANHTA010000198.1 GCA_947463135.1 Gemmatimonadota bacterium
ACAAACGCCCGCGCTGTTCAATCCACCACTGTTCAGCCCCCAGCCCTGCCACCAACCGCTCGCGCCCGCCCTGCTCGTCGATGCGCCAACGCCCGGTTGCCGAGATGAGCGCATGGTTTTCCGAACCGGCGAGCGCAATGCGCGCCATCCGGTCGTGCGCGGCGAGACGCCCCGTCGCGTCTTCCGTGACCAGCGCCGCACCGGTGCGCCACGGGGCACGGAGGCCAAAGCGGCCAGCATTCGGCCCGCACGCAACGACCACGGCTGCGGTGGCCACCAATGCACCAAAGGTGCCACCGACCAGCGCGCGCATAAACTCCGTGGTTAGTCCCGGTGCTCAACCGCCGCGCCCAGCGCGTCGTCGAGTCGGGTAAGGGTGTCGGCAATTTCCGCGTCCCCATGCGCCGACGACATGAATGCCGCCTCAAACGCGGAGGGCGCGAGCGAAACGCCACGACGACGCGCGGCATGAAAGAACCGCTTGAACAACGCCGTGTCCGACTGCTTGGCGTCGTCGTACGTGTGGACCGGCTCATCCCGGAAGAAGAAGCCCCACATGGAGCCGGCATGACTGGCGGAGAAGGGCACGCCACGCCGGGCGGCGATATCGCGCAGCCCCTGCACCAGCGCCGCCGTCTGCGCCGTGATGCCGTCATGGACGTCGCTGGTGAGCGCACCAAGGGTGGCCAGTCCGGCGGCCATCGCGAGCGGATTGCCCGACAGTGTGCCCGCCTGATACACCTTGCCCGTGGGCGCCACGTTCTGCATGAGCTCACGACGGCCGCCATAGGCCGCCACGGGCAAGCCACCGCCGATCACCTTCCCGAGGGCGGTGAGGTCCGGGGTGACGCCAAAGCGCTCGCGAGCGCCGCCGAATGCGATACGGAAGCCGGTCATAACTTCATCGAAGACGAGCAAGGCCCCCGTTTCGTCAGCAATCTGTCGTAAACCGGGGATGAAGTCGGGGAGCGGCTCAATAAATCCGCTGTTGCCCACGATGGGCTCCAGCATGATGGCGGCCAACGGATACGCGCGGGCGATCCGTGCCGCCTCCTCGAGATCGTTGTACCGGCAGGTGAGCGTGAGCTTGGCCAGCGCCTCCGGTACGCCCGGCGAATCGGGCAAGCCTAACGTGGCGACCCCCGATCCGGCGCGCACGAGAAACGCATCGGCATGCCCGTGATAGCACCCCTCAAACTTGAGGATGTACTCGCGCCCCGTAATGGCCCGCGCCAAGCGGGCAATCGTCATGGCCGCTTCCGTTCCGCTCGACGTAAAGCGCACCATCTCCATGTGCGGCATGCGCCCGGCGATCGCGTCGGCCAACTCCACCTCGCGCTCAGTGGGCATGCCGAAGCTGGTGCCATCCTGCATCGCCCGCGATACCGCCTCCAACACCACATCGGGCGCATGCCCCAGCACCAACGGCCCCCACGACAGGATGTAGTCGAGATAGGCGTTCCCGTCGGCGTCCCACACGCGCGCACCCTTGCCGCGCTTGGCCACGAACGGCTCGCCCCCAACCCCACCAAAGGCCCGCACCGGCGAGTTCACACCACCGGGAAACCGCGCGCGCGCCCGCTCCATAATCTCGGCGGAACGGACACTGGGACGGGACGTCAACATCGCTGCGTGATCTGTCGCCTCATTCATCGGCCGAAACTCCCCACGGAAGAACTGTCCGGAATGCCACTGCCTACCAGCGGCAGGGTACGAGACGCACGCCGCATCGGCGCGGTCGCCTGATCGGCCACCCGTAACAGCGTGGCCCGGAAATCGTAGTCATCCACCACCTGCTCGATGCGCACGTCGGCAAACGCACCGGGCGTCATGAGGCCCGCCGCGGCGCTGATCGGCACGTGCACCAGCCCGTCGATATCATCGGCCTGCCATGGCGCGCGGCACAGCATCTCACCCTTCACGTCGGAGGCGCGCTCCACCAGCACGCGCGCCTCGACGCCGAGGAAGCGCTCGTAGCGTTCCGACGTGATCGCGCGCTGCAGCTCTTCGATGCGCTCCTTGCGCTCCTGTTTGATGGAATCGGCGACGTCGTCTTCCATGCTGTTCGCGCGCGTGCCTTCCTGCGGCGAATAGGTGAACACGCCCACGCGATCGAACTGCATCTCTTCAAGGAAGTCGCAGAGGATCTCGAAGTCGGTTTCCGTTTCGCCAGGAAACCCCACGATCACCGATGTGCGCACGGCGAGATCGGGCACGATCGCGCGATACTGTGCGAGGCGCTCACGGATGGTTTTCTGGCGCTCGGGGCGCCGCATCCGCGCCAGCACGGCATCGGAGCCATGTTGCATGGGCGTATCGAGGTAGCGCACGATCCGCGGATTGGCCGCAATCACCTCCAAGAGACGCGGCGTAATGCCGGTGCTGTAGAGGTACATGTTGCGGATCCACGGAATCGACGTCTCGCGCACGAGCGCCTCGAGCAGCTCGGGCAGCGCCACGCCATCGCGACGGTCACGACCGTAATGCGCGAGGTCCTGGGCCACCAGATTCATCTCGCGCGCGCCCTGCACCTCCAGCAGCTGCGCTTCTTTCACCAAGTCGTCGAGCGCGAATGACCGGTGCTTGCCGCGCATGAGCGGAATGGCGCAGAACGCACACCCGTGGTCGCACCCTTCGGAGATCTTGAGGTAGCGCACGTGCGGCAGGTCGCCGCCGAACAGGCGCACCCCGGGGTGCTCCACCAGCGACCCGCCCAACAAGCCACGCTCCACCAGTTCGGGGATGAGCCGATCGGTTTCTGAATTCCCGAGGAAGACATCCACTTCCGGCAGCGCGTCTTCGAGCTCGGCCTTGTGCCGCTCCACCATACAACCGATGGCGAATACCGCTTGGCACTTGCCGTCGTCCTTCAACCGCGCGGCGGCCACAATCGCGTCAATCGACTCCGCCTTCGCCGCATCGATGAAGCCGCAGGTGTTCACCACCACCACGTCGGCCTCACGCAGGTCGGTCACCTGCTCGCCGCCATGCGCAACGAGGTCCGCGAGATACCGCTCGGAATCTACCGTATTCTTATCGCACCCGAGGGTGACCAGACCAAATTTGAGCATCCTTGAAAGGTAGCTCAGGGACTCCTTATCGGAAATTCCCGAACTGCAGCTCCACCTCGAAGTCCCCCTTCCGGAGCACGGCGATCGCATCCTGCAGCGCGTCCTTGTCGGGGCTCGACACCCGCACCTGATCGCCCTGGATGCTGGCCGTCACCTTCTTGAGCTTCGCCTCCTTGATGGTGGCAGACACCTTTTTCGCCTGATCGGCATCGAGCGCCATCTTGAGCTTGATCTCGCGGCGCAGCACGTCGCCGCCCCCCGGCTTCACGTCGCCGATCTCGAGATTCTTCACCGGCACGCCGCGCTTGATCAGCTTGCCGCGCAGGGCGTCGAACAACGCCTCCATGCGCATGTCGCTGTCGGTGGCCAGGTTCACGATGCTGTCGCTGCGCTTGAACTCGATCTCGACCAGCGCGCCCTTGAAGTCAAATCGCTGCGCGATCTCCTTCTGCGTCTGGTTGACCGCGTTGTCCACTTCCTGCAGGTCGACGCTGGTCGTGACGTCGAACGAATACGTTGATGCCATAATCTCCGTGTGATGAAAAAAATCCGGCGGCTAGTCGCGGAAGCTTTCGAGGGCCTTGGAGCGGGACACATGCCGCAGTCGCGACAGGGCTTTCTCCTTGATCTGACGCACGCGCTCGCGGGTGATACCCATCAGCGTCCCGATTTCTTCCAACGTCATCGGTTCGGTGTCGTCAATCCCAAAGTACAGACGCAGGACTTTCGACTCACGCTCCTTCAGGCTTCCCAGCGAATCCTCGATCGCTTTGGTGAGCGCCTTCTCGAACGTTTGCTCATCCGGCGTCGCATGATGCAGATCGGGAAGGTAATCCAGGAGACGGTTATCCTCGCCCGGTGTCATCGGCGCATCCAGCGACAAATGCACCTGAGAGATGGCCATCGTCTTGGCCACTTCCTCCTCGGTGATATCCATCCCCTCGGCGATTTCGGCGTGGGTGGCCTCGCGCCCCAACTCCTGCAGCAGCGTGTTCGCCCGCTTGCCGATGCGATGCAGCGTCCCCGCGCGGTTGAGCGGCACCCGCACGATCCGCGACTGCTCGGCCAGGGCCTGCAAAATGGCCTGCCGAATCCACCACACCGCGTACGAAATGAACTTGATGCCCTTGGTCTCATCAAACTTATGACCGGCGCGAATCAAGCCCAGATTGCCTTCGTTAATCAGGTCGGACAGCGACACGCCCTGATTCTGGTACTTCTTCGCCACCGAGACCACAAAGCGCAAATTCGACCGCACCAGCTTATCAAGGGCGTCCTGATCGCCAACCCGGATGCGCCGGGCGAGTTCCGCTTCCTCCTCCCGGGAAATCAGCGGATACGCGCTGATGTCACGCAGGTACTGATCGAGGGAGCCTTCCTCGTACGACACCTTCTTTTTGGGGGACGTCACAGCCATGGCGGAGCGGCTCGTGGGGCGAAGAGACCATGTAGCGACGCGCGGCGGGGAGGAGAGCGCGGCGTCTTGTGTACATAAACAACCAGTTGGTCCCTTAACGGTGAACTAGCGGGACACCATTCGTCAACGCATCCCCGCGCAAAATCCCCCGTGACCGCATTAGCGGACGCGCGACCCGAGCCGATCCCACCTCACACGGGACAGCCATGATACCGGTTCGGAACGGTTAGGGATGACACTGAAATACACCACCATCGGGGTACCCCGGAGCAGATGGGTGGGCACGAACCCCCAGTACCGGCTATCCAGCGAGCGGTCCCGGTTGTCCCCCAGTACAAACAGCTGTTCGGGAGGGACCACGAGGGGGCCCCAATTATCGCGCGACGGACGGTAGATGGGGGGTATCCCGATCACGCGGTCGGCCGCCAAGGCCGTGCTGGTGAGATACCCGCGCTGCCACCGGAAATCATCAACCATGGGATCCACCTGCGGCTCGGTGTGCGACACATACCGCTCCTGCAGCCGGACGCCATTGCGCCAGAGTGTGCCACCCTGCATGGACAGGGTGTCACCCGGCCCCCCGACCACCCGCTTCACAAAATGTGTCGTTGGATCGGAAGGCCAGGCAAACACCACCATGTCGCCAGCCTGTGGCGCGCGCGGCGCCGGCACGCGGCCACCGCTCCACGGGAGTGCAACGCGGCGGTACCCCCACGTATTCACCAGCACGAAGTCCCCCGCGAGCAGCGTACGCTCCATGCTCCCCGATGGGATTTTGTACGCATCCACCACAAAGGTGCGCACGCCCACAAACAGCACCACCGCTACGAGCACCCCTTTGGCCCAATCCCAGCGCCACCCACCGGAGAACGTGCGCCGACGCGAACGGCCATTGGCCGCCCGCAGCGCGTTCTCACGGTGGGCATCGTGGCGCACCATTACCGGCGTCCCGACGCGACGTTCG
>CANHTA010000199.1 GCA_947463135.1 Gemmatimonadota bacterium
GATGTGTCGGAGGAGGCGCTCGCCGTGGCGCGTGCGAACGCGGCGCGCATCGCCGCAGCTCAGCCGGCGGCCACGCCGGTGGAGTTTCGCCTTGGGGCTGATCTGGCTCCGCTGCGGGGGGGATGCGCCCGTGTGATTGTGTCCAACCCGCCCTACATTGCATACGGTGAAGCGTTGGCGCTTCCTCGCAGTGTGCGGGACTGGGAGCCCACGGTGGCGCTGTTCGCGGCCGACGAAGGCATGGCGCGGTACGACGCCATCCTGGCGGGCGCGCGGGGGCTGCTGGAACCGTACGGATGGGTGGTATGTGAGGTCGATGCCGGGCGCGCGCAGCGCACTGCGGCTTTGGCCATGACTTTGGGGTATCAACAGGTGCAGCTCCGGCGCGACCTTACCGGTCGCGAGCGGGTGCTGCTGGCTCAGCACGTTCCAGGACACCATTCACTTTCATGCTGTTCCTCGGCCGAGGAGGCCGATTCCCATGCTCGAAGGTAAGGCGAAGGATCTCGGTCGTACGATTGGTCAGAGCGATGAATACAAGGCCGTGAAGCGCAGCAGCGAAGCGCTGAACAACGATCGGGAGGCCTCGACGGTGTTGCGGCAGATGGAAAAGATCCGCCAGGACGCACAGGCGATGATCGATCGTGGGGAGGAGCCAACGAGTGAGATGGAGCAGCAGCTGGACACGTTACTCCAGCAGGTGCAGGTGAATAGCAGCTATCAGGCGGCGATCTCCGCCCAGGATAATTTTGACAAGCTCATGTTGCGCGTGAACACATGGATTGCGGATGGCATCCGTGCCGGCGCGACCAGCTCCATCATCCTTGGCTGAGTCAGGCGCCATGGCGGTGGACGCTGGCGGTTGCTTCATCGTGCTGGAAGGCGGCGAGGGGGTTGGCAAAACCACGCAGTGGAACCACGTCGCGCAGGCGCTGACGGCGGCTGGCCACGACGTGGTGGCACTGCGCGAGCCTGGAGGCACGCCAGCCGGTGATGCGTTGCGGGCGGTGTTGCTCGATCCAACGTCAGCGCTGACGCCGGAAACCGAGGCGTTGTTGTTTGCCGCATCGCGTGCGCAGTTGGTGCGTGCCGTCATTACACCAGCCATGCAGCGGGGCGCGGTGGTGCTGGTGGACCGCTTTCTCTTGTCCACCTATGCGTATCAGGGGCGCGGGCGAGGTCTCCCGGTATCCGCCCTGCGTGCGGTGAACGCGCTGGCAACGGGTGGTGTGGCGCCGGACCTCACCTTGCTGCTGTCGTTGCCGCATGAAGAAGCCATGGCGCGCATGCGGGCGCGCGGGAGCGTTGACCGGATGGAGCGTGAAGCAGATGCCTTCCATCGTGCGGTGCGCGCGGCTTTTGACGAGGCACTGCAGCCGACATGGCAGGCGCAGCATCCGGAGGTGGGGCGTGTCGTAGCCGTTGACGCCGCCGGCGAGGCGGAACGCGTGACGTCGCGCTGCCTGGCGGCACTGGCCGCACACTGGCCACATCGGTTTGCCACGCTGAACGCGCTTGATGCGCCATCAGCAGGAGCGGAGTTACATGGCTGAGCTGTTGCCGGATCCTCCGTCGCGCTCGCGGCATCGATCGCGCGGGATTGCAGCGGCCGCGCTCTTCATGGCCTTGCTCTCGCTTGGTGGATGGTGGGCTGGACGGGACCTTTCAGCGGGGGCCCCGCAAGCGCGTCCCCCCATTGGCGGTGCGCGTCTGTTCGATCAGGTCGTGGCGGCTGTGGCCCAGAAGTATGTGGACTCGCTTGATGGCAGCGTGATTTACGACAAAGCCGTGGCCGGGTTGCTGCATGAACTGAAAGATCCGTACACCACGTACCTGGCCGAAGACCGCTTGCGACGGTTGAACGAACAGATCACCGGCACCTACGCGGGGATCGGATTACAGATTGATATCCGGGACGGATGGCCCGTGGTGATTGAGCCCATTGTGGGTGGTCCGTCGGAGCGCGCCGGCGTGTTGGTTGGCGACCGGCTCGTGCTCGTCGGGCAAGAGTCCACCCGTGGGTGGTCGCGCGATGAAACATCGAAGGCGATGCGTGGACCACCGGGATCACGGGTCACCTTTACCGTGGAACGTGGTGAGTCGCGTGTGAATTTCACGTTGGTGCGTGACAAGGTGCATCTGCGCGCGGTGCAACGGGTGCAGCTGTTGCCCAACGGCGTGGGTTATGTCGATCTCAACGTGTTCAGTGCGCAAACCGCCGCAGAGTTAACCGCCGCGGTGGATTCGGTGGTGAAGCGTGGTGCGCGTTCGCTGGTGATGGATTTGCGAGGAAATCCGGGCGGGCTGTTGGAACAGGGGGTGGCGGTCGCCGAGCTGTTCCTGGATCAGGGACAGAGCATTGTACAATTGCGTGGGCGTCCCGGCTCGCCGCCGCAGGTGTACACCGATAGTCTTCCGCAGCGCTGGCCCACGTTGCCGCTGGTGGTCCTTGTGGATCGCGCCAGTGCGAGCGCGTCGGAGATTGTCGCCGGGGCGCTGCAGGACCACGATCGTGCGATCGTGCTTGGGGTCACCACCTTCGGAAAAGGCAGTGCGCAGAACGTGTATCCGCTCTCCAGCGGTGGCGCATTGCGCCTCACCGTGGCGCGTTGGTACACCCCCGCCGGACGAAGCATCACCCGCCCGCCTGCGCGCGACCTCGACGACCTGGGCGACGACAGTGCAGAGGTCACCTTGCCGGATACCATCCGGCCACTATTCCGTACCGATGCCGGTCGGACGGTGTTCGGTGGTGGTGGCATCACGCCGGATGTGGTGGCCGGTGACACCACCACGCCCTTACAGGTGCAGTCGTTGGCACGGGCCATGGGGAAAAATGCGGGTGCGTATCGCGACGCGCTTGCCAGACAGGCGCAGGCAACCACGCGCCAGATGCGCGGCCCCGGAGATCCGGTAACCCCAGCGATGCTGGACGCCCTGTACGCCGAGCTGGTCCGTCGCGGCGTCGCTCCACCCCGTGCCGTGTTTGACAGCGCGTCGCCGTGGATTTCGCGGTCACTTGGCTATGAGATGACGCGGGTGGCCTTTGGCGCCGATGCGGATTTCATGCGCCGCACCCAAGACGACAGCGCCCTCCAGCGCGCCATGGTGCTCTTGCAGGGTGCCCGGACTCCGCGTGATCTGTTCTCTACGCCCGTTGAGAAACGCGCCGTTGAGGTCCCTGAGAAGCTGCGTTAATCGCTGCCGGGGAGTTTTGTCGAGACCGTCGCACCTTTGGGCATGATGAACCGGAAGGCGTCTTTGGGCAGAGTGGCGTCCACCACCCAGCTGGTGAGCGTAATCAGGCGATCGATGCCCTGACTGTCGAGCACTTGCACCCGAACCGGGCGCGCCTCCGTGCCGTCGAGCCACAGCACGGCTTTGCTGAAGGGTACTGCCGCCGCACTCTTGGGTACCAACTGCACGCGGCGCGTCGCGCGACCGTTGATCTGCACGGTCTCTCCGCCGGTAATGGTAAATGCACGTTTGGGCGTATCGAACAGCTGACTAAGCAGATCCGCCACGATCGCGCCGTCGGCATCGGCCGGCAACTTCAAGACCTGCTTCGGGCTGCTGCTGGGGAGGTACACCCACAGATGCTTGCCGTCGCCCACAATACGATCGCCGGCTGGCTCCGTGAAGGTGATCGACACGCGATTGGGGCGCTCCTGAACGAAGACGCCCCGTGAAGAGACCGTCCGACCGAGAATCGGGTTGGTGATGGTCTGATCGAAGTTGGCCTGCAGCGTTTTCGTGGTTGACCACACTTGGGTCACGCGTGCATACGCCGCATCCGCGTCGGCGGACTGCGCCGCGACCGATACACCAAGCGGTGAGGCGAGGACGAGGGTGATCGCGGCGTAGGCCGACGTGGAGAATGGATGCATGGTTGTCATAGCTGTCATTACCCGCGCCGCTGCTGCGGGTGCCCAGCGGTTAGCGAGCGGCGTCCGACGTGCCCGTGCTGGGCGTTACGGCTGCAGGGGCGAGCTCACGATCGATGGCTCCGGCGATCAGCCGCAACTGCCGCATGAGTTCCGTGAACTGCTCCGGATACAGGGACTGGGCGCCATCAGAGAGCGCTTTGTCGGGTGTCGGATGCATTTCCACGAGGATACCGTCCGCACCAGCCGCGACGGCGGCACGCGCCATCGGCGTGACCTTGTCGCGCAATCCGGTTCCATGGCTGGGATCAGCCATGATGGGCAAGTGCGACAGCTTCTGAACCACGGGTATGGCGGTGAGGTCAAACAAATTGCGCGTGGCGCTGTCAAAGGTTCGGACGCCCCGTTCGCAGAGAATCACGTTGGGGTTCCCCTCGGCAAGCACGTACTCGGCACTGAGCAGCAAGTCGTTGATCGTGGCCGCCATACCGCGCTTGAGGAGGACCGGCTTGTTGAGTCGCCCCACATGACGCAGCAGCGAGTAATTCTGCATGTTGCGCGCGCCGATCTGAATGCAGTCGGCATACTCGGCCACCATGTCCGCACCACGTTCGTCCATCGCTTCCGTCACGATGGCGAGTCCCGTTTCCTGGCGCGCGAGCGCGAGGAGCTTCAGCCCCTCAAGGCCGAGGCCTTGGAAGGCATAGGGTGACGAGCGCGGCTTGAAGGCACCGCCGCGAAGTGCATGCGCACCAGCGTTTCGCACGGCATGCGCTGCCGCAAGAATCTGGGCTTCGTTTTCCACCGAACAGGGACCGGCGAAAACCACGATTTCGCGTCCGCCGACACGAACCTGCGGGGTGATCTCCACAATGGTGGTGTCGGTTTTCCATTCACGAGAGGCCTGACGATACGGCTTCTGCACGATGAGGACATTGGCCACCCCGCGCAGCCCTTCGATATACGACCAATCCACCTGCGCGTCATCGCCCAGGAGACCGATCGCCGTGCGCACGGCACCGGGCATCGGGAGTGGCTTGAAGCCCTGTCGCACAATCTCGTCGCAGACCGTAGTGATCTCTGCGGCGGTCGCGTTGGGCTGCATTACGACCAGCATGTCACGTCCTCAGAATTCGATGGACCAGCCGTCAGTCGCCAGGACTGTCGGACCAGTGTAATACTGCGCCACGTCGCCGAGGATATCCACGACGTCAACCGGAGGATAAAAATGCGTCAGGACGAGACGACGCGCGACGGCTTGCGCGGCGAGCTGTCCAGCCTGTCGCGGCGTGAGGTGTTCGCGCATCGCCATCGCGTCGGGGAGCGAACACTCGGCCAACAGCAGATCGCATCCCGTTGCCCATGCTCCAAGCGCGTCGCTGACGCCGGTGTCGCCGGTGTACACGAGACGCCGCTCCCCGTCTGCCACGGAATATGCTACGCTCTCCACCGTATGTGGTACCGACTGCGTGTTCAGGGTCACCATCTCGCCCAATCGCACGATTTCGTCGGCCACGATCTCTCGCAC
>CANHTA010000200.1 GCA_947463135.1 Gemmatimonadota bacterium
CCATAGGCGAATTGGATGGCGATGAGTCGACGGTGCTTGGTTTGATCAACGATATCGCCGTCGATGCACGCGGACGCGTGTTCGTGCTGGATATGGGATTCAGCAACCTCCGCGTATTCGCTCCAGACGGTACGCCGGAGTTCACCATCGGGCAGAAGGGGAGCGGTCCGCTCGATCTTCGCTTCGGCGTCTCCATATGGACCACGGGCAACGGTGCAGTGGCGGTCACCGATGCGGTGCTGGGCACGAAGTACATCGCAGCGGAGAACAAAGCAGCGACTCGTCTGCTCCGTGTGGTTCCCAACGTCGGCGATCCATCCGGCGCGTGCGAGTCGAAGGGGCAACTCGTCACCTTTTCTCCGGGCGCGAAACCCGCTGACAAACTCGTTCGAAGGTTCAATACCGCTGGACGTGAGACGAGCAGCTACGGCGAGGTGTACGCCACACCCACGTCGCTCGCGCGGATGATCATGTCTGAAGGGACCGTGGGATGCATGACGGACGGCTCAACCGTCTCGACGCAGTCCAAGCTCCCCTTCATTCTCAGTCACACCGCCGATGGTGCCGAGCAGTGGAGACTACGCCTGCGTGATTTCACCCCCGGACGTGAGCTCGAGGAGGTTGATGAGAAGTCCCGCCACTCCATTGGTGCGGACCCCAAGAGTCTCAACTCGTCCTACACGTATCGCATCGCGCCATTCGGCGTCTATGCGATCATTCAAGTGGGATATCGTACTGCGCGCTCCATGCGGAATCGGGTGCTCTGGGAACGATTGGACACGTATCTCGCCGACGTCAACACAGGGAAGGCGGTGTTCGTATCGGCACGTCTTCCCATGCTCGACGAGATACGAGGATCAACCGTGCACGGCTTCGACAATGACCCGTATCCCCGCGTGATTCGGCTCCGCATCAATCCGTGACGCCCGCTCCGGTGGTGAGCCCGTCAGGCCTCACCACCGGATCCAGATTGCGCGCACAGGCTACCAGTCGGTAGGCGTGTAGTCCTTCAGGAACTTGCCCCACACATGCTCGCCGGTGTTGATGCCGTCGATGATGGGATCGACGATGCGCGCCGCGCCGTCCACGATGTCGAGCGGCGGATGGAAGCGATGTTCGGCCACCTTCTTCTCCGCAATGTGGACGGGATCTTCGTCGGTCACCCAGCCGGTGTCCACCGCGTTCATGTGGATGCCGTCGAACTCGTAGTCGGCCGCCGACGTGCGCGTCATCATGTTGAGCGCCGCCTTGGCCATGTTTGTATGCGGGTGACGCGTTGTCTTGAACTTGCGGTAGAACTGGCCTTCCACCGCCGACACGTTCACAATGTGCTTGTCGCGATTCGGCGTGCGCAGCATGAGCGGCTTGAGCCGCGCATTCAACAGGAACGGCGCAATCGCGTTCACCAGTTGCACCTCCAGCAGCTCCACGCTCGGCACTTCATGCATGAGCAGGCGCCATGAATTACGGTCGCGCAGATCCACCTGCTGCATGTCCTGATCGAGCTTCCCCTCAGGGAACAGGTGTCCGCGGTCGGTGTGCTCTTCCGGCAATAGCGCCACCTGCGACAGCTCCGCGGCGTGCGTGATCCCCGCCACTTCGGCCAACGCGCGGGGCAGTGTTTTCGGGGTGAGCATCTCGCCATCTTCGGCGTCGGTAGAGCCCGGGAGCATGTGATAGCCCCGTACGCCTTCGTAGGCGCCCAGCAGCTTGCGCACCTGTTCAGGCATGCTGCTGAGGGCGGCCGTCTCGCCGTCCATCATGTGCTTGTAGAAGTCGGGCGGACGACGCACCGTCTGACAGGCGTTGTTCACGATGAAGTCGAGCCGGTCGTGCGTGTCCATGAGGTGCTGGCAGAACGCTTCCACGCTCGGCGTGTGGCGCAGGTCGAGTCCGAAGATCTCAAGGCGATGCGACCACTGCTCGAAGTCGGGCTCGGCGGCGTAGCGCGCGGCGGAGTCGCGCGGGAAGCGCGTGGTCACGATGAGACGCGCGCCCGACCGGAGCAGCTTGATGCCGGCCTGATAGCCGATCTTCACCCGGCCGCCGGTAAGCAGCGCGGTGCGTCCCGTGAGGTTGGCCAACTCGCCACGCTTGCGATAGTTGAACTCGGCGCACGTGGGGCAGAGCTGGTCGTAGAAGTGGTGCAGCACCGTGAAGTTGCGCTTGCACACGTAGCAATGCTGCTCTTCAAGCGCTTCGCGGAAGTCGGGCTCGGCGTCCACGGTGACCTGCTCGTCGGAGGCCGGCGGCAGATAGTTGGGGGTGGTGAACACCGTTTGGCGGCGCAGGCGACGGATGCCGGTGTCCTGCAGCTGCGACTCGGCCTCCTGCACGCGCAGGGTCTTTTCAACGCGCTTCTTGCGCTTGGTCGCCTTGACCATCTGCCGACGCAGGATCGCGTCGGGACGTGATACCTCGCCGGCGGCCTTCAGCAGGCGATTGCGATCGTCGTCGGTGAGCTCGAGCAGCTCGGCCCGGTTGACGGCGAACTGTTCAAGCAGCTCGGTTGCGGCGCGCACGCGCTCGGCGAGGCTGCGGCTGGCTTCCACGGAGTCAGGACGTTGGGACATAGCCCTGAAAGATAATCGGTCAGGCGTCGTGAAAGGCGGGTCCGGGATGCGTTGGCAGCCGCCAATAGTACCAGTGGGTCACCCGGTCCCACCCTTCGGCCTCCTCGTTGTCCACCCCCCAGACACACTCCCCCGAGGGGAAGGTGGCCGCCCGGAAGCGGGTGTCGAGGCGGGACAGCTGCTCCTGCACGGACTGAGGGAGGGGGGTGTCGTCGAGGGTCCGCCTCACGTCGAGGTCGTTCAGGTAGTCCTCGTAGGTGAGCGCGTAGCCGTGCTCCACGTCGTCCACGGTTCGGGCCCACTGCTCCAGGCGCTGCTCGGCGCTGATCATCGGTGCCTTCGCCTCGGCTCAGGATCGGGGGGAACGACGGGCCTGACGGCGGAAGTAGGCCTCCCCGTCGTTGGGCCTGAAGAACGTACGGATCGTGCCGTCGGGGTCGGCGGCCAGAAAGGCTCCGCTTCCGCGGTCAAAGCGGGAGATGATCCCGTCGGATTGGCGGACCACCTCCAGTATGTCACCGCCCACCGGCGCGTCGCGCAATTGCTGAGCGCGCTGCAGATACTCGGCCTGCGAGATGGCCCCGAACTCCCGCCCGTGCTTCCCGTAATGCTCGGCCAGTCGCGCGGGGGTGCGAAAGCCAACGGAACTGGTTGCGGACGCCTCGGCCCCGGACGCGGGGGCAGACGCAGGCGTCGGCAGCGTTGGGGGCGATGCCCCTTTGGTGCGGGAGAGCGACCACGCGGCACCGGCACACAGGATCGCCAACAGGAAGGAGCGAAGCGCGCGATTCATCTGTCCATGCTATCGCCGCATCGCGTTGGCCACAACTCATGCGCATATTGTCTTCTATGAGCATCGTCAATGAACTGCTATCGTTGCTCGAGCTCGAGAAGCTCGAGGTCAATATCTATCGCGGACAGAACCGCGATCTCGGCACCGGCCGTGTGTTCGGCGGGCAGGTGTTCGCGCAGGCGCTGGTGGCGGCGCGTCGCACCGTAGACGGGCCGCGCGAGGCGCACTCGGTGCACGGGTACTTCCTGCGCGCCGGTGATCTCAAGGCGCCGATTGTGTTCTTCGTGGACCGCCCGCGAGACGGGGGCAGCTTTACCAGCCGACGCGTCACGGCCATCCAGCATGGCGAGGCGATCTTCCATCTGTCGGCCTCGTTTCACGTGCATATTGACGGCCTCGAGCATCAGAGTGTGATGCCTGACGTGCCACCCCCTGAAGACCTCATGCCGGAGCTTGAGCAGATCCGCGAGCGGGCCGAAGTGCTGCCGCCGGAACTGCGTACGGTGCTGACGCAGGATCGCCCCATCGACTTCCGCTCGTTCACGTCACACGTGCCGGGCACCGATGAATCGCGCGGATCGAAGCGGTTTGTGTGGTTCCGCGTGATTGATCGGCTCCCCGACGAGGCCATCACGCATCAGGCGATCGTGGCGTACGCGTCGGACTACGGCTTCCTGCCCACCGCGCTACTGCCGCATCAGGTGTCGTACCGCGATCCGCGCCTGCAACTCGCGTCGCTCGACCACACCATCTGGATGCACCGCCCGTTCCGTGCCGACGAGTGGCTGCTGTACAGCATGGACAGCACCGCGGCGGCCGGCGCGCGTGGCTTCGTGCGCGGCGAGATCTTTCAGCAGGACGGCACGCTGGTGGCGTCGGTGGCACAGGAAGGGTTGATCAGGCTCCGCGAAAGCTGAGCCGTTTGCCCGTGCGGCGTCGGCGCTATCGACGCCCCACAAAGGCGACGATGCGATCACGAAACGTTGCGGTCTGGCTCGGGGCCACTATGCGACCGGCAATCACATGCCCGTCTTCGCCGGCCTTGGGCATCACGACCACGCGCTCCGCTTTCACGCGGCCCACGGCATCGAGCGCATCGAGCCAGGTGGTGGTCCGCTTAGCGTCCACCACCTGATCGCCCTCATTGAAGAACGCGAGGGTGGGGACGTCGTACCCATCCAGCGACGCCTCGCGCACGTGCTCGACCAGCGCCTGCATGGGGAAGAGCGCGGTGGAAGGATAGCGCATGGTCCAGAAGCGCTTCTGCTCGTCGTTTTTTGGCACCCACTCGCGCTGCGGAATGAAGCGCGGCAGTACCACCTCGGCCCACGGCAACGTGAGCAGACCGGCGGCGGGATCTTTCGGGCCGAAGTTGGGCGAGATGAGCACGAGGGCCTGCAGCCCCTCGCGCACCGGCTTGGGCAGCGTGCCCAGCCACACACCGAGTGTGCCGCCGGTGCTGGTGCCAATCACCAGCACGGAATCGCCGAGCCGTCGCGCCACGTCGAGGGAAAACGCAGCATCGCTCATCCAGTCGCGCGCCTGCACATGCCCCAGTGAATCGCCCGGCAGGCCGTGACCGCGCAGACGCGTTTCGTACAGATTGGCGCCGAGGGCGCGCGCTACCTCTTCGCTGAGCGGAGAGGTTTCCTGTCGCGTGGCGGAGAAGCCGTGTATGTACACAACGCTCCACGCGGTCTTCGCCGGATTCGCGCTGTCGGCGAAGACGACACGCTTGGCCACGTCGGGATCAGTCACCCCAGCGGCGCGCTCCTGTGTGGCGAACCACACGGGAAACGCCGCGATGCTGTCAGGAAGCGCCGACGCGACGATGTGCATCGTCTCGGCGTACGGGCTCGTGTCGGTCCACCCCACGCTGGGACGTGGCCCGGCCATGAAAACGACCCCCAGCGCGAACAGGCTCACGGCGCTCGCCGCGGCGCGCGTAGAGAGCTGCACTCGGCGCGCGGTGCGTGGAGTAATCATACCGCGTCCGACGAACGGGAGAAGTTA
>CANHTA010000201.1 GCA_947463135.1 Gemmatimonadota bacterium
CCGAATGGCGCTGCGCCCACCAAGTGGACACATTGACCTGACTGCTTCCGGCATTACTCACATGAAACGACTGTCCCCTCACGAGGTAACGCCCCCCTAGGGAAAACCGGGGGACGAGGGTGTATTTCGTGACGGTGGCCGCCCGGTCTGCCTGACGGGACGATCGGGCGTTCTGACTGGACCGCCGTCAAAACGCCGGATGTACCCAGAGGAAAAACGGTGATGAGCGGGGCAGCGCGACGGTGGCCAGTGCCATGAGCACCGCGCAGCGATCGAATTGAATGCGGGTGTGGTCGCCCAACTCGACATCGGGGTGGCCATGCGAGGCAGTCACCACGGCACCACGGACCCGCAGGCTCGCACGGCGTGCGTCCAGTCGCCCGCGCACCACCAGCACCCCCTCCACGTCGAGGCTCCCACCGACCACCAAATCACCGCTGATGGCGAGCAGTCCGCGCCAGCGAGCGGGAGACGGCACCGCAACCTGTGGCCCATTGAGCACCAGTGCGTGCCATCCCGGCATCTGGGGCAACCCGCTCACGTTCCCCTCGGCGTGGCGAACAGCGCTCCGGGCGAGGATGGCGGGCCACGCCGCCTCAAACGCGGCGCGTACCCGGGTGGTATCGGAGAGCCGGAGGAAGGCCGGTTCACCCCGCTCGGCGTGCGCTGGCGCCGAGACCATCGCCGCGGCGATCGGGGGGACAGCGCGGGTATCGCGCAAAGGCCCACAGGCATCGCCAGTGTCGGTCTGGTCTTGGCCCGCAATGGTGGTGAGCTCTGCGACGTGCACCGTACCGATGGCGGTCAGCGCGCCAATGACGGGCAGTGAAGGTGGATCAAGCGCCACGACGCGCGTTACCTGTCGTTGCACTGCCGCCACCGAACCGGATGGTTTGAGCGTAACCTCAGCCGATACCCATGCGACCAAGGGGTGGGTGCGCGTGAGGCGCACCGTAATGGGGTCGCCGATCTGCGTCGTGAGGCGGGAGGTGTGCGTCGTGCCGAGTGCCAGGGCGGCAACGGACTCCGCGGGCCAGGCATCGAGGTGTAGCGCGAGCCCTTCGTCCGCTGCGAACTGGGCGCGCACCCCGCTGGCCGCGAGTCGCGCGGCACGAACAGCGCGCCAGCTGGTGGTGATCGCCGTGAAACCAAGCACCGCAATGAGGGCCGCGGCCACCACCACAAATGGCAGGACGAATCCCGCACGGCGCCGGTGACCGCGGGAGCGTTCAGCGCGGCCGGGCGCCACTTTCCCCCCTGAGGATGACCTGAAAGGCCGCCGTATCCCGTTTGGGTGCGCTGCCTCCGTCGGGAGCACGATCGGCGCGCAGCTCAACATGGACCGCGGCGGCGGCGGAGAGCTGGTCGGCGCGTGCTCCGCGTGCATCGAAGAGCTGGAGAGTCAGCCCGCCTTGGGACGCGGACACGAAGGGGCCGGCAACGGGCTGGATGACCTCCCATGTACCGTTCGTTCGCGCGCGTCGCCCGAGATACCATGCGGTCCCGCTGCGGTAGAGCGCCAGTTGCGTGCGACGACGGACAGCCATGGCGGCGCCAACCACCACCGGCATCGAGGGCGGATTCGCGAGAGTAAGGCGTACCGTTCGCCGATCGGCCCACTGGGCCATCCACGGTGACGCGGCGCATGCCGCTCCCCACTGGCTCGCCCGCGCAGTGGTTTGCCATTCCACCAGCGTGGCGAGCGTATCGCGGTGCTGGTGCCAGAGCGACAGGATGTCGCCGGCTCGCACCAGACTCGCCCATCCGATGCCACGGGGGTCGCGGGAATCGGCAGAGGCGAGCTCCACGGCGGCGCCGGTTGCGGCGCAGATGACGCCGACGCCCACGAGGGCGTCGAATTCGAGCGCGGTATCGCTGACCGCGTGAATATCTCGTGCACGCAGGGGACGAAGCTCCGCTTCGAAGGTGGCCTGCGCATGCCGGAACTCACGGGCGGTCCCTTGGGTTGCGGCCACCCGTCGGTTCAGGCGCCAGCCCCCGATCAGCGTCGCGGCGGCGAGGGCAGCCACGAGCGCCGCAAGGGGCAGAGCGACGAGAAGCTCCACCAGCGTGCCGCCTCGACGCCGCGTTGCGGGAATGGTCACCGGCACCGTCCGGCGCTGCTCACGTGTAGCTCACGCGCCGCGGCGAAGGCGAGCGACGAGGCGGTCCAGCGCACCTCGACGCGACTCCGAACCAGCGGTGCGCTGCCCGTCAGTGCGACATCAACGCGTAGCCTCGAGGTGGGCCAGCGGGTGGTTGCCACGTGACGTGTGCCCGTGTCGCACGGTGCCAACAGCGCGAGCCCGGCGTCATTGCCCTGTTCCCGCTGCGCACGCGCCAACTGCAGCGCGTCGTCCCCCAAGGTTATCGCGGACACCGAGGCGGCCGCGAACGCGAGACCGGCAACCGCCACCAGCACCAGTGCAATGAGGCACTCGAGCAGCAGCTGCCCGCGACGTGGTCGCGATGGAATGACCGATGGGGAGAATGATGGAGAGACCGGGGGCACGGGTCACACGGTAGTGCCTCCCTGTCGCGCCTGCGTTACCGGAATCGTGCGAGCAGGGTCATTCGGCGGCAGCGCGCTCGTCGGGTGTCTGGGGAGAGCGACCGTACCCACCGGAGTGGAGCGGGAAGAGCATCACAAACGCGGCGCCGCCCTCACGGGCGCGCTGTACCCAGATGGTGCCACCGAGATTTTCGATGGTGCTCGCCACAATCGCGAGACCGAGGCCGGTGCCTTTGCCGGGTTGTTTGGTGGAGAAGAAGGGCTCGAAAATGCGCTCTTCGTCGTCGGGGGCCACGCCGGTGCCGGAATCGGCCATTACCACCTGAAGAAACCGGGACGGCCCTGCGGGACGCGCCAGCCAGGCCAGCGCCCGTTTACTTGGTCGATGCACCCACCGTTGCGGCGTGAGGTCGTCGCGACGCTTGTCGATGGTTTCGGCGAACGACTGGGCGTCGTTAATGCGACTGCTGATCACCACGTCCCCTTCGCGATCCATGGCATCAACCGCATTGAGCAACAGATTGACGAAGACTTGCTCCAGGTCATGCCGCTCCGCGTACACCATGCCGTCCGCCGCTTCCAGGTTACGGGTAACGCGGAAACGACGCACGATGCCTTGATCGTCGAGGAGCCGCACGACATCGAGGATCACCTCATCAACGACGATGGGCTTCGGCGTGAGTCGTCGCGGGCGGGCGTAGTCCAGGAGGCCGCGCATGATCCGATCGATACGGGCAATCTCGCGTTCGAGCGCGTCGATGGGCTCCGTTGTACCGGGTACATCAACGGTGCGCATGCGGAGGACATGCGCGTAGTTGGCAATGGCCGACACGGGGTTGCCGATTTCGTGCGAGACGCCGGCGGCGATGCGTCCCATGGTGGCGAGCTTCTCCACGCGGAGCCGCGACTGGGTGGCGGCCAGCATCTGTTCCGTCATGCGGTTGATGCTCACGGCCAGCTGGGCGAACTCGTGCGTATCACCCACAGGAACCCGCCGGGTGCTATCGCCCGCCGCAATCGCCTCTGCGGCCGCCACACATTGGGCCAAGGGGACTTCAACCAGCGCAACGACCTGCCGTCGCAACACACTGACCCACACCACCGACACGAGCATCACCAACAGCGCCACGAGTGGCCAGCGCACCATCGGCGGAAGGTGATCGGTGAACCACATGGTGAGGATAATCGCGGCCAGCGCCGCACCGCTGGCGAGGGCGAGCACCTGCTTGAGGCGCTGATGAATGCGGGGAGTCGGGATGGCGAGCACAGGTGGAGGATGCTCGCGGACAGCCAATGTGGCAACTGGGCGCCGCGCCGGCCGTGTCCGGAACGCGACAAGGGGCCAAGCAATTGCTTGGCCCCTTACGCAAACGGGGTCGGGCATCAGCCCGACCCCGTTTGCTGCGGCGGCGCAAGCCGCCGCGATGGCGCTTACTTACAGGCCGCGCCGCCCGGCTGGCCTTCTTGCAAGCCCGTCGGCGTGCTGGTGCCGGCTCCAACCGAGCAGCTGGCGCTCGCCGCCTGTGCGTGCGTGGCCGTGGAGGTCCATCCCGTGGCTGTTCCGGTAAACGTGAGCGAGACACCGCTCGAACCGGTCGGCGCCGTCATGCCGACATACGTGTTGTTGTCAGCGAAATAGCCTTCCGCAGCCGAGACCGTCCGCTTCAGGTCGGACTTCATGGCCGCCACGTACGCCTTGCGCTTCGTATCAGCAAACTTCGGGATCGCGATGGCGGCGAGAATGCCGATGATCACGACGACGATGAGGAGTTCGATCAGGGTGAAACCTTTCCGGGTGCGCTGCATTGTCTGTCTCCACAGGGGGGGGTGAGTCCAGGCCTCTCTGCCCGTCTCGATGGCGATGCGTAAGGCAATGCCCATACCACGCCGCGCTCGTTTGCTAAGTCGCTATATTACATTGTGTTAGACATCAGATGCGGTGAGGCATCACTTTCTACGCCCTGCTATTTCGCCAATCTTTTGCATTGTGCAACGTCGGTGCCTTGGCCACCCGCGGTAGTGATAGCCAACGGGGCCGGGCAGCTGCCCGACCCCGTACACGCCGCCATCACCAAGGGCCTCAACTGCACCTATTTGCAGCTCACGCCGCCCGGTTGCCCTTCAGCCAGGGTGGGCGGCGTACTCGTGCCCACACCGATCACACACGTGAGGCCTGGCTGCTGCGTATGGGTGGCACTGCCATTCCACCCGGTGGCCGTGCCGACGTACGTCAGCGTCACTCCTGGGGAGCTCGGCGGCAGTGCCATGCCGGCGTAGCTGTCGGTCTCCGCGAGAAAACCTTCGGCGGCCGACGCCATATTTTTCAAGTCGGCCTTTAAGGCCGCTACGTAGGCCTTGCGCTTCGTGTCGGCAAACTTTGGAGCGGCGATTGCCGCCAGGATGCCGATGATCACGACCACAATAAGCAGTTCAATAAGCGTGAAGCCGTGATGCCTTCGTCGCTGCATCTCCGTTCTCCCAATTCGCCGTGGTTGTGCCATGCGCGGCGTGAGCGCCACGCACGTTGTCCAGTCGACGCGCTCAAGTGGCGCTCGGGGGACCGCGCGGTTCCACCGTGGGGCACCCAGTCTGCGCAGACGCGAACGGGGTCGGGCAGAAGCCCGACCCCGTTCACCGCCGCGGCGTGAATGGCCGCGGTGGCGCTTACTTACAAGCCGCGCCGCCCGGCTGACCTTCGGCCAAGCCCGTCGGCGTCGCCGTGCCGGCGCCAATGTTGCAGGTAGCGCCCGCGGCCTGTGCGTGCGTCGCGGTGCCACTCCATCCGGTGGCCGTACCG
>CANHTA010000202.1 GCA_947463135.1 Gemmatimonadota bacterium
CAAGACGGCCAACGGCTTCAGCCGTTCCGCCAGTAATTTCAGCACCTTTGGTGCGGCCATTGAAGACAAGATCGGCACCGAGATCGGCGTGGTTCCCGAGCCGTCCTCCATGGCCTTGCTCTCCTTCGGTATGCTGGGCCTCCTTGCCGCGCATCGTCGCCGGAACACTGTCGCGTAATCGCGAGCGGGCAGGAGCAACACACGGGCGGCCAGTACGTTTACTGGCCGCCCGTGTGTTATGGTCGCGCGGTGCAATGGCTGCGTACGCTGTTGCACCAGAAACGAAAACAGCGCCTCAGCCACCCGTGCCGAACTGGCGTGTGTACTTCAGAAACACCGAGCGCTGCTGCGGGGCGCCGAGATCAAAGAAGCCCGAGGCCGCCCGTCCATCGTTCACCACAATAAACAAGCCGGTGCCGGCCGTGTTGAGCCAGCCAAAGCGCACGTTCGACGAAAAAATGGACGCTTGATTGTTGTATTGCGTGAGCGTCTGCACAAACACGCGGGGCGAGAAGAAATAGTTCAGCCGCACGGCCTGCAGCGAGCGGATGAAGTTGCCCTGCGGAAGCCGCACATCGTTGTAGTCTGCCGTAAAGGAACCCGAGAAGGTGGCACCACGCCGCACCGTAATGGTCCCGCTGCCACCGCTGCGTCGGCCGGTCCAGAATTGCCCCACGTCGAACCGGCCTGTGGCGGTGATGTTCTCACTCGGATCGGTGACATAGTCCCAACCGAAGGTACCCCAGTCGTACTGCCCGGGAGGGAGGACCACGCCCGGCGCAATCGTGAAGGGGGCCTGCAGTCCCTCGTGCGAGATGTTGTACTCTGGTCCGAACTTCGTGGAATTGGCCAGCTCAATTTCCGTAAGATCAATGTGCCAATAGCCCGTTTGGTAGAAGTTATCCTCGGCGCCGTACACGCTGCGATAACTCACGTGCGGGTTCCACTGCCGGAACCACGCCCATTCCGGCTTACGGACCAGGCGCATGAGTGAGATGTCATACGCGCGATATCCACCCGGACGGCTCATGAAGCCCACCTCCGGATTGAAGTCCTCACCGATATGGGCAACGCGCGCATTGTGGTTCCACACGTTGGTCTGGTAGGCGAGGCGTCCACTGAACGCATTCGCGTCACCGGTCAGATCACGGGTGGTTGTACGTGCGGCCCACAGATCACTAGTCCATCGCTGCCCGAGTCCAATGCGGCTGTCCACGGCAAAGGTGCGATTCACATCCCCGCCGTCATCGGTGGCCATACGCTGCACCACCATGGCCCCCACGCGCGAGCGCGACGACAGCTCCCGGATGGCGCGCCCCACGGTGAACGACTGACCAGCGCTTTGCGCGTCGGGGGCATCGGTTACCATCTGCAGCAAGCCCACGGTGGTGCCGCCAATCCGCCCTGACAACCGGCCGCCACCGAGAATCGGCTCCGGCGTCCCATTCTCCGATATGCCAATCCGTCGGGTAAAGAAGAGATCAACCGCCTGCGGGGTGCCCGCCGAAAAGACGCCCGCGTTTTCCAGAAAGAACGGACGTTTCTCTGGGAAGAAAATCGGGAAGCGCGTGAGATTCACGCGCTGATCGTCAACTTCCACCTGTGCGAAATCGGTGTTTGCCGTGAGATCAAGGGTGAGCGATGGCGTGACACCGTACTTGATTTCACCACCGAACTCCACGGGACGCTTGGTGTCCTGCTTGACGCCGCTCGTCCAGCGCTCTTGCGACGCCCCCAGGACATACGGCGTGACCGTGCGGATGCGCCGCACCGGCAAGGTGAGATTGGTCAGATTTCCCGCAATGGACAACCGGTAGAGATTGAACTGGCGCGGAATAAAAGCCCAGTACAACTCTTCGTTTTTGCGGCGGATGTTGCGCGAGACGTTCATGCCCCACGTCTGCTCTGCACTGCCTGATTGATAGCGCAGCGTCGAGAAGGGGATCCGGAATTCCGCGGTCCAGCCGAGGGAGTCCACCGTGGTGGCCACCGTCCAGCTGGCGTCCCAGTTCACGTTGAAACCACCCATCCCGCCCGCCTGCATGCGGTTCTGCCCCGCCACCTGCGCCCCACCACCCTCGCCCTCACGAATCACCTGCCCGTCATACTCGACACCAGCGGGCGTGGTCGCGAACACAAACCCGTTCTGATGATCGTGATAGGTGTCGAACACGAAGGCGATGTGATCGCTGTTCGCGAGTGGGACGTCGCGGATTTTCTCTCCCGGCACGATCAGCTGCGGCTCGCGGTCATACATGCGCGCCCCGATGTACAGATTCACACCGTCGGTTGCCAGACGCACTTCCGTGCGCTCGGAAGCGGGCACCCCTTCATTCAATTCGCGCTGAACAAAATCGCGAACCGGGGTGCCTTGCGACCACATCGCCTCGTCAAGCTTGCCGTCGATGTTTGGCGCCGTGGTGACCCGAAGCGTGCTGAACGACGGGCGTGGCCGCGCACGCGCCGCCCGGGCGAACGAATCGGCCACCGCCGCATCCAGGCGTGGGGCAACCGCTTGGGCGTGGGCCGTGTGACTCACGGCCGTGAGCGCCACGGTAAGCAGCGCCACGGCGATCGGCGCACCAGTACCCAACGCCGGTACGGCACCAGCTGAGGGACGGACAACAGGGCGGAGCGCACGCCGCCGCGCAAACGGAAAAGGCACAGGAGGGGGAGTAACGGGTGGGAGGGGGCGAGCGGACAATCTATGGCGCTGGACAACGGCGGGCGATGAGTGCCTCTTAGGGCATGTCTATCGATGCCGATCGCCGTCATTTTCTTACGTTCCTGGCCGGCAGTCCGCTGTTGGCCGCCGCCGGTCTCGATCGCTCCCTGTTGAGCCGACTGCTGAGCGCGGAGGCACGACCGCAACGTGGGCGCGATGACCACGCCCTCCACGTGGTGCAGGACATCCGGAGCGCCGGGGAGGCGCTGGACGTCTTCGACTTCGAACCCGTGGCCAGGGCGAACATGCCGGTGGCGCACTGGGGCTATCTCGCCACGGGTACCGACGACGACGCCACCATTCAGGCCAATCGGCAGGGCTTCGACCGCTGGGCCATGCGACCACGCCGGCTGATCGACGTGAGCCGCCTGGACACCAGCGTCACCTGGTTCGGCACCCGCTATCCCACACCCATCGTCATCAACCCGGTGGGGAGCCAGAAGGCGTTTCATCCCCTTGGCGAACTGGCCGTCGCGCGCGCCGCCAAGGCGAAGGATCACCTCATGGTGCTCTCCACCGTGGCCACGACTTCCATCGAGGACGCTATCGACGCGCGTGGCGGTCCGGTGTGGTTTCAGCTATACCACCAATCCGACTGGGCCATCACGCGGCAAATGGTGAAGCGCATGGAAAAGGCGGGCGCGCCGGCCATCGTGTTTACGGTGGACTTATTGGGTGGGAGCAACCGCGAGACCATGATCCGCGAAGCGCGCAAAGACACCCGAACGTGCACCAAGTGTCATCTCGGCGGGGCGCCACTGCCCGGGGTGAGCGGGCGGGTGGACGACCGGGATAACCGACGGAAGCCGAATCTGGTGGGCTATCCCAAGGTCACCCCCATCCCGGAAGTCGGCACGCCCACCTGGGAGTTTATCGACCGCCTGAAGCAAACCACAAGCATGAAGGTGCTCGTGAAAGGCATTGTGACCAGCGACGATGCCGAACTGGCGGTGCAGCATGGCGTGGATGGCCTGTTTGTGTCCAACCACGGCGGGCGGGCGGAAAACTCACGCCGGGCTACCATCACCGCCCTCCCCGAAGTGATACGCGGCACCCAAGGCCGCATCCCCGTGATCTGTGATGGAGGATTCCGTCGCGGCACCGATGTGTTCAAAGCCATGGCGCTCGGGGCCACCTCCATCGGCATCGGCCGCCCCTATATCTGGGGACTTGGCGCGTTCGGACAGGAAGGGGTTGAAGCCGTACTCGGCCTGCTCCGCAAAGAGTTTGAGGTTGCCATGAAGCAGAGCGGAACCACGTCCCTCGCTGCCATCACCGCGAAGCACATCACGCCAGCATGAGCTACACGATCGCGTAGTTCATCATCATTCCCATGTCCTCATGCACCATGTTGTGGCAGTGCATGAGGAATCGGCCGCGGTACGCATCAAAGGCGGCGAGAACGGACACACGTTCGCCGGGATACACCAGCACCGTATCTTTGCGTCCGCGCTCCCACGGCAGAATGCGCCCGCGGCCTCCGAGTCGCTCGAGCACATCAAACTGCACCTCATGCATGTGCACCGGATGCGGGAATGGACTGTCGTTCACGAAGGTCCAGATCTCCGTATCACCGAAGCGCACGGTCTCGTCGATGCGCTCCATGTCGAACTCGCGCCCATTGATGTTGTGCTGCATCATGGCGCTGTTGAAGTGAAACGTACGCGTGCGTTTCGCCGCACGCGGATCACGTGACACCAACGGCGGGAAGGCGCGCGGTGTCCACGCCACCGGCGTGACGGCACGATCAACGGTAAACTCCACGAGATCCATTGGAGCGCCCTGCGGGAGCCCCCCTGCGCCCATCCGTCCGGCGCCCATGCCACGCCCCATGCCACGCCCCATGCCGCCCATACGGGAAGGCGCCTCGAAGGCGGCAGAGGTGAGGGTGACACGGGAGCCTACCGCAGCGCGACCAAAATCAATCAGGAGATCCGCCCGCTCGCCGGTGCTGATGTCCATCTCGGTGAGCGCCACCGGCTCCGGTAAAAGGCCCCCATCGTTGCCAATCAGGAGCATCGGCGCGCCCGTGGACAGCGCGAGTCGCAGAATGCGCGACGTGGACGCGTTCACAATGCGCACGCGATAGGTGGTGGTCTCCACGGAGTGCGACGGCAATCGAATGCCATTCGCAAAGGCCGCGTCGCCGAAAAAGCCCTCCATCTGCTCATGCATCGCGGGCTCATACGCGAAGGTCCCATCCGCCGTCAGCCGTCGATCCTGTATCAGCAGCGGCAGCTCATGCGCGCCGCGCGGCAAGTTGAGCGCGTCTTCCTCCGCATCACTCACCAGCAGCATACCGGCCATGCCGCGATACGCTTGCACACCGGTACGATGGTGCGGGTGCGCGTGATACCAATAGGTTCCCGCACGATCGATCACCGGGAACGCGTAGTCATAGCGGCCACCCGTGGGAATCACGAGACGCGGATGCCCATCGGCTTGTTCCGGCACACGCAGACCATGCCAATGCAAAATGGTCGGCTCGTGCAAGGCGTTCTCGAGTGTGATGCGCGCGGTATCGCCGGTTCGCACGCGAATCGTTGGCCCTA
>CANHTA010000203.1 GCA_947463135.1 Gemmatimonadota bacterium
TCAACGCCCTTTACGTGGCCCACGTCGACGCCGGCGAAGGTCGGTCTCAATCCCGCCGTGCTCGACAGCCTCGACGCCGAGATCAGAGCGGGGAAGTACGGCAACATCGACCGCATGGTGGTCATTCGTCGCGGCCGGATCGTGACCGACAAGACGTATCCGCGCGACTACGACCGGATCTACGGTGACTCGTCGCGCGCCAGCTCGTCGCTGAATAACTCCCACGACCCCACCGGGCCCTTCAATTACTTCAACCCGTGGTGGCACCCGACATATCGGCGGGGCACGCTGCACACCCTGCAGTCCGTGTCCAAAACCGTGGCCTCGGCGGTCATCGGGGTAGCGGTCACCCGTGGGGAATTCCCCGCGCTCGACACGCCGATTCTCACGTACTGGGACACCAGCGCGGTGGCCAACCTTGACGATCGCAAACGGCGCATCACTATCCGCCACTTGCTCACCATGACGGGCGGATTCGACTGGAACGAGAGCATTCCGTACAGCGACCCGCGCAACACGGCCGGCGCGCTTGAGGCGAGCCCCGACTGGGTCAAGTTCACAATTGACCGGCCGATGATGCGCGAGCCCGGCACCCAGTTCAACTACAGCAGCGGTGAAAGCGCGTTGCTTGCGCACATCTTCTTCCGCGCCACCGGCGTTGACATTGAGGAGTACGCGGCGAGCCATCTTTTCGCCCCACTCGGGATCACCAACTGGCACTGGAAGCGCTCCACCTCCGGTGCCATCGACACCGAAGGGGGGTTGTATCTCGAAGCCACCGACGTCGCGAAAGTCTGGCAGTTGTGGCTGCAGAGCGGCCAGTGGAAGGGCACGACCGTCGTGTCGGAACGCTGGGTGCGCGAATCCGTCACACCGCACATCGCAACCAGCACGCGCGCTGGCGCGCCGAAGTATGGGTACAAGTGGTGGCTCTACAACAATCCGGTACAGCCGGGCGCATACATCTGGGCCGGGTCCGGATTCGGCGGGCAGTTCCCGATGGCGTTTCCCGATCAGGAGATGGTGGTGGTCTTCAATGCGTGGAACATCAGCGGCGGGCCCACGCTTCCGCTGCGTGCGGTTCAGGAACGGCTGATCCGAGCGGCGAAGTAGGCCGTGACGACCCGGATGACCATGCTCACTGTGCAACAGGTTCACCGCCGCTTCGCGCGTGTGCACGCCGTGAATGACATCTCGTTCCAGATTTCTGCAGGCGAGATCTTTTCACTGCTCGGGCCAAACGGTGCCGGCAAGTCCACGCTGCTCCGTATGCTGGTGGGCATCACACGCCCCGACGCTGGGCACATCGAGTGGCAGTATGACGGGAGCACGCACTCTCGCCTCCCGGCGCCGGCGATGGGGTATCTCCCCGAAGAGCGTGGGCTCTATCAGGACCAGCCGCTCACCGCCGTCCTGGAGTACTTCGGCACGTTGCGTGGCATGACGGCGCCCGATGCGCGCGCCGCCGCCAAGCTCTGGCTTGAACGGCTCGAGCTCGGCGCGCGCCTCAAGGACAAAGTCGGTTCACTGTCCAAGGGCAATCAGCAGAAGGTGCAGTTTGTCGCCGCGGTCATGCACCGCCCGCGATTCGTGATTCTCGATGAACCGTTCAGCGGCCTTGACCCGCTGAATCAGGAGCTGTTTCTCGCCATGGTGCGATCGCTTCGCGACGACGGCATGACGGTGCTCTTCTCTGCGCACCAAATGTCGCTTGTGGAACGGCTCGCCGATCGCCTGTTCGTTATGCAACACGGCCGCGAAGTATTGCACGGTACCGTTCCCGGCATCCGTGAGCAATGGGGGAGTGGGCGCCGGCTGTTGCTGGAGGTGCGCGACACCACGGACGCGGCGCTCGACGCGCTGCGGGCGCACGCCGCCGCCAGCGGCGTGCAGCGTCGCGATAATGGCCTGATCGAAATCACACTCAAGCCGAGACATGAGGTTGGCGAACTGCTGGCGCACTGCTCACAGTTGCTCACCATTGTCGATGTGCGCACCGAACAGCCGTCATTGCACGACGTGTATATCAACACCGTTGGTGTCAACACGTCGGTGCCCACCACGGAGGCCGCATGACCCGCTGGCAACAGGTGAGCCGCGTTGCGCGCTGGGAATTCAACCGCTTCGTGAAGTGGCGACAGCAGGCATACGGCGTGTTAATCATGCTTGCGATCAGCACCATCTCCGGAGCTATCGCCAAGATGGCCAAGGGCGCCCGCAGTAAGCAGGTTGAGGTTGTGGTGATCGGGCGCGAACAGCTTGGCTTTGCCCTCCCCACGGTAGACGGGGTGCGCTGGGACACCACACAGTTCACCACCGCAGCCGATGCACGACGCGCCATCGCGGCCGACTCGCTGGGCGGCGCGCTGCTTGTGCAGGGCGCAGGCGCTGCCGAGATCGTGTTACGCAAGCGGGCCGCCTGGACGTCGGCCGCGACGACGGCACTCACACAGGCGCGTCAGGCCGCTGCGTTCACGGCGCTCCCCATCAGCGATACGCAGCGGGCAGCGATGCTCGCCCCGTTTGCGGTGAAGGTCAACACGGTCACGCTGAAGAATGGCAGCAGTGATGTGGGCAGTCGTCTGTTCACCGGCGCTATTCTCATGTTCGGCATGCTGGTGCTGTTCAACGGCTTCGCGTCGCTGTTTACCGGGATTACCGGCGAAAAGCAGCAGCGCATTACCGAGCAGATGATTGCCATGGTATCACCACAAACGTGGATGGATGGCAAGATTCTCGGTCTCGTGAGCGCCGCCTTTGTCGGAACGATGCTCATTGGCGCGTCAGGGCTCCTGCTCGTAGCGCTGCTCCCCACGTTGCTCGGGAACAGCTCTATCACCATGCCGCCGTTGCCCTCCGACGCGTGGCCGTTGCTGTTGGTGCTGCTGGTTACGGTGCTTGGTGTCATCATGTGGTTTTCATTCATGGCTGCCGTCGCCGCGACCATCGATGATCCCAACTCGTCGCCGCGCGCCTCGCTGCTGCTTATTCCGTTGCTCCCCATGGGGCTCGCGTTCTCGCTGCTCTCGCGCCCCGAGACGTGGGTGGCGCAAGTGCTCGCGATCTTTCCGCTCACCTCGATGGCGGTGCTCCCCGTGCGCATGCTCATGACGAGCGTGCCCTGGTGGGAGCCGGTGCTCGCGGTGCTGCTGCTCGCGGGTGCCAGCTGGACCTTCCGACTTGCCGCCGGCAAAATCTTTGCACTCGGCATTCTTCTCCACGGCAAGGAGCCCAAGTGGGGCGAGATCTGGCGGTGGGCGCGCGCCACGCCGTGAGAAGCGGCGTCGTACATTGAGCTGCCCACGATCCCCTCGCCTTTCCTGACCGAGCGCACCGCCCCATGGACCTTCTGCCACAAAGCATCGGCCTCGGGGCCGCCACCTTCGTTGGCCTCCTCATTGCCCTCTCGGCCGGGCACCGGGTCGGTCGCCGTCGTCTTGCCCGCGCCGCTGGCGCTTCCCCCGACGCGGCGTCCACCGCCGGACAGGCCCCCATTGAAAGCGCGGTGTTCGCCATCCTCGGCCTCCTCTTGGCCTTTACCTTCTCCGGGGCCGCCGGCCGCTTCGCCGACCGCCGCGATCTGGTTACGCAGGAAGCGAATGCCATGGGTACCGCTTGGCTTCGCATCGACCTGCTCCCGGTTTCGGCACGACCGGCTATTCGCACGGCGCTGCGGCGCTACGTGGACGCGCGCCTGGCGGTGTACCGCACCCCCGCCGATGATGCGGCCGTCGCCGCCGGCGTGCGCGCGACCGGCGAGGCGCAGGCGACGCTCTGGGGGCTCGTTGTGGAGGCTGTCGCCATCCCCGAGGGACAGCGCGCCGTGACCACCGTGGTGCCGGCCATGAACGACATGTTCGACCTCGCCACCACGCGCACCATGGCCATGGAGGTGCATCAGCCCCCGCTGCTCTACGGGTTCCTGCTGCTCCTCATGTTCGTCGCCGCCTTCGTGGCTGGTATCTCCATGGCCCCCCGCGCGCGCGTCAGCCGCCTCTACGCCGTCGTGCTCGCCGCCACCCTGGCGACCACAATCTGGATTACGCTCGACCTCGAGTATCCGCGGCGTGGCGTGCTCCGTATCACGTCCCAGGATCGCGCGATTACCACACTGCGGGCGGAGATGGATCGCACGCCGTAGCCGCACTGTTTTCCGGCAAGTTTTTCGCGACCTGCGCATGGAGAGCGTGAACCGCTACCAGCCCCCTGATCCCGGCCCGCCTTTCCATGGCCCCACGATCTCGTTGGTCACCCACCCGCCGTAAAACCCGCCGTCCTGCGGTCGCACCCGCTCCCCGTTGACCAGGCATTCCGCGTTGGTGGGATAGAGCGCCACGTAGCCGCGGAGCGCCTCGTACGGTGCCAGCGGCGCGTCGTACGACCACGCCGCGCGCTCCAGCCGCACGCCACCGGCTACCAGCGTCCAGTAGCGGGCACTCCCCTTCCACTCACAGTGCGACGAGCCGACGGCCGGCACAAAGGCCGCGCCGACGGCGTCGGCCAGCGGGAGGTACCACGAGGGTGGACTGGCCGTCTCCAGCAGGCGGAGCGCCCGCACGGTGCGCAGAATCTCCACGCCACCCACCCGCACGATCACCTCGCGCGCGTCGGGCGCCAGCCGCGGCGGCCGCGGATAGTCCCACACGCTTTCCTGGTTTGGCTGTGGTTTGGCCGCGAACGATGGGCGCGCCTGGCCGGTCCATGTCCAGAGCGACGCGGCCCGGGCGAGGCGGGTGGCCGTGGCAGCGACGGGATCGGGGGTTGGTGGCGTATTGGGCATGGGAGACAGACTCCGCGCGCGTGCTCACGGTTCCCGGCAGCACCATACGGCCGGATGCCATCCACCTCCCTTGGCGTTGGGGTCGGTGGTCCCGCCACTGCAGGCGGCGCAGAGAGCGGCGGTATACTTCTCTCACGCCCGCATCCCTCACCCGGCTTCTTCGACGCCCATGACGACGCCAGAACCGTTGCCACGTCCCACTGACTCTGGCCGTTCCGCCACGCCGCTGCCGGTTGACGTGGCGGAACAGTTCAGCGCGCTGCAGACAGAGAACGCCAACTTGCGCGCGCAGCTGGTGGCGATGCAGCAGCTCGCGCCCGCACCACGGCCGGATCGGTTCATGCTCGTGAAGCGCCGCTGGGTGGGGATGGCGGTGCAGGTGATGATCGTGCTGGTGTGTTTGGCGCTCGGTGCGCTGTATGTGCGGGTGAGCGACGGCGATGTGGCGCGTGGTGTACGCGA
>CANHTA010000204.1 GCA_947463135.1 Gemmatimonadota bacterium
GGAGCGCGCCAAGCTGCGACAGCGCCGGCGCATACCGGCCGTTCAGGAACACCACCAATGGCCACGTGCCGCCGAAGGTGTAGGGCTCGAGTGCGGCGGCATCGAGCGTATCCACCGCGCGCTCGATGGCCGGCGCGAACGGCGTGGTGGCGATGGCCGACACACTGGTGTACTTCCAGTCTTCACTGCGCGTGGTTGGAAAGCCCAGACGCGCAAACGCCTCCGCGCCGGCGGTGCGCAACGCGGTAAGCGGGGCTGCGGTGCCATCCAACGCCGACGCGGCGAAGGCGCTCGCCTGTACCTGGAAGTCCACCGTGGTGCCCGCCGGGGTGTTCACCGACGCGCTCACGCGGCCTCCAGCACCCAGTCGTATCCGCGGGCTTCGAGCTCCAGCGCCAGCGACTTGTCGCCCGATTTCACAATGCGACCGCCGGCCAGCACGTGCACGTAATCGGGAACGATGTAGTTGAGCAGGCGCTGATAGTGCGTCACCACGATGGCGGCATTGTCCGGCCGCTTCAGCGCATTCACCCCGTTCGCCACGATGCGCAGGGCATCGATGTCCAAACCGGAGTCGGTTTCATCGAGGATGGACAGCATGGGCTGCAGGACCGCCATCTGCAAAATCTCGTTGCGCTTCTTCTCGCCACCGGAGAAGCCCACATTCACGGAGCGGCTCATCATGGACGTGTCCATATCCACCAGCTTGAGCTTCTCTTCCACCAGATCGAGGAATTCCATGGGATCAACCTCCTCGAGCCCCTTCGCCTTGCGGACTTCATTGTAGGCGGCACGCAGGAAATACGCGTTGGTCACGCCCGGGATCTCGATGGGATACTGGAACGCCAAAAACACGCCGTTCTGCGCGCGCACTTCCGGCGCCATTTCCAGCAGGTCCACGCCGTTGTACGTCACGGAGCCACCGGTGACCTCGTACGACGGGTGGCCCGCCAGGACCTGCGCCAGCGTGCTCTTGCCTGAGCCGTTCGGGCCCATCACGGCATGCACTTCTCCGGCGTTCACGGTGAGCGAGATGCCTTTCAGAATCGGCTTGCCGTCGATTGCGGCGTGGAGGTCGTTGATAACGAGCATATAGAAGCGAAGTAGGGAGTAGGGAGTACGGAGTATGGGGTAGAGAACAGGAAGGCCGGGCTCGGGAGTACTCCATACTTCATACTCCCTACCCCTTACTTCGCTGTTCCTATCCGACCGAACCTTCAAGCGTGATGCCGAGCAGCTGCTGCGCTTCGAGCGCGAATTCCATCGGCAGCTCCTTGAACACTTCCTTGCAGAAGCCGCTGACAATCATGGACACCGCTTGTTCGGCATCAAGACCGCGTGCCTTGAGGTAGAAGATCTGGTCTTCACCGATCTTGCTGGTGCTGGCTTCATGCTCGAGGATGGCGCTGTTGTTCCCCACTTCCACATACGGGAACGTGTGTGCACCGCAGGCATTGCCCACCAGCATCGAGTCGCACTGCGTGTAATTGCGCGCGCCCTCGGCCTTTGGCAGAATCTGCACCTTGCCGCGGTAGCTGTTCTGCCCCTGCATGGCCGAGATGCCCTTCGACACGATGGTGGACTTCGTGTTGCGGCCAATGTGGATCATCTTCGTGCCGGTGTCGGCCTGCTGCTTCTTGCTGGCCACCGCCACCGAGTAAAACTCGCCCACGCTGTTGTCACCCTGCAGGATCACGCTGGGATACTTCCACGTGATCGCCGAGCCGGTTTCCACCTGCGTCCAGGACACCTTCGCATTCGTCATCGCCTTGGCACGCTTGGTGACGAAGTTGTAAATGCCGCCCACGCCGTGTTCGTCACCGGCGTACCAGTTTTGCACCGTGCTGTACTTCACCGTGGCGCCATCAAGCGCAACAATCTCCACGATGGCTGCGTGCAGCTGGTTGGTGTCACGCTTGGGCGCGGTGCACCCTTCCAGATAACTCACGTACGCGCCTTCGTCGGCGATAATCAGCGTGCGCTCAAACTGTCCCGTTTCCGCCGCATTAATGCGGAAGTACGTGCTCAGGTCCATCGGGCAGCGCACGCCCTTCGGGATGTAGCAGAACGAGCCGTCGGAAAACACGGCGCTGTTCAGCGCGGCAAAGAAATTGTCGCTGTAGGGCACCACCGAGCCGAGGTACCGCTGCACCAGCTCCGGATGCTCGCGCACCGCCTCGCCGAAGGACATAAATAGAATGCCATGCTGCGCGAGTTCTTCTTTATACGTGGTACCAACGGACACGGAATCAATGACGGCATCAACGGCCACGCCGTTCATGCGCTTCTGCTCACTCAGCGAAATGCCCAGCTTGTTGTACATCTCCAGCAGCTGGGGATCGACCTCATCGAGCGACGCCAGCGGCTTCACCGACTTCGGGGCGGAGTAGTAGCTCGCCGCTTGATAGTCGATGGGTGGGTATTCCACGTTGCCCCAATGCGGCTCGCTCATGGTGAGCCAGCGCCGGAAGGCCTTCAGGCGCCAGTCGAGCAGCCAGGCCGGCTCCCCCTTCTTCGCCGAGATGAAACGCACCGTCTCCTCCGAGAGACCGGGCGGTAGGGTCTCCGCCTCGAAGTCTGTGGTGAAGCCGTATTGATACTCGCGATTGACCAGCGACTCGATGGTGGAACTCATGCCTGCTCCTGTTACTCAGCCGAAAGGTGGCGCACTACGCCGTATTCACATCGGCCACAGCCGTCCTTCCGATGCGCGCCGCGCACCAGAGGAACGCCAAGTAGCCGCTCCACGAACTTTGCTTCTGCTGCACATGCTTCGGGAAACCGCTCGGCGATTTCCCGCACCGCACAATTATGAATGCGCAAAGTGGGTACGGCGGGTTCCCCAGCACCGCGTTCCACGTGCACTGCTTCGGCCATGTACCCCTTGGCCGACAGCAACTCGGCCACTAGCGGCACCCGCTCTTCCAGCGGGAGCCCTTCCAGCACCGGCCCCGCCTCGTCGGCGAGCCGGTTCCATTCCAACTCGAGCACGCCGGCCACGGCGGCCGTCCCCTGCTGGGCACGCAGGGCATCCAGGGCGGTGGCGAGCACGGACACGTATTGCTGCGGGAAGAGGGCTTCGCCGGCCGGTGTGAGCGAATACGCAAACACCGGTGCGCCAACCCCGTGCACCGTGCGCGCATAGCGCACGAGCCCTTCCTCTTCCAGCAACTTGAGGTAGCGGCGGAGCCCGTTGGTGGTGAGACCAAAACGCGCCCCAAGTTCATGAGCTGTAAGCGGTTGCGCCTTTTTCAGCGTCACCAGCAACTCAGCCCGAACCCCCCGGAACCCTCCCAACGCGCCCGTGACATCCTCCATCAGGGACAATATACATCGGCTTTCCTGATTACGTCAACGAAACTGTTGACGAATCGCCGCGCGCCGCAGCATCATGACGGACGTCGCGCTCTTGCCGCGAAGTGACTACCATATGCAGCGGCCGGTGTGCGCCGGCGCACCGCCTCCTCATTCCCCAAATCGGAGTCCTCGCGCGTCGTGCGTTTGACCGTTTTCGCTGCCTCCGTGGTTCTGCTTGCTGGGCTTGTGGCGCTCTTCCGCGCACGGCGCATCAATCAGGCCTCGATTGAACGGGACGGGCTCTCGCGCTTCCGCGATGCGTTTGCCGGGCGGTATCCGGAGCTGCTCTTGGCCGAGGTGTACGCGTACCTCGCCGGACGTCACGGGGCGATGGGGCCGCACTATCGCGTGTCCCCGGGCGACAACCTCGCCCGCGAGTATGGCCTGATCAATCTCGATCTCGAAGATGCCGTGCTGGTGATTGCCGACCGGGCCGGGGCACGGTTACCGCGCGCGCATGAATTGGATGAGCTCAAGGTGAGCGTCCGCACCGTGGAAGACCTGCTGCGCTACCTCGAGCCGTTTTTCCGCTCGGAAGTCGTTACGGGGTGAGAGGGCGGAGGGGAGTGGCGCGGTTATTCACGGCCGTGATGCTTGTAGGACTGTTGACGGCGTGCTCATCGTCCCGCGCCGGCCGGTCTATCGGCCCGACCCCGGTGTCCGCGGGTCCGCACGATGCCGGTGTCCGTGACGACGACCTCGAGGCGTTGTGGGAGCGGCAGCTGATGGTTCCGGTGGCGGGGGTGTCGCGTCGGGAGCTCCGTGACAATTACACGGCCAAGCGCGGGGCCAATTTGCATCGGGCGCTCGATATCATGGCGCCGCGCCGCACCAAAGTGCTCGCCACCGACGATCTCATCATTGGTCGCCTGTACACCGGCACCGTGGGGGGCATCGTGATTTATGCCTCGGATCCCACGCAGCGCTTTGTGTACTACTACGCGCACTTGCAGAAGTACCGTCGGGGACTCGAGGTTGGCGATCGAGTCGCGAAGGGCTCGGTGATTGGCTACGTTGGAACCACGGGCAATGCGTCACCGAACGCGCCGCATCTCCATTTTCAGGTGATGAAGCGCGGGTCGGGGCGTGCATGGTGGGACGGTCCTGCCATCAACCCGTTTTCGTTTTTTGCGCTCGATGCCCTGCGTCCCTGACGCCGGTTCGGCGGCGCCCACGGGAGTTATGACCATGAAGGGGAAGGATCGGGCGGCATTACGCGCGGAGGCACATCACCTCAGCGTGCAGGTCCACATTGGGCACGCGGGCCTCACCCCCGCGTTGCTGGCCAGCCTGGACGACGTGCTGCGCACCCACGAACTGGTGAAGCTGCAGGTGGCAAAGGCCGGGGAGCTCAAGGCCAAAGACGCCGCGCGCGAGGCGGCGGGCGCTATGCGCGCGGAGGTGGTTCAGGTGATTGGGCGGACGTTTACGCTGTATCGGGAGAATCCCGACCTGCCCGACGCGGATGTCCCGCCCTGGCGCGGATAACTTCCCGCCGTCGCTCCGCTTGTCGCGCGTGGCCCATCGAGTATCTTCCCCTTTGAATCGCGGCCACTCCCGGTTGCGTCGGACCCGAGACTTCGCTCATGCCCTACGTCATTACTGAAGCCTGCATTTCCGTGAAGGACAAGTCGTGCGTGGACGTCTGCCCCGTGGATTGCATCTACGAGGGAGAGGACCAGCTCTATATCCACCCCGACGAGTGCATCGACTGCGGCGCCTGTGAGCCGGAGTGCCCCGTTACCGCCATCTTCCCCGAGGAAGACGTGCCGGTGCAGCTGAAGAGCTTTATCGGGAAAAACAAAGAAGTGTTTACCGCGCCGAATCCGCCGGGTCGCCCCACGCGCTAAGCGGAATCCAGGAACAATGCAC
>CANHTA010000205.1 GCA_947463135.1 Gemmatimonadota bacterium
CCATGCCTTCGGCGCCCCCACCGCCCGCCGCCCCCGCGGCCTCGGCTCCCGCCGTCCCCGCGGCCCCGCCGCCCGCTGCCCCCGCCGCAACGAAAGGCGCCGTGTCGTACAAAGACGGCGTGTATCTCGGACGGGGGACGTCACGGCATGGCGACATTGAGGCGATGGTGGAGATCAGCGGTGGGCGGATTACGAACACCGTGATTTCGCAGTGCCTCACGCGCTACTCCTGCTCGTGGATTGCGATTCTGGTGCCACAGGTGGTGGCCCGCCAGAGCGCCGAAGTGGATTACGTCTCCGGCGCGACCGTGAGCTCGGATGCGTTTTACTATGCGGTGATGCAGGCGCTCGCGCAGGCCAAGTGAGCGTAGCCACGGGGGACGATCGCGTGAGACAGTCCCGCGTGCACATGGGAACCATTGTGACCATCGAGGTGGTGGGGCACCCACCCAGTCAGCGGGCGCGCCGCGAGCGCGATCAGGCCATCCGGCGCGCGTTCGCATGGTTTGAGCAGGTGGAGCGCTGCTGTTCGCGCTTCGACGCACACTCCGAATTACGACAGCTGTGCACCACGCACGGCACGCCCGTGTTGGTGTCCCGTTTGTTATTTGAAGCCGTGAGCTTTGCGGTGGCGGTTGCACAGGACACGGATGGCGCCTTCGATCCCACGGTTGGCACGCAGATGGAAGCGCGTGGCTTCACGCGTCATTATCGCACGGGTGCTACGAGTCCGTCGGCGCTGTCGTCCGGGCACCATGGCACCTTCCGCGATGTCGTGCTCAATAACGATGGTCCATCTATTCAGCTGACGCAGCCGCTGTTGCTGGACCTTGGCGCGGTGGCCAAAGGACTCGCCATTGACCTGGCTGCGCGCGAGTTGGCGCCGTTGGTCCACTTTGCCATTGACGCGGGTGGTGATCTGTATCTTGGTGGCCGCAATACGAACGATGCGCCATGGACCGTTGGCATCAAGCATCCCCGCCAACGGGAGCAGCTGCTGTCGCGTATCACGGTGTGCGATGCGGCGCTCTGTACCTCGGGTGATTACGAACGGCGTGTTGATGGTGACACCATGGTAGGTCATGGCCCATCGCCGGGTGAGCATCATCTGCTCAATCCGCACACGGGCCACTCACCGCAGGAGACCATCAGTGCGTCGGTGCTGGCCCCTACGGCGATGGTGGCCGACGCACTGGCCACCGCCGCGTGTGTGCTGGGGAGTTCCGCCGGCGTTGCGTTACTTGAACGTCACGCGCTTCGCGGCTGTCTGGTGGATTCCGAGATGCACTGTCACTTCACGAAGGACTGGCCTGATGTCTGACACCGCACAGCCCCCCGCATTACGGCGCACGCCGAAGCCGTGGCCGGCCGTGCTGCGGGCCTTCTTCGCTACCCCCAAGGGCTTACTGATTATCGCCCTCGTGCTGTTGTTGCCCCTCGCGGCCACGGTGAGTGGGTGGGCCGTGATTGCGCCGGGTGTGGCGGCTGCGGCTTTCGCGGCCATGTTGGTGGACGCACCGGTGCTGCGCGTTCGCGACGGCACGTGGAGCTTCCCCAGCGGTGCCCTGTTAACGGGGCTGCTGGTGGCGATGGTGCTGAGCCCATTTGGCCCGTGGTACGTGGCGGCGATCGCATCGATGCTTGGTGTGGCCAGCAAGTACGTCGTTCGTGGACGTTCCGCGAACGTGTTCAACCCGGCGGCGTTGGCACTGGTTGTGGCGTACTATCTGTTTGATGCGGGGCATAGCTGGTGGGGGGCGCTGCCGGAGCTGCCGCTCGCTGCGCTGGTGGCCCTCTTCGCGACCGGCCTCTACATCGCGGATCGTGTCAACAAAATGCCGGCGGTACTGGCCTTTCTCGGCGTGCATTTCCTGCTCTTCACCCTCACGGCATTTCTTGGCGATCCGGCTCACGTGGCGGAGATGTATCGCGAGCCGGATCTCCATGCCGCCCTGTTCTTCGCGTTCTTCATGGTGACCGATCCGCCCACGTCGCCACCCAAAGCGCGCGATCAGATCGTGTTCGGCGTGATCACGGCAGTGGTGAGCTATCTGGTGTTCGAGCTGGTGGGCGCGGTGTACTTCCTTCTGGCGGGCTTGCTGGTGGCCAATGTGTGGGAGGCAGTGCGACGGTATCGGATGCGGAGCAGACGGACGGCGGCCACGGCGGCCTAACGCGTCACCGTGGTTTATGGTCGACAGAGCGGCGCCGGCCCCAACACCGCATCCGCTCTCATCGGCACCACCGTGAACTGCTGCACGCGCGCTGGCTCCGTGGGCGCCAGAGTAATGCCAACAGAAAGCGCCCCGTTCGCGCACTGCATGCGCCACACGCCGCGCAACGCGTTCTCGGCCCACAGCTGACCCATGGCCTTGCAGTTGCCGCCCACGGCGTTCGACATCTGCTCAATCGCCGCCGCACGACGCGGCCCGGATTCGTCGAGAAACAGATTCATGGCCGCGATGCTGTCGGCCAGCGGCTGCTTCCACTCCTGCACGAGGCGCGTGACTTGGCTCTGCATGGCCAGCAGCACCGGGGCCGGTTGCGGCTCACGTGGCTTGAGGCCGCCGCTGCGAGCCAGGATCTCGAACGACTGATCCAGCACGCCCGTCCACCCCGTGTACGTGAGGTTGCCCAGCGCCACGATGCCTACGCCATACTCGGGGAGCCAGCGCATCTGCGAGCCAAAGCCCGGCAAGCCGCCGGAATGCGACACGATGTGCGCGAACAGACAGTTCGATGCCGAGCGAAGGCCGTACGCATAGCCACCGGCGTTCAGCGTGAGTGCTCCGGAGGCCGTGCGCGCAGCGGTGGCGCCACTGAAGCGGGCAATCTGCTGCATCTCACGCAGCGACGACCGTTTGAGTACTGGCGACTCCGCTCCATCGCGCGCGGGCCAGGCATCGAGCATGAGTGCCACCCACCGCGACAGGTCGGCGCTGCTCGTGAGCATGCCGCCCATGGCGCCGAATGATCCGTCGGGCAGTGCGGCTTCCTCCAGCCACGCGCCGTCCTGCAAGCGGTAGCCGTGCGCCAGGCGATTGGCCGGCACATCGCGCGCTTCCATGGTGGTGGAGGTCATGCCGAGCGGACGGAGTACCCGCTGCTGGATGTAGCGGGCGTAGGGCATGCCGCTCACGTTCTGCACAATGCGCCCCAAAATCGCGAAGCCGAAGTTCGAGTACTCGTACGCCGTGCCGGGTGCGTTGGAGAACGGAATGCCCGATCTGATCATCGCCGACAGCTGCGCATCGGTGGCCGCGAGCTGTTGATCACCCCACGGGTTGTCTTCCGGGAAACCCGCAGAGTGCGACAGCAAGTGCCGGATCGTGATGCGCGGCGCATCGCTGGTCGCGTAGCGCATCGCTTTCATTTCCGGCACATACCGCTCGGCCGGATCATCAAGCGACAGCTTTCCGGCATCGCGCAGCTGCAGAATGGAGAGCGCGGTGAAGCTCTTCGTCATTGAGGCAATGCGGAACACCGAACTGGTGTCCACGGCCGCCTTGCTTGGCACTTCGCGCAATCCCAGCGCCGCTACGTGAAGCAGCGTGCCGTCCACGATCACGCCGTAGGCGATGCCGGGGACGCGAGAGTTCGCAGCGAAGGCGCGCATCACACTGTCGATCTGCGGGAGCGCGGCGCGCAGCTTAGTCACCCGGTCGGGATCGGAGAAACGCGCCGGCGGGGCGATGCTGGACTGCGCGGCGACGGCGTGCACCGCGGTGGTGGAGAGCAGGGATATCGCGGCAGCACGCACGACGAGGGACGACGAAAAGCGGCGCATCAGGATCCCGGCTGCAGGTTGAGTATGGCTGTTGAGGATGGCTGCGGTCACTGGGAGTCTAGTGCGCGGAGCCCAGCCGGGTAATGCATCCCATGGTCCGCCGTGCGTTGCCCCGGTATCACCGGTGGGAAAATGATGACGCACGGCGCGTCGCGAACCGTCATGATGGGTGGTGACCCCTTGCCACCTCCCCCTGCTGCTCGCCACACTATGGCCATGCCCGCGCTCATGCCCCGTTTCTGGACTGCCGCTGAAGTACAGGCGCTGCCGGACGATCCGTCCAACCGGTACGAGTGCGTGGATGGGGTGCTGCTGGTGAGCCCGACGCCACGACTGGTTCACCAGTCAGCACTGACGGCGCTGTGGAGCATACTTGAGCAGCTCGTCCGTTCCGGCGGAGTTGGTGCCGTGTTCGTGGCGCCGTCGGAGTGGGTGCTGGATGGCATGACCTTGGTGCAGCCCGACCTCTACGTGGTACCGCTCGTTGACGGTCGTCGCCCGCGCACCGACGAGGAGCGCGGCTATCCGCTGCTGTTCATCGAGATCCTGTCGCCAAGTACCGCCCGCTTCGACCGCGTCGTGAAGCGCGGCCGCTATCAACGCGCCGGCATCGAATACTGGATCGTGGATCTCGACTCGCGCCTGATTGAGCGATGGCTACCGGGTGACGAGCGCCCGAGCATCCACGCCGAGCGCGTGGAGTGGCAGCCTGTGGGCGCCGAGACGCCGTTCGTGATTGCGCTTGAGTCGTTCTTCACCGAATTGCTGGGCCCCGCCTGACGCGGCTACTTGCCCTGCGTCTTCTCCCAGAGCGCCGGATACTGCTTCTTCAGCGCGTCGATTTTGGGGAGATCGTTGTACACGATGTACGGCTGATCGGTGTGGCTGTATAAGTAATTCTGATGATACGACTCGGCGTCGTAGAACTTGGACAGCGGCGCCACCTGCGTCACGATGGGGCGCGAGAACGCTTTGGCCTGCGTGAGCTGCGAAATCACCGTGGTCGCGCTCTTCTGCTGCTCAGCGTTGGTGAAGAAGATCGCCGACCGGTACTGCGTGCCCACGTCGGGGCCCTGCCGGTTGAGCTCCGTGGGGTTGTGGGCCACGGTGAAGAACACGGCCAGCAGCGTTTCGTACGACACCACGGCCGGGTCGAAGGTGACCTTCACGGCTTCGGCGTGTCCGGTGCGCCCGCTGGTCACGGTTTCGTAGTCGGGGTTCACCACCGTGCCGCCGGCGTAGCCGGACACCACCGCCTTCACGCCTTTCATATGCTCGAACACGGCTTCGACGCCCCAGAAGCAGCCACCGGCGAAGACGGCGGTTTGCAGGGTGGCGGCGCGCGCCGTGGAGGTGAACGACAGCGTGGCGAACAGGACGGCAGTAACGAGCGTGCGAATCATGCGATGTCTCCCG
>CANHTA010000206.1 GCA_947463135.1 Gemmatimonadota bacterium
ACCAGCAGGCGCCCCACCGCCTCGTGGCTCGTTGCATACCGCCACCCCTTCACCATCCGTTGCACGTCGGCCTTGGCCTCTGCGGGACGCCCACTCTTCTCCACACCGTCGAGCACCCACCCTTCGAGTCGCGCGCGGTCTTCAGCGGTGACGGGGCGGGGCGTTCGCGCGCTGCGGATACGCCGTACCATGCCCTTCGCGCCGTACTCCACGATTTCCGCCGTCTCATTGGTTGCCACAAACGTACGACGACCATCGGAGGCGACGATCGTGTTGCGGCCGAACCGCAGCGGATGCTCGTCGGCCCATGTCTCCCCATTCTCGGTGGTGTTGGCGCGATAGCTTTCGCCATCGGGCACCACGGCGATGGTATCGACCGCCGTGAGGAGAACGCCGGTGTCCGCGCCGGCCGACGGAACGACGCGATACGCCACGATCGCGAACGGTGTGCGATAAACCGAATCGCGATTCTCCGGTGCCTCCACCCACGGCTGGCGTAGCGATCCGAGCAGTCGCCCGTCTGCCAACAACATGGTGATACGGACCGACGAGCCATCCTCGAAACGCGGAAAAAGAACTTGACGCGCGAAGCGCCCGTCTGGCGCGAACACCGACAGGCGCCGATTGCTGGCATCAACAAAAGCCAGTGAGTCACCCGCGAGCATTTGTAGTCGACTGACGTAGCCCACCTCGCCGGGACCGCGGCCCGGTCGGCTCAGCACGCGTTCGAACGCGCCGCTCGCCGCGAAGGCCTTGATGTCCCGCTGCTGTTGATCGGCCACGTAGAAGCCGCCATCAGCCCGCTGCACCGCGTGCAAAATATTCGCGAACTGCGTGTCCGTCGCGTCACCGCGCAGCTCTTGGAGTGGCGTGCTGTCGAGCGTCCACTCGGGGAGAGCCGCCATGAAGTCGGCCGAGTGTGCGACGATCGACACGCCCGCGCTGTCGCGAACCGTCTTGCCCGCAGCGGATCGCTCGGCGGTACCCGCGCAGGCGTTCAGGGCCATCAGTAGCAAAAGCCAGCCGGATCGTCTGATCATGGTGCGAAGGGGAAGTGTGAACGGTTCGAGTGGCATGGCCGTGCGCGTGGCCCGCCGCGCGCTACGGCGCCGCCGACGCCACCACGCGCCAGATCTCGCCTGCGTCGGTGACCACGTACAGCGCGCCGTCCGGCCCCTGCATGAGCGCCCGGTACCGCACGCTTGGCAGCGGGGCGTTGAGCGTGCCGATGGCCTGGCCTGCCGGGTCGAGGTCGAGCACAACGAGCCGTTGTCCCGCCATGAGCCCCACGGCGAGCCGACCGTTCCAGGCGCGCCACTGCGGGCCCACGAGGAATGTGGCGGGTCCCATGCCGTTCGAGGCGCCCCCGTTGCTCCACGCGGGAGCCAGCGCCGCCGGGAAGCGCGCGAGGTCGGTCATCGGCATGCTCGTCGGCGTGCCGGCATAGCCGCAGTAGCTGCTGGGACAGGTGAGCGCCGGTCGGCCCTGCGGATCCCACCCGCCGTTCCCGCCGGCCACGAGCCGCGTGACTTCATCGCTGTGGTTGGGCCCGTGTTCCGCGATGAACGGCTGCCCCGAACCGGGGCGAAAGGCGATGCCCTGCGGGTTGCGCAGCCCGTATGCGAAGATGCGCGGGTCGAATCCCGCCGGCGGGTTGTTGCCCGGCGCGGCGGCGCCCGACGTCGTCACGCGCAACACCTTCCCGCCGAGCAGGGTGGGATGCTGCGGCAACGAAGCGCTGTGGTTATCACCGGTGGCGATATACAGGAAGCCGTCGGGGCCGAAGCGGATGCGCCCGCCGCTGTGCGCCCCTGACCCACCTACCGCGTTCGCGACGTCCTTGAAGGCGATGTCGGTGACGATGTCGGTGCGCGTGCTCACCGTGGTGTAGCCGGCATCGAGTTGCAGCCGCACCACGCGATTGGTGCGCGGTGACGTCGTGAGCGTGGACGCCATGAATACGTACACCAGCCGATTGGTGGCGAAGCCGGGGTCGAGCGCAACGCCGTTCATCCCGCTCTGCCCGAGGCAGAAGAGATCGGGCGCGACGAGCGCACTGCCCGTGGTGCCGAACAGGCGCGCCCTGGTCCCGTTGGAACGGCGTACGCTGAGCCCTGCACACCGCTCGGTGTAGAAGAGCGCGCCATCGCTCGACATGGCCACGTCCCACGGGGCACTGAGCCCGCTTTCCACCACGCTGCGCGTGAGCACCGGCGGGTCGGTGACGGGCGCAACGGGTGTAACGGGCGTAACCGGCTGCACCGGCGCATCCGTGTCGGAGGCGCACGCGAAGAGCAGGAACAGCGGGAGGGAGGAGACGAAACGGTGTGGGCGCATATATTCTCATACACAGCCGCCCCCGCGATCGGTTCCCGGCCCCCGAGCACCCGCACCATGTCTCAACTCCCCGACCTCTTCGATCCCGCCGGCGTGGACACCATGGTGCGCCGCCTCGATGCACTCACCCCGGACACGCGGCCGCTGTGGGGGCGTATGGGGGCCGCCGAGATGCTGGCCCACGCCAACGTGGCCTACGAGATGGTGTACGAGAAGAAGCACCCGCGCCCCAACCCGCTCGTGCGCTTCGTCCTTAAGACCATCGTGAAGCAGAAGGTGGTGGGTTTGGCGCCGTATCCGCGCAACTCGCCCACGGCGCCGGCGTTTCGCATCAAGGAGGCGCGGGACTTCGCCACCGAGCGACAGCGACTTATCACGTTCCTCAGGAGGGTGGCCGCCGAGGGACGGGCCGCGTTTGAGCGGCGGGAGTCACCCTCCTTCGGTCCCCTCACGGCGGCCGAATGGAACGTGCTCTTCGCCAAGCACCTCGATCACCACCTCACGCAGTTCGGCGTGTAGGCGACGCGCTTCGGCGCGGCAGGCGGTGATCCACGGTGACGTCGGCGACGGCGACGGCATTCGCGTCATTCCGGCTCACACGGCAGATCCCCGTGAGCGCGCGCAGTATGCCTCACGGAGAACGCGATGAAGACGCACGACGAAAGCGGGTTGTGTGTCGCGATCATCGCCGGATGTCACTCATTGCGCCCCCGCGTTGCTTAATATCCCTGTGGTGGATAGATATTGTCCTCATCACGGACAATAATCATCCACAATATGGACGAATTACTTAAACCGTTCAAATATAACAGTTTACGATGAAACCTTCGGGCGAAAACCGGCGGAGTCTCCCTCGGTTTGCGAGCAATCACCTGCTCGCCAGCACCAACGCGCTGCCCGTGACCGTGCTGATGGGGTCCAGGCAAACGGGGAAAAGCACCCTCGTACGCACCCTGCCGAGCCTGAAAGACCACCTCTTTCTGACCCTCGATCGCGCGGACATTCGCGAGCAGGCGCAACGTGATCCGCACGCCCTGCTTCGCTCGGCCCCCAAGGTCATCATCGACGAAGTGCAGCGAGACCCGGCCCTCGTGCTCGCCATCAAGGAAATCGTTGATGAGAACGCCTATTCCGGACAGCGACAGGTTGGGCAGTTCATCGTCACCGGATCCGCCAACCTACTCGAGATGCAGCGCGTGAACGAGTCACTCGCCGGCCGGGCCGCGTACACCACCCTCTGGCCGATGTCCAGGCGAGAGCAGCGTGGTCACGGTGCCGCCGGTATGTGGTCCGACTTTTTTGCCACCGCGACCATGGACTGGTTGGATCTCGTGCAGTCTACGACCGCCATCGCGGCCGATTGGCGAGAGCTCGCACGCGTGGGTGGGTACCCCACACCGGCCGTTGAACAAACCACCGCAGACGACCGCGCGTTGTGGTTTGAGGGGTACCTCGAGACGTATCTTGATCGTGATCTGCGCGATCTCGCGTCGCTGAACAATCCGCTCGATATGCGTCGCCTGATGCGCATCGCCGCGCATCGCGTGGGACAGCTGGTGAACCGCTCAGCGTGGGCCCACGAGGCGGGCGTCGCGCCCACGACGGCCTTCCGCTATCTCGATCTGCTGGAGCAGTCGTATCAGCTCATCCGCCTCGAGGTGTACGCCGTCAATCGTGGCAAGCGGTTGGTCAAGAGCCCCAAAGCCTACTGGAGCGACACCGCCATGGCGTGGCATCTCGCCGGCACGCCGCCACTCAGCGGCTTTCACTTCGAGAATGTGGTCGTGCAGGACTTGCTGGTGTGGCGCGATGCGCAATTGCAGAAACCGGCCATCATGCATTGGCGCACGACCACGCAGGACGAAGTAGACTTTGTCGTGGAACAACCGGACGGCAGACTGCTCGCCATCGAGTGCAAGAGCGGTGAGCGCCCCACGCACGACGACGCGGATGGGTTACGGCTGTTCCTCCGCGAGTATCCGGCTGCGGTTGGTGGGCTGCTCCTGCACAGCGGCAGCGAAACGCGGTGGATCAGCGATCGGGTGCTGTCGGTGCCTTGGTGGCGCGTGATGTAATTCAGGAATCGCCACGGCCATGTCCTCATCGTGCACGATAGGCATGACGACATCCACTGGCATTGAACAGTTTGGCGTCACGCGGCAGCTGCCCCGGATGCGCCAACGTGAGATGGAGCGCGTGTGGTCAAGCCGCGCTGCACAGTCCGCCAGGACAATCCCCGTGAGCTCGTCCTCTCGGCACAGCGTCACATGTGCCGGAATGAGGCGATGCTGCACGGGATCCACGATGCACCGAATGGCCTCGATGTCGACCCTGGTATCGGCCCCGATGATCGGCGGTACAAAGAGGCTGAGCTGCGACCGGAGTGGCCCGTTGGCGAAGGCGTCAGCCGGTGCCTGCATGAAGCGTCCACCCTCCCTCAATCGTTGAGGCATGTGGTGCCCACGGCGGCTTTCGCGGCGATAGCCGCCACAGCCACCAAGCCGTCGTCGTCAGCGCGCCAGGCGTGAGCCCACTACGTCCACTTGAGCGTGTCGTCGGCAATGGGCAACGTGCGAATACGCTTCCCGGTCGCAGCAAAGATGGCGTTACACACCGCAGGCGCAGCAGGCGGCAGTGCCGGTTCACCCAAGCCCGTTGGCTGCGCCGACGACTTTATGAAATGCACATCCACCACCGGCGGCGCATGCTCCATGCGCAGCAGGGGATACTTGTTGAAGTTCGTCTGCGCCGCTGCGCCACGTTCGATGGTCACCTTCTGAAACCACGCGGCGCTGATGCCATCGAGCATCGAACCCTGC
>CANHTA010000207.1 GCA_947463135.1 Gemmatimonadota bacterium
CACCTGCGCGTGAGCCGTGATGCCGGTGGTCATTACGCGAGAATCGCCGACACCACGGCCTGCGTTTCCGCGAGATTCGCAAACACCGCAGCCGGCGCATGCGACGCCAACTCGTCGGTGGAATACCGTCCCGTGGCCACACCAATGGCACGCACCCCAAGCGACCGACCGCAATGAATGTCGGCCGGGGTGTCGCCGATAATCACGATGCGATCACCGGCCACCTCGAGACCGTGGTGCTCGCGCGCACGACGCTGAGCAATGGCGGGCAACTCGGGGCGGTCTTCATGGTCGCACCCAAAGGCATTCACACGGAACTGCGTGAAATCCACCTGCACGGCGTTGAGCTTGGCGCGCGCACCGCGCTCAATGTTCCCCGTGAGCAATCCAAGCGTCACCGCCTCGTGACCGTGCAGCGCCTGCAGCAACGGCACAATCCCGTCACACAGGCGCGCCGGCGTGGTATCGGTGCGGGCCAGCTCGGCCTGCAGTCCGTGCACATACTCATTGAGGAGATCGTCCAACCGACTGGTAATGGTGGCGTCGGTAAAGCCCGCCTCGCGCATTTGCTCGCGCGCAATCTGGCGATCGGTTTTGCCGTCGTACCGGTAGGTGGGTTCACCGGTGGTGCCAAACACCCGCAGCAGCGCCTGCTCCATGGCACGCCGGCCGGCACCATCGGACCACAACAGCGTCCCGTCGATATCAAAGAGAACGAGCTTCACGAGGTCTGGGCGGACGAGGAGAGAGAGGTGGCACGCGCCACCGTGGGGGTGGCCTTCGCGGTGCGCGACAGCAGCAGTCCGGCCATCACAAGGCCGGCGCCCAGCAGCTGCCACACGGTGGGCTGTTCATGCAGCATGATCCACGCAAAGGCAATCGCGACAATGGGCTGCAGGTTCCCGTACATGGCGGTGCGCGTGGCGCCCAGTACGCGCACGCCACGGTAGAACAGCAGGTACGCAATCACCAACGCGCCAATCCCGGCATACGTGACCGCGCCCCACTCCACCAGCGACACCGCACGCCACTGCAGTGCCAGCAGATCGGGGAGCGCGATGGACAGCAGCACCACGGCTCCACTGGCCATGGTAATGGCCGACAAATGCAGCGGATGGGTGGTTTGGGTATACGGCTGCAACAGCACGCTGAAGGTGGCCCACGCGATACTCCCCACCGCGATCAGCCCCGCCCCAACCATCACGTCGCGCCCACCCTCAAACCCCTGCGCACTCCCTACCACGCACGCCACCCCCAACAGCTGCAACCCAATGCCACTCCATCCGCGCAAGGGTAAGCGCTCAAGCCCCATCAGCGACGAAATAATGGCAATCCACGCCGGACCGGCCGCCACCACCAGCGCAGCCACGCCGGCACGGGTACGCGACATCCCGAAAATAAAGAGCAGCTGATACACGCCGTTGCCCAGCACCCCCAGCAGCGCCAGCCGAATCATGTCGCGCCGTGGCGGGAGCTTCGTGCCGCGCACAAACGCCGCAATGGCGAACAACACCACCGCGGCCATGGCCACCCGCAGTCCATTGAACGCCAACGGGGAGAGGGTGCGCAACCCGGTTTTCACCACGCTGTAGTTGATCCCCCAAATGAGCGACATGATCACGAGGCCGAGATCGGTCGCCCCGAAACGCTGGCGGGGGGCAGTGAGTGGAGCGTGGGGCGAGGTCGTCATCCCTGCAATCTAGCCCACGAGGCATCCCATGCACTGTGGGTGGAATCCCCGCTGCAGCAGCAGTAGCTTCCGCGCCATGCACGTATCCTTCGCCCTCTTTGCCGACGCCGCGAATATCTCCCAGGAAGGGAAGCTCAACATCCTGGGCGTGTTCGATGCCATTCATATCGGCCAGCTCCCCGCGTTACACCCGCGGGCCACCTTCGTGATTCGCATTAAGGCCGTTCCCAGCGATGCGGGTGATCACACGATGACGCTGCGCTGGATCAACCCCCGCGGCGCCGAACTGTGGGTCTCAAACGGCGAGCTGTCCATTGCCGCACCGCCCCCCGGCACCACCGAAGTGGACATGCCGGTGATCGTGCAGCTGGACCTTCCGGTGGACGTGGCGGGGGATTACCGCATGCTCGTTGAACTGCGCGACGAAAAGCGCGCGGAAGCGCTGCTGCACGTGAAGGGGCAGCCGGTTATGCCGGTGGCGCAAGGGATGGTGTCGTAAACGGGGCGTGCGCCGCGTAACAGCGCGCGCCCGCGCTTACCCCACCAGGCGCACGCGCGATTCCGCCTGACAGTTCGTGATGTCATGGAGACAGGCCACCGTGCCGGTCACCTGACCAAGCTCCACCAGTGGCGCCGAGGTCACCCGCACCATCCGGCGCTCTCCATCGGCCCGCAGCAGCTCGTACTCGTACGGCTGCCCTTCCCCGTTGCGGGCCCGCTGCTCCGCGGATTTCACGTACTCAATCCAATCGGACGCCGTGAGCCCCAACATCGACTCGCCCTCAAGCGACGTCTGTTGAAACAGCCCCTGTGCTGCCGGATTCGCGAACGTAATCCGATGCGACAGGTCCGTAATCACAATCGCGTCCGACACCGTATCCAGCACTTTGCGATGCCGTTCCGCCAACCGGTGTGAATCGGTGACGTCGTCAAAGGTGATGACGCACCCCCCATCGGGATGTGGCGTGGCAATCAGCGAGAAGAGGCGCCCGGCCACTTCATCACGCACCATATCGCGACGCGGACCGCCGTCCGCCACGGCACGGGAGATGAAGCTGTCTACCGCCATGGCGGCGGCACCGTCGCGCGCACCAATGAGCGCCTCACGGAACCGGCGCCCCAGCAGCTTGGGGATGGTGGTACCACACAGCTCCGCCGCCCGCACGTTACAGCGGCTCACCGTGAGCGATTCCTCCAGCACCACAATGCCGCTGGCCGTGCTGTCAAACGCCACTTTCCACTCGCGCGTGGCCTTCTCCACTTCCTCAAACAGCCGCGCGTTCACGATGGCCATGGCCACCTGATTGGCCAACCGCTGCAGCACCTTGCCATCGCCATGATCGAACGGGCGTTCGCGGTTCATCACGGCAATCGCGCCAATGGTGCCACGCCCCGTAATCAACGGGGCAATGAGCATGCGCTGAATGGGGGCGAGGTGCTGCACCATGCGATGGATCGCAACCTCCGCGCCCCCGTCGTTCAGCAGCATCAGCTCGTTGGAGGTGACCGCGCGCCCAATCACGCTCCCCGCCACGGGCAGGTGCACGCCACTCAGCACATCGGCACTGCCGATCGCGGCCACGATGTGCAGATAGTCGCCATTGCGCAACGCAATGCAGCCCCCTTCCACACCCAACAGCGACACCGTGTGGCGCAAAATCAGTCGCAGCACTTCGCCAAGCCGCAGCGATTCCCCAACAGCCCGTGCCACGTCGGCGAGGGCATCGGTGGTGCGCCGTTCACGCTCACTCTCGGCATAGCGCCGCGCATTGGCAATCGCCGTTGCCGCCTGCGATGCCATGGTGCACAGCACTTCCTCGTCTTCCGCGGTAAACACGTCGGCGGCGTTGGCATGCACCACCAGCACGCCAAGCAGTCGCAGCCCCACACGCATGGGCACCGCCACCACGGAAATAGCCGATCCTGTCTCGCCAACCACATCGTACAGTGACCGCGGCGGGGTCAGTCCGGCCCGCTCACGGGCGCGGTCGGCGTCGCGATCCCCCACCCGCACGGGGTTTCCGCTTCGCGCCACTTCAGCCACCAACCCGTCACCCAGCCGCACGGGGGTGCGCGTACGCTCGGTGCCACGCACCACGCAAAAGGCGGTGCTCAACAGGTCGGCATCCAGATCGGGGACAAGCACCGCCACCCCCTCAACCCGAACGGCCAGCTGCACCTGACGCGCCAACTCCCGCATGATCGCATGCTCATCCAGCGAGCGCGACAGCGACGCGCCCGCGTCCTGCACGCGAAGCAGGCGGTTATGGCGCTGCTCCGCTAACTCGCGCAGGGCATCGTAGGCCAGGCGGGCTGCCAGGTGACGGGTGATCGCGCCGATGTGGCAGCGGAGCCCCTCATTGGGACGACAGGCATCGCCCACACACACCATGGTGGCGATGCCAAGCAGGGTGCCATCAGGGCCACGCAGCAGGGCAATCAGCAGGTCGGTGCGGAGCTCGCTGTTCCCGGTATCAGCCGGCTGGGGATCCGCATCAAAAAACTCGCGCGACACCCATGGATCGCTCCCCTCGAGCACATACAGATCCCCAACGCGGAAGCGCTCCACATGCGACAGGCGCCGACGCCAGACCGCGCCCGGGAGCGGCTTGAGAGCCAGTGCGGTGAGCGAGTCGCCGTTGGGCGGCTCCGTCTCAACCACCATGGTGGGGTTCAGCGACGCGTCGCGCAACGCAATGGACACCCCGGCAAATCCCATCTCGCGCAGGAGGTCCACCGTCACCCGGACACGCGCACCCGTGGACTCGGCGCGATCAATCGCGTCGAGCGACTCAGTCAGCCAGAGCGCTGACGAGGGGGGAGGGGAAAGCAGGGTCTGTGACATCTGTCCCCACTGGACGAACAGAACCGGCAGGGGAAACAACGGGCCGTCCCCTCTGCCGGCACCCCCCTAAAAGGTCCAGCTGCGGAAGAAGTCGATACCGATTTGCGGCGGCGTCTGCTGGAAGGTGCGGCTGATCCCCAGCCGGCCGCACGCCTGCGCGCTGGAACCGGGCTCCAGCCCCAAGGCCGCGCTCAACCCCGTGTCAAAACGGCGCTCCACCTTCACCCCAAGCCCCTGTGCGAAGAGCGACAGGGCGTCTCCACCCCCCGAGGTTTGACTGGAGAGCCCGCAGAGCCCCGTGCTGAAGGTGACGTAGGTGTTGCGGGCAATCTGACCACCCACCCCAACGCGCGTGGACGCCAGAATGCCCAGGCCGTTTTCGCGTAAGTTGGCCGCATCCCCCGGCGTGAGCGCCGTGGGCTCAACCTGCACCACATCAAAGCGGCCGCCGGCCAGCCGGCTGGACAGGTAGCTGCCCGCCAAACGCAGCGCCAGCGTGGCCCCCTGTTCGGCATACGGCGTCCCCAG
>CANHTA010000208.1 GCA_947463135.1 Gemmatimonadota bacterium
CGGGTACTTCGGGCATCCGGAGTGGGAAAGCAACGCGCCGGGGCTCAAGAGCATTGAAGACGCCCTCGAATTACGCCGTCGCTTTCTGCTGAGCTTTGAAGCGGCGGAGCGCGCCAGTGCCGAAGGACAGCGGGAGGCTCTGTTGACCTTTGTGATCGTCGGCGGTGGCCCCACCGGCGTGGAACTGGCCGGCATGATTCCGGAAATCACCCACTACGCCATGCACGACAACTTCCGGCGCATTGATCCGGCGTCGGCGCGTGTGCTGCTCCTGGAGGCTGGCCCGCGCGTATTGCCGCAGTTCCCCGAATCACTCAGTGCCCGCGCGGAGCGCGACCTGCGCGATCTCGGCGTCGAAGTGCGCACCAACACCGCGGTCACGCACGTGGATGACGCCGGGGTCACCTTGGCGTCGGGCGAACGGATTTTCGCCCATACCGTGTTTTGGGGCGCGGGCAATCAGGCCTCGCCCCTTGGCCAGCAGCTGGGCACGCCACTCGACCGCGCCGGCCGTGTGATCGTGGGGCCTGACCTCGCCATTCCCAACGACCCGCATGTCTTTGCCGTGGGAGACATCGCCTCCGTCCTCACCGCGGCCGGCACGCCGGTACCGGCGGTGGCCCCCGCGGCCAATCAGATGGGCGCGGTGGCGGCGCAGGCGATTCTCAACGATCTACGCGGCACGGCGCGTCCCGTGTTCCGGTACTTCAACAAGGGTGATCTGGCCACCATCGGCCGGCATCGCGCCGTTGCCGCTGTGGGCGCGCTCAAGCTCCAGGGCAATATCGCGTGGCTTGCGTGGCTCTTCATTCACATTCTGTATCTCGCCGGCCTTCGCAATCGCCTCACCGTGTTCCTGCAGTGGGCGTATCAGTACCTCACCTACCAGCGAGGGGTCCGGTTAATCACCGGCGCCACCACGCACCGACTGCTCAACACCAGTCAGGAACGGGAACGCGCGCGCGCTGAGGCGCGCAGCGATCCGCAGTCGGTACGCGAATAACGAGGGCGGTTAGCGCATGCGGTCGCGGCGCACCAGCACCTTTTTGCCCTTAATCGTGGTACTCCGCAGCGCCGTGATGATATCCTCAGCGATCTCCTCGGGTACCTCAACCGTGCTGTAGCCATCGGCAATCTGGATGGCCCCGATCACGCTGGCATCGATCCCCACTTCATTGGCGATCGCACCCACCAGGTCACCCGGACGCATCTTCAGCTTACGACCGGCGCCAACCCACAACCGCGCCACGCTCCATTCAGGCTTCGAACGCTTGGTGGCCTTTGCGCCCCGCGGCGCGTCGTCAGCCGCCCCGCGACTCGGACGGCCACCTTCACGGCTGCTGTCACGGCTTCCGTCGCGACTTGCCTCGCGCCCACCATCACGCCCACCATCGCGCCCACGATTGTTGTCGCGCGCGCTCCGATCCTCCGGGCGTGGATGCACGGTGGGAATGTCCGGCTCATCGGTCACGTCATGCGAATCAAACAGCTTCACCGCCGCCGCGGCGATGTCCATCACATCAAATTCACCTGCCAGCGATTCCACAATGCCGCGGAATTTATCGAGACCGCCATCCATAATGGTCTCGCGCAGCGTCGTGCGAACGAGCTGCAGACGATGGGCGCGCAAGTCATCTACCGTGGGCACCTGCGCAATCTCGATCCGCTGACTCGTCATGCGTTCGATGTTGCGCAGCAAGCGATGCTCACGCGGCTCGGCCAGCGTAATCGCAACCCCTTCCCGGCCGGCACGACCGGTCCGACCGATACGGTGCACATACGATTCCGCGTCGGCCGGCACATCAAAGTTCACCACGTGCGAGACGTGCTTTACATCCAAGCCGCGGGCCGCGACATCGGTAGCGATCAGCAAGTCAGTCTTCTTCGTGCGGAACTTCGTCATCACGCGGTCGCGCTGATCCTGGCTCAGGCCACCGTGCAACGCATCGGCGCGCAGACCACGCGCCATCAGCGTTTCACTCAGCTCGTCCACTTCGGTGCGCGTACGGCAGAACACAATGGCGCTGGTCGGCTGCTCGATGTCCAACACGCGGGCGAGGGCCGTCATCTTGTGCGCGCGCGGCACAATGTACGCCACCTGACGCACACGGGCCGTTTCGCCGACGGCCACCACTTCGCGATCAATGGTGACGAGCACCGGATCACGCAGCTGCCGCTTGGCAATGCTGGCAATCCGTGGCGGCAGCGTGGCGGAAAACAGTGCGGTTTGACGCGACTTCGGCGTGGCTTCGAGAATGGCCTCGAGATCCTCGGCGAAGCCCATGTCCAGCATCTCATCGGCTTCGTCGAGCACCACGGTTTTCAGCGACGTCATCTGCAGCGTATGCCGACGGATGTGATCGAGCGCCCGACCGGGCGTGGCGATCACGACGTCAACACCGCGCTTCAGGGCGCGGACCTGCATCTCCATGGACGAACCACCGTACACGGCCAAGGCGTTTACGCCCATCGGCTTGCCATAGCGATGCACCGCTTCGGCCACCTGCATGGCGAGTTCGCGCGTCGGCACCAGAATCAGGGCGGAGGTACGCTCCGCCCCCTTGGCGGCCGTATTCACGCGGCTCAGCAACGGCAACGCAAAGGCGGCCGTTTTGCCGGTCCCGGTGGCCGCTTGGGCCAAGACATCACGTCCTTCCAGCAGCGGCGGAATCGCGGCGCGCTGAACGGGGGTTGGTTCTTCGTAGCCCAGCGCTGCGAGCGCAGAGGCAATGCGGGGGTCGAGTCCGAGGGCCGCGAATCCGGTTTCGCTGACGTCGCGCTCGCTGTTCCGTGCGGCGACGTCGCGCTCGTCCGGCTGTTTCATATGTCAAATCTCCTTTGAGATCTGCAATCTAGCCTATTCTTGGGTCGAGATGTGGTTTCGGCGGGGGATTTCGGTGAGATTGTCAGTCATCATGACCGAGACATCCCATTTCTTTGAGGTCCGCCATTCGCCGATTCAGGGGTTCGGGGGCTATGCGACCCGGGCGATCGAGGCCGGGACCCGCATTATTGAGTATGCCGGCGAGCGGCTCACCCCGGAGGCCGCTGAGGCGCGGTACCCCGATGTGGCGGGTGAACGGCACCACACCTACCTCTTTGCCATTGACGACGAGGTGGTGGTGGACGCGGCCGTGAATGGGAACGCCGCCCGTTTTCTCAACCACTCCTGCGCCCCCAACTGCGACGCGGTGATCGACGACGGCCGCATCTGGATTGACGCCCTCCACGACATCGAAGTGGGGGAGGAGCTGGTGTACGACTACGCCTACCTGCTCCCGGAACGGCACACCCCGGCGGCGAAGAAGCGGTTCCCCTGCTGGTGTGGGGCCATCACCTGTCGTGGGACCATCCTGGCCAAAAAGCGCTAAGGTCGTCATCGGGAGAACCACACCGCGCTGAAGGCGCCTGTGTAAGTTTCCCGTGCTCTGTCGTCCGAACCTTGTGAGAAACCGTGGAGGCCGTATGCGTGCGTGGATGGTGATGTCGGGAGTGGTGCTGTGGTCGGCGATCGCCTGCGCCCGTGGCGCCAAGGAAGGGGCGGTGCAGGTGGCGCGCCCCATTGCCTCAACCGAAGGCGCCGCCGCGGCACGTCCGCCGGCTCCCCGTCGCGTGCCCCCCACGCCCATGAAACTCGACACCTTACGCCGCGAAGCGGTGGCGGAGGTGATGGCCACGATTGTGGGTCGGGAAAACGAACCCGCCGGCACCGTGTTCAAAAATGTGAAGCTGCACAAAACGATGCCGGCCAAAGAGTTCGTCACCATGATGGACGAACAGTTCGGTCGCGGCCTCGGCTTCAATTGCACCAGCTGCCACATGGACAACAAGGACTACGCCAGCGACGCGCGCAAAGACAAGATCATCGCCATGCAGATGATCAAAATGCAGCGCGCCATCGACGCGAAATACATCGCGAAGGTCAAGGAGCTCGATGACCCACGCCCGAAGACCACCTGCGTGATGTGCCATCGTGGCGCCGGCCACCTCACCAACGAGATGGACGTGCCAACCGCTCCGGTGCCGCAGCGCAAGCGCTGAAGGCACTCCCGGTCGTACGGCCTCTCGGCATTGAATTGTCGCTCGATGCGCTGACGATGCGCTGACACCCCGGTCGCATGTTGTGGTGCGCTGACGGCGCGCTGACACCCCGTTTGCATGTTGTGGACTCAACATGTGACGGAGGTGTGAAACATGATCAAAGCGAGAGCATGGTCGCTCGACCACGATGTTACGCTGGCACGGGGCACCGGGTGGCGCGAGCTGGAGTTGGCGGGGAGAGGCAGGCTTTATACCGCCGGCGCACCCGGTGGCGTCGAGGTCGATGAACAGTGGCGGGAGATCTGCATTCGCCTGGGGGCCCTGGCGGAGCTGTTCGCCGAGCTGCGGTTAGGGGTCACCGTCGCGGACGCCTGTGCCGCTCTTGGCGTGACCGACCGTGGTGCGTTGTCGCGTGAACTCGCGCGCCGGCGGCTGCCGCCCTTTCGGTTGCTGAAGAATTGGTGTCAGGTGATCGCCATGGTCCGGCACACAGCGGGCGGCACGTCCTTGTGCGATCTGGCACTCCAGCGCGGCGAGTACCCTGCCGCGTGTTACCGGCTCGTACGCTCTACCACTGGCCACCCCTGGTCCGAGGTGGAACGCAGAGGACTCGTGTGGCTCACGCGGCTGGCGTTGCAGGTATGGTCGCCGCACACGCAGCGGTGACGGTTACCCAACCGCCACCACCACGCCCCGTATTCCGTTATTGCCGTACCCCAACCGGTTCCACGCCATCCGCTCCGGCTGCATGTTCCCCTCCGTGTCCGTGGCGCGACTCCGGATGGTGGCCAGCGGCGCCTCTGGCAACATCAACTCCGCCTCAAACGGTGTCCACGCATAGGCGGAGACCGGTGTGCCCAGCGCCGCCTCAACCCAAATGGGGGTGTCATTCACCGCCAGTTCCACCCGCGCAATCGCGCCGACGCCCGACCAGGCCCACCCCTGCACCGTCACCGCACGGGCGCAGCGACCGCCGTCCACGGGTGACGTAATCATCGACTTCACGCGGGCGCGCCGGAC
>CANHTA010000209.1 GCA_947463135.1 Gemmatimonadota bacterium
ATCCGGCCGTGGAAGCATCGTACGCCAAGCTGCAGCCCATCGGTCGCATGGGCACGCCGGAGGAGATCGCCCAGGTGGCGCTGTTCCTCTGCTCCGACGCATCAAGCTTCCTCACCGGTGTGGCGCTGCCGGCCGACGGTGGGATCATGGCGGGGTAGGAACGCGCGCCGCCCACCGAGGCTACCAGTCGGTCGGCGCGTAGTCCTTGAGGAACTGTCCCCACACATGCACGCCGCTTGATACCCCGGCGATAATGGGGTCCACAATGCGCGCTGCGCCGTCCACGATGTCGAGTGGCGGATGGAACCGGTGGTTCTCCACCTTCCGCGCGGCGATCGCCGCCACGTCCTCGTCGGTCACCCAGCCGGTATCCACGCTGTTCATGTGGATGCCGTCTTGGATGTAGTCGGCCGCCGAGGTGCGCGTCATCATGTTGAGCGCGGCCTTGGCCATGTTGGTGTGCGGATGCCGCGTGGTTTTGTTGTTGCGATAGAACTGTCCTTCCATCGCCGACACATTCACGATGTGCTTGTCGCGATTGTCCGTGCGCAGCATAAGCGGCTTGAGCCGCGCGTTGATCAGGAATGGCGCGATGGCATTCACCAGCTGGACTTCCAACAGCTCCACGCTAGGCACTTCATCCATCAGTAGCCGCCAGGAGTTCCGTTCGCGCAGATCAATTTGTTGCAGGTCCTGATCCAGCTTGCCCGCCGGGAACAGCTGATGCGCCACCAGCATGTCGTCGGGCACCAACGGCACTTGCGACAGCGCCGCGGCGTGCGTGAGCCCCACGCGGTCCAGTGCGGTGCCGCTCTGCACCACGGCGGCGCTGCTACCGGCATCGGGATCGGGAAGCAGCTGGGCGCCGCGCAGCCCTTCGTACGCGCCAAGGATCTTGCGCGCAGCCTTCGACAGCGTGCTGGCGGCGGCCGACTCGCCGTCCATCATGTGCGCGTAGAACGCCGGCGGACGGCGTACTGTTTGGCAGGCGTTGTTGATGATGAAATCGAGGCGCGCTTCGGTGTGCGTGAGTTCGCGACAGAACGTCTCCACGCTCGGCGTGTGTCGCAGGTCGAGCCCGAAGATCTGCAGGCGATCGCTCCACGCGTCGAAATCCGGCTCCGCCGCGTAGCGCATGGCCGAGTCTCGGGGAAAGCGCGTGGTGACCAGCAGACGCGCCCCGCAGCGCAGCAGCTTGAGCCCCGCCTGGTAGCCGATCTTCACGCGGCCGCCCGACAGCAGAGCGGTACGCCCCGTCAGGTCCACCAGTTCGGTGCGCTTGGCGAAATTGAAATCGCCGCACGGCAGGCACATCTGGTCGTAGAAGTGATGGATGGTGGTGAACTTCTGCTTGCAGATGTAGCAATGCTGCGGTACGAGCGCTTCGGGCGCGTCGTCCTCGCGCGACGCATCGCTGGAGGTCCCCGACGCCCCGTCGCCCAGCAGGTATACGTTGGGCGTGGTGAACACCGGCTTGCGGCGGAGTTCACGGATGCCGGTGTCCTGCAGCACCGCGTCGTCGCGCCGGGCTGCGTCGAGCTTGCGCTGTTTGGTGGTGGCCTTCACCATCGCGCGGCGGGCGCGTGCATCGGGGTGAAACACGTGCCCTACCGCGTCGAGAAAGCGCTGACGCTCCTCGAAGGGCACGTGCACCAGCTGTGACCGGTCCGCGATCACCTGCTCCAGCAGCGCGGTGGCGGCGCGGAGGTCGTCGCGGAACGTGTCGGCGGGTTGGCCGGACGCGATGGGCGTCTCGTTGGAATCGGTCACTGGATCACCATGCCGAAGCATATCGAGGTGACCCAGCGGCCGCGAGGAATCCGTGCGCGCCGCACCCTGCCGCCCTACTTACACGTGTTGCCGCCGATTACCCCTTCGCGCAGCACCGTGCCATCGCTGGCAACCCAAACATCGGCAGCCCCGAGGTACACCCGACAATTCACGAAGGCACCAAGCGCGCTGTGCCAAGCCTCGATCAGTACGAAGTTGGCGGTGACATTTGGATTGATCCCCAGCTGGACCGGCGGCGTGGAGATCAACGGCAGTCCGACGTAGGTGTTGTTGTCGGCAAAGTAGGACTCGGCCTCCACCTTCGCCCGTCGAAGTGTCGCCTTTATGGTCGCCACCTGCGCCTTCCGCTTGGTGTCGCTGAACTTGGGGATGGCAATCGCCGCCAGCACCCCGATGATCACCACGACGATCAGCAGTTCGATGAGGGTAAAGCCACGGCCAATGGGATGGTGCTGCCGGCTGGCCATTGGGGGGAGAGACAGAAGGTGAGGGAGCGCGAGTGAACTGTACGCAGACGATTTCGGCGAAGGCCGGTCACCCCCCGCCCCTACGCTGCGCGCCGCACCCGGCTTACGGGTTCCGGCACGCCACCTCGCCGGAGCGCAGCGTGACGTCTACCACCACCGCCAGATAGTCGCCCACGAACAGGTCGCAGCGGGCGTCAGGGGCCTGCGCGTGGGTAGCGGTCATCCAGTAGCTGGGAGGATTGGGATAGGCCGCAAGGTTGACCTGGAGACCGTCTGCGGCGGTTGGCGCCGGCATCCCCACATAGGTCCCGTTGTCGGCGAAATAGGCCTCCGCCGCCACTCCCCCCTGCCGCAGGACCTGGCGCATCGCCGCCACGTACGCCTTCCGCTTGGTGTCTCTGAACTTGGGGATGGCAATCGCCGCCAGCACCCCGATGATCACCACGACGATCAGCAGTTCGATGAGGGTAAAGCCACGGCGGAAGGCGGAAGGCATGTCGGTACGACGAGGCAGCGAACGAACGGGTCACGGCACAACGCCAGAGTTGGCGGGCGCCGGCGGCACGCGACGCAACGTCTCGGGGTCGCCCTGGCCGTCGTAATACTGCTGCAGCAGCTGCGCAAACACTGGATCGACGGAGACCTGCGCAAAGAGCGTGGCACAGGACCGCAGCGTGAGGTCAGGGAACGGCTTCGGGGCAGCCGCTGTTCTACGTTATCAGCATTCCCGTTTCTGCCCGTTCACCGGTTGCCATGTTGCTTCGTTTCGTAGTTCCTGCCCTGCTGGTGCTTGCGGTTGCCGGCTGCACCGATGGCGCGTCGTCCGATACGCCGCGCGGATCGTCCAGTCGCGCAGCGCAGGCCATCGTCCCCGGTGGCACCATCACCGGCACCGTACGTGAGCGCATTCCCGTGGGACCTTATGTCTACGTACGCCTTGAGACCAACGGTGGCGACGACGTGTGGACGGCGGTGAACGAAGCGCCATTGGAAGTGGGCGACGCCATCACGGTGCACAACGTGATGCTCATGGAGCAGTTCCAGTCACAGACGCTCAAACGCACCTTCGCGCGCATTTACTTTGGTGCGCTGCGGCCCGGCGCCGGTCAGCAGGCAGACGGCGCCCTGCTGGACCATGGGCCGTCTGCGGCGTCCGACATGGCGGCGTCCGCCATGACCTCACCCGGCTCACCAACCGCCGACGACGCGAAGGTGGGGCCGGTGGAAAAGGCCACGGGGCCCAACGCCTTCGCCATCGCCGAACTGTGGGCGCAGAAGGCGCAGTTGGCCAACAAGGCGGTGTCGGTTCGCGGCGTGGTGGTGAAGTTCACCCCCAGTGTCATGGGGAAGAACTGGATTCACCTGCAGGATGGCAGCGGCAACGCGGCGCGCGGCACGATCGACCTGACCGCGACCACAGCGCAGACCGCTGCCCTTGGCGACACGGTGGTGGTCACCGGCACCGTGCGCATCAATCAGGACCTCGGCGCCGGCTACCGCTATGCCCTGCTCATCGACGGGGCCACGCTCACGCCATCGCGCTAACGCCATCATGACGTGACCCCCGAATCCTGATCCAGACTGCATGTTAGTCCCAGCCTCAGGGGGACGCATGAAAAAGAGTCGGTTTACAGAGGCCCAAATCGTGGCGGTGCTGCACGAGTGGGACGCGGGGGCGAAGACGGCGGACTTGGTACGGCGCCACGGGGTCACCGAGCAAACGCTGTATCGCTGGAAGAAGAAGTACGGCGGCCTGCAGGTCTCGGAAGCGAAACGGCTGAAGGCGCTCGAGGAAGAGAATCGGCAGCTCAAGCGGCTCGTGGCGGACCAAGCGCTGAATCTCCAGGTGGTGAAAGACCTGCTGGGAAAAAAGTGGTGACGCCCGAGCAGCGGCGGACGGTCGTCGAGCACGCGATGGAATCCGCCGGTCTCTCGGAGCGCCAAGCGTGCCGCTTCACGGGCTTCGCGCGCTCGTCGCAGCGCTACCAGTCGACCAAGGATGATGCGGCGCTGGGCGAGCGCCTGCGGACGCTGGCGATCCTGCGGCCGCGGTGGGGCTATCGTCGGCTGTATCGGTTGCTTCGCCGCGAGGGGCTGCGGGTCAATCGCAAGCGCGTGCAACGCGTCTACCGCGAGGCCGGGCTGCACGTGCGCCAGCGACCACGGAAGCGTGTGGCGCTCGAGCGCGTTCCCAAGCCGGCCGTCAACGGGGCCAACCAGCGGTGGAGCATGGATTTCGTCAGCGATGCGTTGGCCGATGGGCGCCGGTTTCGGAGTCTGACCGTGGTAGACGACGCGACGCGGGAGTGCCTCGTCATCGAGGTTGAGCGCTCGCTGCCGGCCGAACGCGTCATCGCGGCGCTGGATCGCGTGGCGCGGTCGCGCGGCTACGCGCCCAGCATTGTGTGCGACAACGGGCCCGAGTTCCGGAGTGAAGCGCTGGATCAGTGGGCCGACCACCACGGCATCACGCTGGCGTTCATCGAACCGGGACGTCCCGTGCAGAATGCCTTCATCGAGAGCTTCAACGGACGCTTCCGGGACGAGTGCCTGAACGAGCATTGGTTCCTCGACCTGGCCGATGCCAAGGCCACGATTGAAGCATGGCGACTCGACTACAACACGGTCCGGCCGCATGGACAATTGGGGGGAAGAACACCAGACGAATACGTCGCGTACCTGCAGGATCAGCGACACGCTGTACATTCTTGATCAACCATCGGCTAACAGCGGGGGTGGATCAGCAACTGGGGTCACGTCA
>CANHTA010000210.1 GCA_947463135.1 Gemmatimonadota bacterium
GCGCGATTTGAACGTCTGGACGGCGTACCCTGTCCCAGCCACAATGACAACCATGCCAATCGATAACGCGATCAGGAGTTCCGGAAGCGAAAACCCGCGACGCGGCGGTAGCAGTGCTGATTTCAATTGACCTGTGCTCCGCGGAAGAGTGTCGTGGTGAGCACTACTGGGGAATTCCCTTTGGGGAAGGTCACCGACACCATCACTTGCACGAGATTGCGGCGCAGCTCCGTGACGGTGACCGCGCGGCTGAATCGCCCGTCGCCGGATGCCACTCCATCAGCGTCTACGGCGACGGCAGCCTCCGACTCAACGTCCCACGGGTCACCCATGCGTAACGTCTCAAGATGGCTACGGGCGATCGCAACGGCGTGCGTCCGGTTTTGGGCCATGGTCTGAACGCTCACCGTGTTGGTGCTCGCCCCGGCCAACGCCATAACACCGATGGCGAGCAACACCATGGCCATCATCGTGGACACCAGCGAATAGCCGGCGCGGCGACGGCGCCCGGCGGGGAAACGGGGCGGTGTGATCATTCCCATCCCGTCCCCTCTCGGTGGCGCCAGAGACGCATCCCACCGGACGGGTATACTTGGACAGCGATCCCCGCATTCGCATCGTCCTCCGCATGCAGATAGGCCACCCGTGGGGCGGCGAGACCGGAGGGGCTGAATTCGATGAATCCAACGATGGCGAGCCAGTCGGCGCCGGGAAAAAGCGGGAGGCTTCCACGCCCGAAGACAACGCCCTTGGGAAGCTCCCGCACGCCGGAACCATGAAGGGCCGCCATTTCCTCGTTGCTGTAGGCAAACAGCTGATCGGCATCGTGGTCGAGATAGCTCGCGTAGGTTGGGCTCCCGCTGGTGAATCGCACGCGGGTGGCCGACCGCGTCGCTAACGCACGGATGCGGGCCACGTCGAGATCCTGAATGAGTTGCATACCGGCTGTTTCCACCGCACTGCGTGGGGACACCACAAAACGCGGAATGAACACGCCTAACGTGATGCCAATAATGGCCAGGACTACGAGCAGTTCAAGGATCGTGAACGCCGGCCGACGTGAGGAGGCGTGCATGGCGTTAATGCACCGGGCGAAACGCGGTCTGCATCACATTGCCTACGGCAGGCGTTCCCGGCGGCAGTTGGGCCGGATTTTGGAAGCGGGTTTCGAACGACCAGATGCGCACGGGCGGCGCATAGTAACTGCCGAACCCACGGGTAAAGAGGCGGCTGGTAAACAGCGACACGATGGATCCACGGTAGGTGTGGGTGGCCCCGCCTCCCCAGTTCTCCCGATAGTTCATCATGTTGTGCACGCCACCCCCTTGGGTGGGGCTGCTGCATCCTGCGCGGGCCTTGTCACAGCTGGTGGCGGTGTGTCCCGCCAGAACGGCCGCATTGTGAATCGTAGAGCTCGCGCGCCGAACTGCGTATGCGCTCTGTTGATTGTCGCACCACCCAAACGCGGAGGCGTGTCCACACCGCGCGGTGGGCGGCAGGGACCCGTCCGCACTCATACTGGGGTTTGGCGGGTTGGAGAGAAAAATGACGGCATCGCCCATGAGCGAAGCCGGACGCCACTCCGTGCTGTTGAAGTCCCCCATCACGTACAGCGGCCGTTCAGTGGCCACCGTCAGGCCGCCGGAGTCAACGAGCGAGCGCGGGAGAGGAAGCTCGGCCCCTTGCCGTAAACGGACCGCAGGCATGTCTCCAAGCGTGCCTGCAGGGAGGTTCGTGAACCCCACGTACAGCACACGCGGGGCGCGCGTGCTTGGGGCCGCATCACTCCACGCCTTGAGCGAGTCCAGATGAATGTCTATCAGGTCGGGTTGGAGCAGCTCGCGTCCATCAACGAACGCATTCACCCGGGGTTTGAAGATTTTTCGGCAGTCGGCAGCGGAGGGGACCTCCAAGCCAGCCGGGCGCACGTGCACGAGCGAGTCACAGAACACGGCCTTCATGACGGTGGTATCGGCAATGGCCAGCACCCCGCCGCGCACGGTGACGTTCCAGTCGGCTTTCCACGCCATCTTCACGCGACGCACGAGTTCCGGGTCGGCGGCGTCGCGCGGCAGCAGCAGGGTCCACAAGGGCATCCCGGTTGGCAGCGGTAACTGCAACGGGCGCACGCCATGAGCGGCGCTCATGAGCCGGCTGTCCAGCAACTGTTCGCTGCGCAACCGGTAGGCCGCCTCCCCATGGCTGCGTGAATCAAAGTCAAGTTTCGTTGCCACCCCGCTCCCGTTGCGAATGAACACGCCGTTCGATCCGGTCTCCGCGTTTTTGAGGGCGAGGAAGGTGCTCTCGGGTGTGGTGAGCACCCCGTCAAAGGTCACATTGTTATAGGTGTACAGATTACCGTTGGTGTGCACCCGGCCGGCAAAGGTCATTGACGGCCCCGGATGGAACTCGAGATCCTGATCATAGAACACGCCAAACTGGAACACCGGAATGGACTGGGCATTCACCGTGATCACCGCGCCGGCGCGGCTCCGGCTGCTGTCGCGGGCGCTCACGGTGATCTCGAACACCTGATTCATCGAATACAGGCCGGTGAAGGGGCCGGTGGTTACCGTGCGGAGCGCCGGGTCTCCCTTCGCCGCGGTGGAGTGCGTGACGGTGTACCCAGGTAGCTCCGGGGTGGCCAACCCACCAATCTCCTCCGCTGTCACCTGCCCATCCTGCATTGCGGCATCCAGCTGCGACATGAGGTCGTCGCCCGCTCCCTCCATGGCGTAGCTCGCGCGGGCTGCTTGGTAGTCGGCGCCGGAGGTGCGTGAAATCGTACTCACGGCGGAGAGCCCGGTAACGATTACCACCGACATCGCGACCATAAGCAGCAGCACCATTTCCAAGGCAAAGCCGGCGCGCAATCGGCGTGGTTCACGTGATCTGCTGGGCATTCGGGACGGAGAGCGCATTAGAGGGGACGAAGTGAGGTGGGACACCTAACGACTGCTGACGCGCAGCCTCCTCACGACGTCACACCCAGAGGGTTCGGCGTGTCGCTTGAGCGATCACCGGCACGTGGCGAGGCCGAGCCGGCGGGGCTGGCGCGGATGCCCGTGGGGGCGGAACGGTATCGGGGGCCCCGGTCCGGTTCGCCCCCTGCGGGGTATGACCGCGATCGCCGCGGCCGGCGCCCCGCTGCCATCGGCACCCCGCTGGCCGTACCTTCCGGTTCCACCTCCGACCCGCGTGTCCATTGGGCTGTCTCTCTCGAATCGGCTGTCTTACCGTGCTCGTCGCCGGCGGCATGGGTGGCTACTGGCTGTACGGTGATCGATGGCCGTCGGTACTGTCGCGCACCGCCTCTGGCGCGGCGCAGCAGGTGACCGCGGTGGCGCGGCGCGCCAGCGAACGCCTCGATGCGGGCGATAATGCGGGGAGGCCACTTGAGCGCCCGTCCAAGGAGGGCCCCGCCACCGATCCGTCATCGCGCCCGAAGGCACCGCCTGCGGATGCGTCGCGCCCGGCGGCCACCCCGGGGTGGGTGCCGCTCGATCGGCCACCGGAGAGCGGAGCGCCGCGACCGCCGCGCATGCTGAGGCAGACCGGTCCCGCGTATCTGTCGCTTGGCGCCGCCGACATTGCGCGGCTGTTGGGGGGTGAGTTGCTTCGCGCCCTCCCGCGCTCAACGCGCCACCCCGAGCTGGCGCTGGTGGCCGATCAGCTCGTGGTACGCGCCGTCGTTGATCGTGCCGATGTGGCGGGATCGGGTGGCGTTGCCGCCGTGGTTGGCGCCCTGCTGAGCGGTCGCGATACGGTGCAGCTGACGGGTACGCTCGAGGTGGCCCGCCTGGGCTTGGCGCTGTACCATGTGCGAGAGGTGCGCTTGGCGGGTGTTGACGTGCCCCCGCGTATGATTCCCTCACTCCTCCATGCGCTCCAGCGCCGCCTGCCATCCGATACGGTGGCGTCGGACGCGCTGCCGATTCCCCTTCCGTTGATCGTCGGTGATGTGCGCATCGCCAACGGCAGCGTCACCCTGTATAAGGCCGTGCGTCCATGAGCGCCCGTCGCATTCTCGTTGTTGACGATGAACCCGGTATCCGGCAGGCTCTCGGTCAGCTGCTTGAGTACGAGGGCTATGAGGTGCAGACGGCTGCCGGCGGCGCCGACGGCTTGGCGATCTACGACCGTTTCCGTCCGCACCTCGTCTTTCTCGATGTGAAGATGGCCGGTCTCGATGGACTCGAGGTGCTCAAGCGCTTACGGCAGGGCGATCCCAACGCCACCGTGGTGATGATCAGCGGGCACGCCACCATTCAGACCGCCGTTGAAGCCACGCAGCTCGGGGCGTACGACATTCTCGAGAAGCCACTCGATACCGATCGCGTGCTGGTGCTGCTGCGCAACGCGTTTGAAACGCGATTGCTCACGGAGGAAAACGAACGCCTGCGCGAAACCATCGCCTCGCGCTACGAGATCGTGGGACGCACCTATGGTATTCGCGCGTTGCTGGAGCGCATTGACAAGGTGGCGGCTACGCCGGCGCGGGTGTTGATCACCGGGGAGAATGGGACGGGGAAGGAGCTGGTGGCTCGGGCCATTCACCGTGGATCACTACGCGCCAAGAAGCCCTTTATTGAAGTGAACTGCGCGGCGATTCCCACGGAGTTAATTGAAAGCGAACTCTTTGGTCACATGAAAGGGTCGTTTACGGGCGCCATCAGTGACCGCGCGGGCAAGTTCGAGCAGGCCGATGGCGGTACGCTGTTCCTCGATGAAATCGGGGACATGTCGTTGAGCGCGCAGGCCAAGGTGCTCCGCGTGTTACAAGATGGATTCGTCACGCGCCTCGGAGGAAGTAAGCCCATTCAGGTGGACGTACGGGTGTTGGCGGCCACCAATAAGCAGCTCGAAGAGGAGATTGCGAATGGCCGTTTTCGTGAAGACTTGTATTACCGGTTGAACGTCGTGCCGATTACGGTGCCGGCACTGCGCGAACGGCGCGAGGATATTGAGCAGCTGGTGGTGTATTTCTTACAGCAGTTCGCCGCGCGC
>CANHTA010000211.1 GCA_947463135.1 Gemmatimonadota bacterium
ACATCATGGCGGCGCTTCCGGCGGCTCATGTGGACATGCAGGCCATCGTCACCACGAGCACCACCACGATCACCTCCTCCCAGGCCATCGTGGAGTCCAAGCCCGGGGTGCCGATGACGATGATCCTGCTGGTGGGCACCGCCATCTTTACCATCGGCCTCGTGATCGGGAAGATGCTCTGAGCGCGCGATCGTAAACTACCAACTGCTTAGGTAGCAGGGGGGAGAGTTTAAGGGAGGAGGAAGCAGTCACTGCTTCCTCCTCCCTTTTTGTCTCCGTCCTGCCTCCTAAGCCGTTGGCAGTTCGCAGTGAGCGGTCCTACATGTGAATCGCGCGCCCCAGCGCCGCCAGCGCCGCTTCCTTCACCGTTTCGCTGAGCGTCGGGTGCGAGTGCACCGTGATCCCGATGTCCTCCGCACTGCCGCGGTACTCCATTGCCAGCACCACTTCGCTTAACAGGTCGGCCACATTCGGGCCGATCATGTGGCACCCCAAAATTTCGTCCGTGTGCTGGTCAACCACGAATTTGACGAAGCCTTGCGTGGCGCCCATGGTGCGCGCTTTCCCGTTGGCGCTGAAGGGGAATTTGCCCACACGATAGGCGCGGCCGCTGGCCTTCACCTCCTGCTCCGTGAGTCCCACCGTGGCGAGTTCGGGCCACGTGTACACAATGCCCGGAATGGTGCGGTGATGCATGTGCACCGGCTTGCCGGCGATCACTTCGGCGGCAATCACCCCTTCTTCTTCGGCCTTGTGCGCGAGCAGCTTGCCACCGCACACGTCACCGATGGCATACACGCCCGGCAGGTTGGTCTTCTGCTGATCGTCTACCAGAATTTCGCCGCGCGAGCCCATCGCGAGGCCAAGCGCCGCCGGGTCGATGCCGCCGATGGCCGACTTCCGACCCACTGACACCAGCACGTAATCGGCATCCAGGTGTGACGCCACGCCGTCTTTTTCCACGTGCACCCGCACGCCATCGCTGTGCACCTCAGCACCGGTGACCTTGGTGCCGGTGTGGATCTCAAGCCCCTGCTTGCGGAAGATCTTGTCGGCTTCCTTCACCAGATCATCATCGTTGCCGGTGAGAATCGTGGGGAGGAACTCGACCACCGTGACTTTGGCACCCAGGCGGCGCCACACCGAACCGAGTTCGAGGCCAATGACACCGCCGCCCACAACCACCAGATGCTTGGGCACTTCCGGAATCGACAGCGCGCCCACGTTCGACAGCACACGCTTCTCGTCGAACGTCAGAAACGGCAGCTGCACCGGCACGGAGCCCGTGGCGATGATCACCGACGTGCCGTGCCAATGGGTGATGGTGCCGTCGGCCGCTTTCACCTCCACCACGTTGCCGGGCTGCAGCGTGCCGTACCCCTTGGCCCACGTGATCTTGTTCTTCTTGAAGAGGAACTCGACCCCCTTGGTGTTCTGGGCGACGACCTCCGTTTTGCGGGCCATCATGGTGGGGAGGTCAATCGACGCCCCCTCAACCCGGATGCCGTGCTCGGCCGCGTGCAGGCGCAGCCATTCGTACTGCTCGGAGCTCTGCAGCAGGGCCTTCGAGGGAATGCACCCCACATTCACGCACGTACCACCAAGCGTGTGGTCGAATTCGACGCACGTCACGGAGAGGCCGAGTTGTGCGGCGCGGATTGAGGCGACATAGCCGCCGGGGCCGCCGCCAAGTACCACGACGTCGGCAGATTGGAGAGTCGGGGAAGTCATACGGGAAAGCTAATTCCGCGTGAATCCTTTGTGGGATCTTCACGACGATGGTTGGGGATACCCCTCGCGGCGTCGTCATCGCGCGCTAGCGTTCAGTACACCATGACTCCTCCCGCTCCCCTTCGCGATGGCCTGGTGGCCGTTGCCTCTGTCGCGCTCCTGCTTGGCCTACCGGCGCCACTACGCGCGCAGACGGTGTCCACCGATAGCAGCCGATCGATCACGATCGGGGCCTTTGTGGATGCCGCCTATGCCTTCGACCTCAATCGGCCGGCCACCCGCGATCGTGCCTTCACCACGCAACCGGCGCGGCACAACGAGTTCACCGTGAATCTCGCCTTTGTCGAGGCCACGGTGGCCCGGCGTCGCGTGCGGGGGCGGCTCGCGCTGCAAGCCGGGACGTCGGTGCAGGCCAACTACGCCGCCGAGCCGCGGCAGGGTACGGTGAGTGGCGACGCACTCTCCAGGACAGTGCAGGAGGCGTACGTTGGCTATCAGCTCACGCCTACGCTCTGGATTGATGCGGGCGTCTTCTTTTCGCACCTCGGCATGGAAACGTGGGTAAGTCGTGATAACCCCGTCTACACCCGATCATTGGTGGCCGATTTCTCGCCGTATTACTCCACCGGCGTGCGCGCCACCTGGCAGCTCTCCTCCGCGGTCACGGCACGTGTGGATGTGGTGAACGGCTGGCAGAACATGTCGGAGAACAACGAGGACAAGAGCCTCGGGGTGCGGGTGGATGTCGCCGCGAACGCCACCACCACGGTGTCGTGGTATGGGTATGCCGGCAATGAACCGGGGGCGCAGAGGCGCCTGTTCAACGGCGTCGGGGTGCTATCACGACTCTCTGATCGCGCGGAGCTGCTCGCGCAGGTCGATGTGGGTTGGCAACAACACCGTGACAGCCTCACGGCGGCGGCGCAGTCGTCCGGATGGTACGGCGCCACGCTGATCACTCGCTACTGGGTGCGCCCCTCGCTGGCCGTTGTCGCGCGCGCCGAACGATTTGCCGACGGCAACCAGATCGTGGTGCGCACGGGCGGCCTGCTGCCGTTTCGGGCCAATTCCGCGTCACTCGGCATCGATGTGCGACCGGAGCCCCGCGTGCTGTGGCGCACGGAAGCGCGTGGCTACGCGGCCGATGCACCGGTGTTCCCCACGGGTGGCCGTCTGCCGTCCCCGTCGCGGCAGAGCGGCGTGGTGGTGACGTCGCTCACCCTCACGTTCTGAGTAGAGGGGGGACCGGCGTGGTGTTGGGCGCCGCCGGCGGTGGCCGCTCCCTTACACGAAGCAGCCCGAACCGTTCATCCGGCGTGACCGTACCGTGCACCGCGCGTCCTTCAGGCACAACGGCACGCTATTCGCGTAGCCACGCAATCGTGTATCATGTATATCGTCAGACGCGGACCCAACCCTCGCGTTGAAAACGTGCGCTGACGAAGCCCGACGTCCCGGCGGCAACGCTTAGGGGCGTCGTGGTGCTTTATAACGGCAAAGTAGGGGGTAGGGAGTATGGGGTACGCCCCGTCTCCCTACCCCCTACTCCGTACTCCCTACTCCGCCGTTACAGCAGCATCGCTGCCGGGTCTTCCATGAGCTCCTTGAAGCGCACGAGGAAGAGCACCGCCTGCTGGCCGTCGATCATGCGATGGTCGTACGACAGCGCGACGTACATCATGGGGCGGATCTCCACCTTGCCGTCGATCGCCACCGGGCGGTCCTGTGTCTTGTGCAGACCAAGGATGCCAACCTGCGGGTAGTTGATGATCGGCGTGGAGAGCAGGGAGCCGAACACACCACCGTTGGTGATGGTAAAGGAGCCGCCGGTGAGGTCATCCATGGACAACTTGCCGTCGCGCGCGCGCTTGGCCACGGCCGCAATGTCCTTGCCGATCTGCACAATGCTCTTGGTTTCGGCATCCTTCACGTTTGGCACCACGAGCCCCGCGTCGCTCGCCACGGCGATGCCCATGTTCACATAGTGCTTGTAGACAATGGTGTCGCCGTCGATTTGCGCATTCACAGCGGGGTACGCTTGCAGCGCCAAACACGCCGCCTTCACGAAAAACGGCATGTACGACAGCTTCACACCATGCTCTTTTTCCACCCGATCCTTGAGACGCTCACGGAGGGCCGTAATGGCCGTCATGTCGATCTCGTTGAAGGTGGTGAGGTGCGCCGTCTGCTGCTGTGACAGCAGCAGATTCTCCGCGATCCGCTTGCGACGCGTCGTCATTTTTTCCCGCGTCTCCCGCGTGCCCGGAGAGGTCGCGGTCCGCGCCGCACCCGCCACCTGAGCTGCTGCCGGCGCCGCGGGGGCCGGTGCTGCCGGGGCCGGAGCCACGGGGGCCGGCGCTGCGATGGCGGCCACCACATCGGCTTTGGACACCACCCCGCCGCGACCGGAGCCCGCCACCGTGGCCACGTCAATCCCCGCTTCCGTGGCCAGTCGGGCGGCCGCCGGCGACAGCTTCACCTCAGCCGACGGCGCACCCGCTGCCGGCGCGGCGTCCACCACCGCGGCCACCGGCGCAACAGCCACCGGCGCAACGGCCGCAGCCGCAACGGCACCACCGGCGGTGATTTCTCCCAGTTCGTCGCCGACGTTCACCACGTCCCCTTCATTGCGGCGACGGGCGGACAATACGCCAGCTTCGAGCGCCGGCACTTCGACGGTAATCTTGTCGGTCTCGAGTTCAACGAGCGTGTCGCCGGCGGCGACCCGGTCGCCTTCCTGCTTGAGCCAACGCGAGATCGTGGCCTCGACGATGGATTCGCCAAGGGGGGGCACTTTGATGGACGACATGGAGTGTGACGGTCGTGGTGAAACAGCCAAGGTGATACGGTCTAATATAGGCCGGGAACCAACATGGCAGGGGAACCCTTGCGGAGAGTTGTGCGCGAGTGGTGCGCGGGCCGTCGGGGGCGGGCGCCCTCCCATTTGGGGTGGAGGTCACTGAGATTCCGACATGCTGAGCCTCCTCCCTGTGAGGAGCTCTCCCCTCCTCTGAATCACGGTCTATGCGCGCGCTCACCATTGATGCCCACGGCGGGCTCGACCAACTTCGTGTTCGAGACGACCTCCCGGTGTCGGTGTGTGACGGCGCCGATGAGGTGCGGGTCCGCATGAAAGCGGCCGCGTTGAATCGCCTCGATCTCTGGGTGCTGGGTGGCATCCCGGGCGTCACGATTCAACCGGGGTGGGTGGTCGGCTCCGATGGCGCCGGCATCGTGGAGTCGGTGGGGAGTGCCG
>CANHTA010000212.1 GCA_947463135.1 Gemmatimonadota bacterium
CAGTGGCTGGTGCAGCACGGACTCACGCTGTGGGGGGTGGATGCCCCCAGTGTGGATCGTCGCACGAGTACGACGTTGCCGGTGCACAACGCGATCTTCGGCGGCGGCGCGTTCGTGCTCGAGAATCTTGCGCTCGACGCGGTGCCGGTGGGGCGCTACGAACTGTTGGCGCAGCCGCTGGCAGTGCATGGTGCCGATGCCGCACCGGTGCGGGCGCTGCTGCGCGCCATCCACAAACAGTAGCGCCTTACGGGCTCAGGGCTTCTTGAGCCGGTCGAACTGTTCAGCAACCGCGTCGGGAAGCAGCAGGGCATCCGCAATCGCGGCGATGCCCTCTGCCTCGGCCCACGCCCGCTCGAGCGCGGTGAGTTCGCCTTCGAGCGCCTCACGTTCCGCGTCTTCGTTGATCGCCATCTCGAAGGCGAGGCGAGCCGCAACGGGAATAACGGAAAGATCACCGGTATCGCCGAAGGTGCTTTTGGCGGCCCACTCGCGACGCATACCGGCGGCCCACTTGCCGAAGCGTTCGGGGCCACCGGCTTGTTCGATGAGCGATACGCCGTCGGTGATCACCGTACGGCGCGCGCCGCCAAAATTTAGGAGCGGCATCAGCCTACGCAACAACGGCACGGCATCGGCTCCGTGCAATTGCACGCGTCCGAGCTCGTTCTTTCCTCCTTGTTGCCGGCGCATCATTCCCCAGTAGCCGCCGTTGCGGAGCGTGGGATCGGGGCCGTGATAGTGCACGGTGTAGCCAATATCGATGGCCCATCCGGCCGCACGATCGCTCGGGACAATGCGTGGGTTGCCGATCGGGATGAACCGTCCACCGTCTGGGTGATCGACGGGCTTCTGCGCCAGCTGACTCGCGGCCAGAATCCCGTACATGTTGAGCGCATGCACCGCCGGCATGAGTGCCGCGAGCCCCACGCCGCTGGCCACGGCACCACTCACCAGCAATCCGGTGGCAGCGGTAAGCCCCACGCCCGTGACGATCGCCTTCACGCGCCGCCGTCCAAACTGATCGCCATAGCGCCACGCCGCGAACTCGGGGCGCTGCGGCTCGCCGATGCGCACGAGTTCCGTTCCGTCGGCCAAGCGCGCGAGCCCGATGTTGTCAGTGCTCACGCGCACACGCGTATCGCGAAAGGCGCGTTCACTTTGTTCGATCGCTTCCCAGCGCGCATCGAAGGGGGTGAGGTTCCACCGCTCGCAGCTGCGGCACACCACCCACAGCCTACCCTTGCGCGCATCGAAGGCAATGCGCCGTCCAATAGGGAGCGCTTCGATGGCCTCGTTGGCGCCGAGCGATTTCCGGCAGTGAATACAGGTGGAGTACATCAGCGCTCCCGCAGCTTGTCGAGCTGATCGTTCATCGACGCGGGCAGAAACATGTCGTCGGCAATTTTCGCAATCTGCTCGGCTTCGGCCCACGCAAGTTCGAGCGCGGCGAGTTCGCCGTCCATCGCGCGGCGTTCGCTTTCCTCGTGCAGCGCCATTTCGAGGGCGAGGCGGTCGCGTGGCGCGAGGGTGTGCAGCGCGCCGGGGAGCTTCTGCAACACGCGTCGCTCTAAGGCTACGTACGTAGCGCCTCTGGCTGCCTCCCATCGCTTATCGCCTGCCGTGGCACCGAACCGCTGTTGCAAGGTGGTGAGCACTCGCGCAGGATCACCAATTTCCTCGAGCACTGAGACGGCCTCCTGCACTTGTGCTCGTGATCCACCGAAACGATTGACGGTCGGAAGCAGTCGTGCCGCGGCTTTCATGGCGTCATCACCGACCAGCAGATGCGTGGCCTCGACCGACTCCAGTCGTAGCTGCAGCCTGTCGCCGTCAACGCCGCGCTCGAGCGCGCTCATGCGCGCGTGCTTGCGCTGCACGTTGACCACCTTGCCATCAGGCAACGCAAACTTACCGATGGAAACGCTCTGCCGGCCGTTGATCAGGGCGTCCCATATTCCGCTGTTGGCGTAGATGCCGGCGAAGCTGCCCACACTGACACCCACGGCCATCATGCCGCCAACTACCGCGACGGCACTGCCGACCAGCGTACCCGTAATCAACATCTGCCGCTTCCGGCGCCGACCGAATTGGTCGCCGTAGCGCCACGCCGCCATTTCGGGGCGCTGCGGCACACCGATGCGAATGAGATCGACCCCCTCCTTAAGGCGGGCCAGTCCGACGTTATCGGTGCTCACCCGCAGGCGGCTGTCGCGGAAGCGGCGCTCCATGGCCTCGATGGCCTCCCAGCGCTCTTCAAGCGGCGAGAGGTTCCAGCGGTCGCAGCGCCGGCACACCACCCACAGCCGGCCCTTGGCGGCGTCGAAGGCCAGCCGGGAGCCCACCGGAAAGGTCTCGAACGCCTCGTTCCGGCCCAAATCGCCCGTGCAGTGGATACATGTGGTGAACATGCTCCCTTAAATTACTAGGATGACGCAGCCCGTGTATCTGGATCACGCCGCCACCACGCCGGTGCGCGATGAAGTCATGGCCGCCATGGCGCCGTTCTTCGGCGCGAGATTCGGCAATCCCTCCAGCGTGCACCGCTGGGGGCGCGAGGCGCGCGTGGCGCTTGACGAGGCCCGTGAGCGGCTTGCCGCGTGCCTTGGCGCCCATGCCGACGAAGTGTGCTTCACGTCGGGAGGCACCGAGGGGGATAACTTCGCCATCCTGGGCCCGTTCCGGACGCTGCGCGCACAGGGGCGCGATGCCGCCATCACCTCGCCCATCGAGCACAAGGCCGTGCTCGCTGCGGTTCATCAGGTGGCGCACGAGGGCGGCGAGGAGCGCATTGTACGCGTCACGCCCGACGGGCTGGTGGACATGGCCCACTTCGCGGAGCTGCTCGACGCGCGCGTGGCCGTGGTCAGCGCCATGTGGGTGAACAACGAAGTGGGTGTACTGCAGGATGTGCCGGCGTTGGCGGCGCAATCGAAGGCCGCGGGTGCGCTGTTCCACACCGATGCTGTGCAGGCATTCGGCAAGGTCTCCATCAACGCCAAGCAGACGCCGTTCGACCTGCTCACCATCTCCGGACACAAGTTCGGCGCGCCCAAGGGCATCGGCGCCCTCTTCATTCGCCGCGACACGCCACTCGAGCCCATGTTCCACGGCGGATCACAGGATCGCGGCCGTCGCCCCGGCACCGAGAACGTGGCGTTCGCCGTTGGCCTGGCCACGGCGGCCGAGCTGCTGCTGGCCGAGCACGAGGCTGAGCACGTACGGTTGTCGGCCATGCGTACGCTGCTCGAGCAGGGGCTTCGCGAACGTATTCCCGACGTGATCATCCACGCCGAGGGCGCACCGCGCGCCCCGCACATCACCAACGTGTCAATCCCCGGCACCAGCAGCGAGTCCATGCTCATGGCGCTCGACCTGCGTGGCATCGCCTGCAGTGCAGGCTCGGCGTGTCAAAGCGGCAGCGTGTCAGCGTCGCATGTACTGAGTGCGATGGGCGTATCTCCCGACATCGCGAACGCCGCGCTGCGCTTGTCGCTTGGGTGCCTGAGCACGGCGGCGTGTGTGCAGCGAACAATCGACGTGCTCGCGACGTTGGCGGAGAAGTCGCGCGTGGGCAAGGCGGCGAGCGCCTCGTGCGCGTTCGTGCCCGTTGAGTTCTGAGCCCGGCCATGTCAAACGCAGCGGTGCACAGCCTGTTGCCGCAGAAAGGTGAACGGGTGCTCGTCGCGATGAGCGGCGGCGTGGATTCGTCGGTGGCAGCCGCAATACTTGTGGACGCGGGTTGCGACGTGGTCGGTGTCACCATGAAGCTGCATGAAGACGGCAAGGATATTCCCGACCGTCCCTGCTGCTCACTGGACAGCACCAGCGATGCGCGACGCGTATGCGAGAAGCTCGGCATTCCGCACTACGTGACCAACCTGGTGGATCGCTTCGGACACGATGTGCTCGACGACTTCGTGCAGGAGTACGCACGCGGCCGCACGCCGATTCCGTGTGTGCGCTGCAATACGTTCACAAAGTTCCGCGACTTGCTGCACAAGGCCGACGACATCGACGCGCCGTGGCTGGCCACCGGCCACTACGCGCGCATGGGCGTACGAGTGAGCGGTGGCGACGCGCGCGTGATGCTGCGCGGACTCGATCCGGCCAAGGACCAGAGCTATTTCCTGTGGGGCATCGAGCGTCCGGTGCTCTCACGCCTCGTGTTGCCGGTGGGCAATCAAACCAAGGCCGAAACGCGCGAGATCGCGCGCCGCTTCGGACTGCGCACAGCCGAGAAGCCGGAGAGTCAGGACATCTGTTTTGTTCCGGATGGCAATCACGTGCGCGTGCTTGACGAGCAGCTCGGGGCTGACGCCCCTGCCCTGTCGGTTGGGCCGCTGCGCTTAGTGAGCGGCGAGGTAATCGGCGAACATCAGGGGTTCGCGCGCTATACCATTGGCCAACGCAAAGGGCTGCCGGGCGGTTTTGCCGAACCGATGTTTGTAGTGGAGATCGTGCCGAGTGAGCGCGCGGTAGTCATCGGCCCGCGCGAAGCGTTGCTGGGTCGCGGCCTCGAAGCGCGTGAACTCAACTGGCTGGTGGAGCCGCCGGTGGTGGGTATGCAGGTACAGGTGCAGGTGCGCAATCGGGCGGCGGCGGCGCCGGCGACGATTGTGCGGATGTCTGGCGAAGCCATTGAACTCGCGCTCGACGAACCGGTGCATGCGATTTCACCGGGGCAGTCGCTGGTGATTTACGACGGCGACATCGTGCTGGGCGGCGGCGTGATCGAGCGTGGCATGCGAACAGCGCCCAGCCGACGACTACCGATTCTCGCTGCGTAGCGTGGGCGGGTGAAGCGGCGGATCGGCCTACTGTGGTCCTGCCAACCGCTCGCCCGCCGGCACCGTCATCACGGCCACAAGCATATCCGCCGTCACGTTCAGTAAGGTCTTGAACATGTCGGGGAGTGTATCCAGGGCGATCATGATGCCAATGCCTTCCA
>CANHTA010000213.1 GCA_947463135.1 Gemmatimonadota bacterium
ACGATGATGGACATGTGCCTATTCCCATGGGGCGATGGGGAGGAGTGGGAGGCCGAGTCGGGCCCGGTCCCAGTTCCCCCTGAGATCATCACGTGAATATTCCCACCATTCAAGCAGTAATGCCAGCGGTCGGCGTGGGAATCGACCAGCGACCGCGCCGGTCTCTATCTCAACCGTAACCTCGAACTTACCATATGTCGCGTGAAAGTGCGGTGGCGCATGATCGCGATAGTACATCACCACGGTAATTCCCAGGAATCTACTGATTACTGGCATCGCAACGACCTCAGGGCAAAGAGTCGCTGTATGGTGTGGCTGACCCGATCAATACGTATCATCGGAAAAGCAGTCACTTGATCAATCGAGCGCATTGAGAGAACGCCGACGACCCTGGCGGTATCTCCATCGCGAATGCACTTTGGGTGCAATGACAGCGATTCAGCAGCGTGTGGTCGCGGCGGCGATTCGTAATGGCGACCATTTTCTGATATGCCAACGCCCGTCCCATAAGCGCCATGGCGGACTCTGGGAGTTTCCCGGCGGCAAGTGCGAAGCCGGTGAAACCGACGGGCAGGCGATCACGCGGGAGCTGGCTGAGGAACTCGGCGTCGAGGTGTCGGCGGTGGGAGACGCACTCTTCTCAGCCTCAGATCCCGACTCGCCCTTCGTGATTGCGTTTCTCCCCGTCGAGATCAGGGGCGAGCCAGCCTGTATCGAGCACGCAGCACTCGCGTGGGCATCTCGACACGAAATGACCGCCTACGAACTCGCCCCGACCGATGCGCGCTTCATGAACTTTCTCGTACTCGACGAATGAGTTTACCCATTGGCCTGTACGACCAGCTCGTCACTGAAGAGTTGGCCGCGCGACTGAACATGATGGGCGACGCTGCACAGACGGACGAACTCGCCAGCGGCGAAGCGGCCGGCCCGCTGCTCGACCTCTTGTCGAACACAATGTCGCGACTGCTGGAATCGTTCGAAACCGACCCACGCGATTCGCTGCTCAAGCAGTTGGAGCTCGTGAACGGTGTCTTACTGCACCTCCGCAAGCAGACAAGCGGAGAGGGGAACGGCGCCATCGCGCTTCCACAGGCTCCAGCTCGCAGGCTTCGCGCCATTCGTACAGGCGGCGAGGAAGCGCGCCTCCCCGAGACCGGTCTCGCCGCACCGTGGCTGTTCACGGCGGCGAAAGCGTCCCCATCGCTGTATCACGAAATTCAGCGTGAGGCGACCGACTGTGATCAGATTGATATTCTGGTCAGCTTCATCACCGTGTCTGGGGTGCGAAAGCTGATGGAGGTGTTGCAGCGTGCGACGGCGCCAGATGCGAGCGGCGTGGGGCGGACGCGCATACGCGTATTGACAACGACCTACACCGGAGCAACGGAACAGGTCGCGCTGGACATGCTCGCTCGACTCACGGGATGTGAAGTCAAAGTCTCGCTGGACGGGCGACGTACGCGCTTGCACGCGAAGGCCTGGATCTTCCATCGCGCCACCGGATTTGGTTCGGCGTACATCGGGAGCGCCAATCTTTCAGGCGCGGCGCTGCTGGGGGGCTTAGAGTGGACCGTCAAGCTCACAGAACACACCCAGCGCGTCATTTTCGAACGTGCGAAGGCGCATTTCGAGACGCTCTGGGAAGACAATGAATTCTCGAGGTATGATCCGGATGATGCCGACTCACATCGCACGCTTGCCCGGGCCCTCGCGAAGGAGACGGGTCGCGCCGATGCAAGCGCGCCGGTGCTCTTCGACATCACCGCGAAGCAGTACCAAACGGACATTCTCGAGCAGCTCCAATTTGAACGGGCGCATGGGAGAACCCGGAACCTGCTGGTTGCGGCCACCGGCACAGGGAAAACCGTCATGGCGGCGCTCGATTACAAAGAGCAAATACGCGCAGCAGGCTCGCGGCCGCGATTGCTTTTTGTCGCGCACCGGGAAGAGCTGCTGTCCCAAGCGCTCGCCACGTACCGTGCGGTACTCCGCGACTACAGCTTTGGGGCCACGCTGGTTGGCGGGCAACAGCCGTCAACATTCGACCACCTGTTCGCCAGCATTCAAAGTTTGACATCCCAGGGCATCGTCGAGCGCTTCGGTGCCCATCATTGGCATACCGTCGTCATCGACGAATGTCATCGCATCGCTGCGCCGCAATTCGACGCGCTCGCGAGAAGCATCCAACCGAAGCTTCTCTTGGGCCTTACTGCGACCCCCGAGCGAACGAACGGCAAACCGATCTCGACGTATTTCGATTCGCGACCGGATGGGGCGCCCGCTGCTGAGCTTCGACTGTGGCAGGCTCTGGACCTCCAGCTGTTAGCGCCGTTTGAATACTTCGGGTGCAACGACGAGACCGACTTCTCGGACGTGCCGTGGAACGGCGCCGGTGAGACGGCGGCGCTGGACGGGCTCCTCACGGGCAATCACGTGCGCGCTCGCATGGTGATGCACGAGTGGAATCGCCTGTCCGGCGATGCCCGCGCCACGAAGACCATCGTGTTCTGCGTCTCCGTGAATCACGCGCGGTTCATGACGGAGCAGTTCGAAAGAGCGGGGCTGCCGGTCGTGTGTCTCACCGGCGACTCGTCAGACGCAGAGCGGAGGGAAGCGCCGCAACGCCTCGCGCGGGGCGAGATCTGCGCGATTGTCACCGTGGACTTGTATAACGAAGGCGTCGACATCCCAAGCGCTGATACCTTGCTCTTTCTTCGCCCTACCCAGAGCGCCCTGGTATTCCAGCAACAGTTGGGACGCGGGCTTCGCCTCCACGATGGGAAAAGTAGCTGCCTCGTGCTCGACTTCGTCGGACGTCATCGCTCGGACTTCCGTTTTGACAAACTGATATCGTCGATAACGGGCCTGAGCCGACGCGAGGTATTGAAGGGGGTTGAGGAGGGCTTCTCGACCTTACCCAGCGGATGTCACATCCATCTTGAGGCGCAGGCGCGCGAGCGGGTGCTCGCAAATCTCCGGTCAGCGGCACAGCAGACGTGGGGGCGACTTCGCGCTGAGCTGCAGAGCTACGTCGCACTCACGGGCCGCGCCTCCGTGCGACTTGCCGACTTTCTGCACGAGCAAGACATCGAGCTTTCCGAGATCTATCGCGACGCGACACCCAGCGGCTGGACGTCGCTACGCCGTGCCGCAGGATTGCTCCCACGTGACGAGGCCAGCGAGCCCGAGGCTCTTACGTCGCGTTCGCTTCGGCATCTGCTGCACGTTGACGACCCAGCACAGATCCGCGTCATTCGGAGAGTGGCCGAGGGTGGGGGGACGTACTCGCCGGAAAGCACGACGGAGGGGCTCCGGGCACAAATGCTCACGTACCAAGTGGAGCACGCCGGCAATCATTCGTTCGACGCGTTTTCGGCAAAGCTCGAGGGCCACCCGCACGTACGATCTGAGCTGAGCGAGCTGGCTGACGTCCTCGAATCCCGAAGCCGCGTTGCCCCGCGACCCATTCCCGGATTCGACGATATCCCGCTCGTGCTGCACGCGCGATACGAGCGCCGTGAGATTCTTACCGCCATCGGTCTGCATACATCCACGGCCCGGCCAGCATCTCGCGAAGGCGTGCTCCGACTACAGGAGCGCAAAGTTGAGGTGTTGTTTGTCACCCTCGATAAGTCCGACGGATTTCGTGATCAGGTGGCCTATCACGACTACGCAGTCAGCCCAACGCGCTTTCATTGGGAAACGCAAAACTCGGCGGGCCCGAACACCGCGGCGGGTCGGCGCTACATCGAAAGCGCCACCAATGGGTGGACCTTTCAACTCTTCGTTCGAGAGTCACCCAAGCACGCCTTCGTCGCCTGCGGCGGCGTCCGCGTGGCCAAGTCCACCGACGTCTCCGGCGAGCGCCCTATGTCGATTTTCTGGACGCTGGATAATCCGTTGCCCCTCGCGGTGTTCGGCGCGTTCAGCGTGCTCAAGCAAGGGCGATAGGTCCGCCCGCCAGCCTGTCTTACCGCACCACCAAAATCTCCACCCCGACATCAAGACGACCCCAGGCGCGGTCGGCAGTCACAACGCTCGCCTCAAGCTGCGCCGCCGTCGCAAGGCACAGCGCGTCGGCCAAGGACAATCCGGCCCACCGCGTCTGTGCATGGAGCTCACCGGCGAGCAAAGCGGTTTCCGTGTCCGCGCTCACAGCAATGAGCTGCAAGTCATCGATGAACGCACGACAGCCTGCCATACTCATGCCGCGTTGACGCAGCGTGCTCACCACTTCGGTGAGATTGGCAACCGTGATGCCCACCTGCGGACGAGAGAGCGCCAGCATCACCTGCTCTGCACCGGCCTCGTTGAAGGCAACCGCCAGCAGTGCTGACGCATCCAGCAGCTGCGTGACCTTCACGACGATCGGCGCAACGTCTGCAACACCGACGGTAGGTCCACGCGCACCGGCGGCCCGTCCTCGGCCATCGCCGACTCCCAATAGCCCGCCCGAGCGCAGAGAAATTCGTCGACCTCGGTCCCACTGGACTCAGGCGCGCGTGCCGCCGCGAGACGCTCACGCACCCGGCGCACCGCCGCGCGTCGCGATCGAAGCACCAAGTCATCGCCATCGATGAGCAGCGTGATTTCGTCGCCTGCCCTCAGCCCGAGCGCCTCGCGAACGACTGCCGGGATGACGATCCGCCCGTTCGCTTCCACCTTGGCGGTATACCGACCGTGCGGCTTATCGTATTCCATGACTTGAAGTTACGCAAAGATATGACAGATCACAAGATTTTGCCATATTTCGATAATGTGACAGGAAGCGATCGAATCCGTTGCCGGTAGCCCCCTCACGCCACGCCCCTCGCACGCACTACCATCCCCGCATGCCGATCTCCGCGCTGCCCCTAACGCTGCGTCGTGCGCTCACGCTCGCCACGTGTGCCATCGCCCTCGGCGCCTGCCGCCCCTCGGCACCCGCACCCGCCTCCCCCACGGCCGC
>CANHTA010000214.1 GCA_947463135.1 Gemmatimonadota bacterium
GTGATCGCCTTGTGAATCTGTGTTCCCGCTGTTGCCGTTGCCGTTGCCGTTTGGTGAAATCCCCGTGACAGATCGCCCGCATGGCGCGAAGGTCACGGTATGTCGACCTCATCATTCTTCCGCACCACTCTGGCCGCCGCGGCATTCGCCGGCGGTCTCGCGGCCACCCCGGCGCTGGCACAGCATGCCTTCGCCGACCCGGGCGCCACCTTCGATCCGCGCGTGCCAACTCCCGCGCAGATTTTGGGCTACGATATCGGCGCCCGTTTCACGCCGCAGCGCGCCATGATGCGCTACATCGAGCGCATTGCCGCCGCCTCCAAGCGGGTGAAGGTGGACACCGTGGCCCGCACGTTCGAGGGGCGCGAGATGCTCATCATCACCATCTCCAGCGAAGCCAACATGGCGCGGCTGGCCGAGATTCAGCGGGATGCCAAGCGCCTCGCCGATCCGCGGGGGGCCAGTGCCGCCGATATCGATGCCGCGATCAAGCGCATCCCCAGCATCGTGTGGCTCGAACACTCCGTGCACGGCGGTGAAGCGTCTGGCGCCGAGGCAGGACTGGCGCTGCTGTATCAGCTGGCGGCCGGTACCGATGCCGACACCAAGCTGGCGCTCGACAGCACCGTGGTGCTGATCGACCCGAACGAGAATCCCGACGGACGCGAGCGGCACACGCACGATATCGAGCGCTACGGCAGTTCGCAGGGTGTGGCCAGTGAGCCGGGCGCGCTCAATAACGCCGGGTCGTGGCCGGGTCCGCGCACGTCGCACTACTACTTCGATCTCAATCGCGACTGGTATGCGCAGTCGCACCCCGAGACGAAGGGGCGCGTGAGCACGTACATGAAGTGGTGGCCGCATGTGGCAGTGGACCTGCACGAGCAGGGGAGCAGTTCTTCGTTTTACTTTGCGCCGCCGCGCGAACCCGACAACAAGAACAATCCCGCGCACCTGCCCAAGTGGTTCGACATCTTCGCTGCCGCGCATGGCGCGGCGTTCGATGTGCATGGCTGGTCGTACTTCCGTCGTGAAGGCTACGACTCGTTCTATCCGGGCTACGGCGAAGGGTGGCCCATGCTCACCGGGGCCATCGGCATGCTGTTCGAGAGCGCGTCAAGCTCGGGCGGAGCGGTGATGCGCAACGACGGCACGCTGCGTACGCTCCGCCAGGCGGCGTTCGAGCACTTCACGGCGGAGTGGGCCACGGTGAAGACGTCGGCACGCCGGCGCACGGAGCTGGTGCGTGACTATACGACGGCGCGCGCCAATGCCATCACGCTGCACGCCAAGGGTCCGCTGCGGGCCGTGATGCTGTCACGCGATACGCAGGGTCGCGCCGATTCGCTGGTGCAGAAGCTGCGCGACAACGGCATTGAGGTGCAGCGCCTCACGGCCGATGTAGCGGTGGCCAACGCCACACAGTACGCTGGTGGCACGGTGCCCACTATGACGGCCAAGGCCGGCAGTTATGTGGTGGACTTGGCGCAGCCGCAGGGGTATCTGGCCAAAGCATTGCTTGAGCCCGATGCCGCGCTGGACTCGGCGTTCATCAAGTTCGAACTCGAGCTGCGTCGTACCGGCCAGCGCAATCGGTTTTACGACATGACCGCCTGGTCGTTGCCGTTGGCGTGGCGGGTAGATGCGTACGCGCTCACCACGGTGCCGGGCTCGTTGGCCATGGTAACCGACATGCCGCGCACGTTCGTGGCACCGGCGCGATCGGTGTACGGCTATGCCTTCGCACCGGGCAGCGAAGCAAGCATCCGCCTGCTGGCGTCGTTGCTCACCGACTCGGTGCGCGTGTGGTACGCGCCGTATTCGTTCACATCAAAGACGAACACGTTTCCCAATGGCGCCTTCGTGATTCGCGCCGCACTCAATCGCGCCGATGTACACGACGTGGTCATGCGTCGCGCCGCCGAAGCCGGGGCGCAGCTGGCCTCCATTCCGTCCGCCGGTGTGGACGAAGGCACGGACCTGGGGAGCAACTCGGTCATCCCCGTGCAGCGCCCCAAGGTGGCACTGCTGGGTGGGGCGCCGGTGAACGGTTCGTCATTCGGCTTCGCGTGGTACGCCATGGATCAGCGCATCGGCTACGCCAGCACCTTGGTTGACGCGAACTTCGTAGCCGGTGGCGACATGAGCGCCTTCAACACGCTCATCGTGCCGTCGGTGCAGGCCGGCGGCCTCGATCGCGTACTGGGTGACGCCGGTCGCGCGCGCCTGGCCGACTGGGTGCGCAACGGCGGCGTGTTGATCACCATCGACGCCGCAAGCGCGTGGGTGGCACAGGAGCGCGTAGGCCTCGTGCGCACGCGCGTGAAGCGCGACTCCGCGCGCGCCGACAGCACCGGCGGGGCGCCGCTGCCGGGCAGCCTGCCGGGGGTGCTGGCCCGCGCCACCGTCGACACGCTGTCGCCGCTCATGGCCGGGGTGTTGAACCGTGAAATGCCGGTGTTCGTGAACAGCGATCGCGTATTCACGATCCCGAAGGATCTCGCCGCCGGTGACGCCGTGATGCGCTTCGCGCCCGCGGCACGGGTGCGGATATCGGGCTACTACTGGCCCGAAGCCGCGGCGAAGCTTGGCGGCTCGCCGTACCTGTGGACCGAGCGGGCCGGGCGCGGACGCGTGATCATGTTCGCGCATGATCCGGTGTACCGGGATCAGCAGCGCGGGACGCTGGCGATTTTTGCGAATGCGGTACTGCTGGGGGGGAGCTACTGACGGGTGCTGGCGGACGTACTCACGTGAGTGCTGAGTTACGAGTTCAAGTTCCGAGTCATGGGTAACTCGCGACTCCAAACTTCAACTCAGTACTCCACGCTCACGTGAGTGCCAGCGGAAAGCCGCGCCCTATCGAATCGCCGCCGCATACGCTTTCGCAAACCGCTCCGTATCCGCCGCCTTCATCCCGCACACCCCCACCCGCAGCCCCTCGGGCATCGGCACCACGAATACGTCGGCCGCCTTGAGCGCCTCGCACACCGCAAACGGATCCGGCGGCGCGGGCAAGGTCACGAAGAACCCACCGTCCCACGGGGCGCCCGGGAGTCCTTCGGCCCTGAGTGCGGCATCGAGTGCCGCCACACGTTCCGTGAGCACCGCGCGCCAATGCGCGTGCTCGGCTGCCAACGCGGCTTGCGCGGCTTCGTTCTTGCTCATGCGCAGCAGCACGCTCATGGGGGCACGGGCGCAGTTGCTCCATGTGCCGCGGCAGCTCGACACCAGCGCGCCCTTGAGCGCGGGGTCGCCGCTCCACGGAAACACCAGCGCGCCGGCGCGCGAGCCGTAGAGCGTAAACGCCTTGCTCAAGCTCAGGCTCGCGCACACCAGCACCGCCTGTTCGGCCCCGAACTCGGCGTAGTCATTCAGCGCCTCGCGCACGTCGTCGGGATTGCGCGCGTAGTCCAGGTACGCGAAGTCCAGCAACAACGTAACGGGACCCTGCGACGCGATGTCGCGCAGCATCGACAGCAGCGTACGGCGATCGTCGCGCGACAAACTGCGACCGGTGGGGTTGTGGCACGGGTCATTGAGCCACACCAGCAACCGACCCTGCTCTTCCAGCAGGTCGCGCGCCTTGGTTTCCCACGCGCCCACGTCGAGCGCTTCGCCGGGTGCGGGATACGGCGCCGTTTCCAGACGCACAGCCGCTTCGGCCGCGATGGTCGCGTACGGACCCCAAAACGGGGCGGCAGTGAGAATGGCCTGTCCGCGCTCCACGAAGTTCTTGAGCGTGAGCGCCAACGCCCCTGATCCACCGGGCGTGGCCACCGCCACACCCGGGCTCGTGAGCTGCGGCCAATGCCGCTGCGTCAGCGCCAACAGAAAGGCCGGATCCCCGGCGATCGGCGCGTAGGGCGCGATCTCCATAGGCGTGAGTTCACGCCACAGCGCCATCACGCTGTCATGCACCACCAGCTTGCCGTTGTCGTCGAGCAAGGCCCCGACGGTGGCGTTGATCACCGGCGCGCCCGTAGCTGCCCGCTGTTGAGCCGCCGCGTTCAGCGTGAAAATCAGGTCGTCGCCGGCGAAGCCCTGGCGCGAGTCGAGGAGATGTGTGCGCATCGCGCAAATGTAACGCACGGCAAACCGGTTGTGGTTCGGGCTGCTGCCGCACGGATAGGAACAGAAACAGCACGTGTCCGTTCCTATCCCCGAACGCGAACAAACTCCAGATCCAGTGCCTGACCGACACAACTGGCCGTCCACCGCGCGAGCAAATCCGCCCGACAGGCACGCACGAGATCCAGCTTGGTATCAGTGAGCTGTGGCAGCCCCTCGGGCATCTTCTTCCCCACCGCTACTCGCGACGCGACGTACTGCATCGCCTGCTCCTGAAACGACTCGGCGGTCATCGCCTCACCCTGGCGACCTTCGGCGTCGAAGACGCCCACGATGAGCTCCACAACCAACGCTTCATCGGGAATCGGCCCGCGCGGCCAGGGCTTGGCAAAGTCCGTGATCTCCCACCCGTCGGCCAGCAGCCCATAAAAGCCGTGATGAAAACCGAGCGTGCTCTCGACCGCGAAATGCGTGAGATCGTGGACCGGCATCACGATCGCTGTCGGTCCATGCAACCGCTGCCAGGTCACCGATCCATCACGACGCGTGCACGTGAGCGATGCGGAGCCATCGGTGTGCCGCTTGAGGCGGATGTGCAGGTCAACACCTGGGTTCACCGGCATGGTTCGACAGGTTCAGATATGAATGAACACGAGAGAAACGGAACAGCCTGACCGCGGATCTCGCGGATCACGCACGGATGAACATGTCACGGGCGACTAGCAACCGTCGTCACCACGGCCCTCATCCGCGTGCATCCGCGGCAATCCGCGGTTAGGCTGTTTGTAAGCCACTACACCACTGCCGTCCAAAGGTGATTCACGCCGACCACGGCATCACCGATCCATCA
>CANHTA010000215.1 GCA_947463135.1 Gemmatimonadota bacterium
GCACGCTCGACGTGCCGGCTGACATGCCCCTGCTGTGGGCACTCCGTGACGAACTCGATCTCAAAGGCACCAAGTTCGGGTGCGGTATCGCCCGCTGCGGCGCCTGCACCGTGCACGTGAACGGTGTGGCCACCCGCTCCTGCAACACGCCGCTGTCGCGTGTGGCCAGCGCCGAGATCACCACCATCGAAGGGCTCTCCCCGAATGGCCTGCATGCTGTGCAGCAGGCGTGGGAGGAGCTTGACGTGCCGCAGTGCGGGTATTGTCAGGCCGGGCAGATGATGGCCGCCGCGTCGCTCTTGGCGAAAACGCCGAAGCCCACCGACGCCGACATCGATACCGCGCTCAATACGAATCTTTGCCGCTGCGCCACGTATTTGCGGATTCGCTCCGCCGTGCACCGCGCGGCCGAGATCAAGGCGGGGGCGACGCCGGCGGTAGGTGGATCGACGCCGTCGAAGAACGGCTCCCCTGACAAGCGCTGAGGCCACCACGATGACAACTCCATCTGATACGCCGCGCGTCAGCCGCCGCGACTTCCTGCGCGCCACGGCGATCGCGGGCGGTGGCATGCTGTTGGTGAGCTACGCGGAACCGCTCGACGCGCTGGGGCGCCTGGGCGTGCAGGACGGCCTGCCGCCGCTGGCCGATCCGATGCTCGGGGCCTTCGTGCGCATCACCCCCGACGGCATCGTCACCATCACGGCGAAAAACCCCGAAATCGGTCAGGGCATCAAGACGATGCTCCCCATGCTGATCGCCGAAGAACTCGATGTGGACTGGGCGAATGTGCGGGTGGAACAGGCCGACTTCGATCCCACCAAGTATCAGGCGCAGATCGCCGGTGGCAGCACCGCGACGCCCACCAATTGGCTGCCGCAGCGCCGGGTCGGTGCGGCCGCACGCGCCATGCTGGTGTCGGCCGCGGCCGCGCAGTGGAAGGTGCCCGCCGCGGAGCTGGAAACCGCCAAGGGCGTGGTGTACCACCGTGCGTCCAACCGATCGGCCAGCTACGGCTCCTTGGCCAGTGCCGCGGCGGCCGTCACGCCCCCCGATCTCGCAACGGTGCCGCTCAAGGATCCAAAGAGCTTCACGATTATCGGCACGCGGAAGAAAACCGTTGGCCTGCGCGACATTCTCACCGGCAAGCCCATGTTCGGCATCGATGTCACCGTGCCCAACATGCACTACGCCACGTTCGTGAAGAGCCCCGTGTTCGCGGCGAAAGTGGCCAGTGCCAATCTCGACGCCATTAAAGCCATGCCCGGCGTCACGCACGCGTTCGTGGTGGAAGGCACCACCAATCTGCAGGGATTGATGCCGGGGGTTGCCATCGTTGGCACGAACTGGTGGATGGTGCAGCAAGCCCGCAAGAAGCTGGTGGTACAATGGGCCGCGCATCCAACGGCCCAGCAATCCACCGCGTCGTTCACCGCCAAGGCGGCCGAGTTTTTTGCCGGCCCGCCACAGCGCACCATCCGGAACGACGGCAATTTCGACGCCGCCATCAAGAGTGCCGCGAAGGTGGTCACGGGCGACTACAGCTACCCCTTTATCGCGCACGCCCCGCTGGAGCCGCAAAATTGCACGGCCCACGTCACCGCCGATAAGTGCGAGCTCTGGACCACGTCGCAAACGCCGCAAGGTGGACGCGCACTCGTGGCTACCACGCTTGGCCTCAAGGAAGACCAAGTCACCATGCACATGATGCGCGCCGGTGGCGGCTTTGGCCGGCGGTTGTACAACGATCCCTTGGTAGAAGCCGCGTGGATTGCGCGCGAAGCCAAGGTGCCCGTGAAGCTGCTCTGGACGCGTGAAGACGACATGCAGCACGACATGTTCCGCCCCGGGGGATACCATACCTTTACCGGCGGGCTTGATGCCAACGGGACGTTGATCGCGTTCCGCAATCATTTCGCCACCTTCGGCGAAGGCGAGCGCTTCGCGCCCAGCGCGGACATTGGCCCCACCGAGTATCCGGCGCGCTTCGTGCCGAATCTCAAGATGGACGTGTCGGTGATGCCGCTTGGCGTGCCCACCGGTGCGCTGCGTGCGCCACGGTCGAACGCGTTGTCCTTCGCGTTTCAGGGCTTCATCGACGAGTGCGCCGTGGCAGCGGGGAAAGATCCGTTGCAATTCCGCATTGATACCCTCAAAGCGGAAATCGCCCCCGCCACGCCGCTCACGCCGCAGCAGCAGGCCGGACAGATGGACGCGCAGCGCGTCATCGGCATTCTCGAAAAGGCGCGCGACGTGTCAGGGTGGGGCAAAACCACGCTGCCCAAGGGAACGGGCATGGGATGCGCGTTCTACTTCAGTCATCGCGGCTACTTCGCCGAAGTCGTGCAGGTCACGGTGAGTAAAGCCGGCGACGTGAAGGTGGATAAAGTGTGGGCGGTGGGTGACGTGGGCAGCGAGATCATTAATCCGAATCACGCGGAGCAGCAGGTGCAGGGCGCCGCGATGGACGGGTTGAGCCAGGCATTCGGGCAGGAAATCACCTTTACCGCCGGGAAAGTGGATCAGGGCAACTTCAACAACTACCCCATGCTGCGCATCCGTCAGGCGCCGCCGGTTGAGGTGCATTTCGTGAAGACCAACTTCGCGCCCACCGGCATTGGTGAGCCGGCGCTCCCACCGGTGGTACCCGCGATGATCAACGCGATCTACGCGGCCACAGGAAAGCGCGTCCGACAAATTCCGCTCACAAAGGTCGATCTCAAGTGGAGCTGATTGCTCCGTGCGCCATTCCTGATCCCAATTGATGCGATGACGGTGCATTCGATTACCACGTCCCCGTTCGCCGACCAGCGACCGGGGACGTCCGGTTTACGGAAGCGGACGACGGTCTTCCAGCAGACGCATTACCTCGAAAATTTCGTGCAGGCGCTGCTCGACGTGGCTGCACTGCCGCCGAACGCCACACTGGTGGTCGGCGGCGATGGGCGGTATCACAACCGCGAAGCCACCGAGACGATCATCCGCATGGCGGCCGGCAACGGCATCCGCCACGTCATCGTGGGACGCGCGGGGTTGCTCTCTACGCCCGCGGCGTCGCACCTCATTCGCTCTGGGGCGCACGGCGGCATCATTCTGTCGGCCAGCCACAACCCCGGCGGCCCCGACGGCGACTTCGGCATCAAGTACAACACCGGCAACGGCGGTCCGGCACCGGAGTCGTTCACCAACGAAGTGGCCGAACGCGCGCGCGTCATGCGCCACTACCACATCGCCGATCTGCAGCACTTCAACCTCGACGACCTCGGCACGCATCAGATCGGCCCGCTACGCCTCGATGTGGTGGACCCCGTCGCCGCCTACGCGGCGCTGATGGAATCGCTGTTCGACTTCGACGCCATCAGCGGCCTGTTCGCCAGCGGCTTCCGCATGCGCTTCGACGCGATGCACGCCATCACGGGCCCCTACGCCGTCGAAATTCTCGAACGTCGCCTCGGGGCACTGGCCGGTACGGTCATCAATCGCGTACCGCTCCCCGACTTCGGCGGCGGACATCCCGACCCCAATCTCACCTACGCGCACGATCTGGTTGAAGAGCTGTTCGGCCACGATGCACCCGACTTTGGAGCCGCCTCCGACGGTGATGGCGATCGCAACATGATTCTGGGGCAGCGCTTTTTCGTGACGCCCTCCGATTCGCTCGCGGTGCTGGCGGCCAACGCCACGCTGGTGCCCGGCTACGCGCGCGGACTCACCGGCGTAGCGCGCTCCATGCCCACCAGTGCCGCCGTCGATGCCGTGGCGGCGTCGCTTGGCATTCCCTGCTTCGAGACACCCACCGGTTGGAAGTTCTTCGGCAACCTGCTCGATGCGGACCGCATTACGCTGTGCGGCGAGGAGAGCTTCGGCACCGGCTCCAATCATGTGCGCGAGAAAGATGGCCTGTGGGCGGTGCTCTTCTGGCTCAACATTGTGGCCGAGCGCGGCGAAACGGTGGAAGCCATCGTGCGCGAGCACTGGGCCCGCTTCGGACGCAATTACTACACGCGCTACGACTACGAAGGGGTGCCCACCGAGGCCGCCAACGGCGTGATGGCGCACGTGCGTGCGCAGTTCGCCACGTTGCCCGGCACCACGCTCGCGTCGCGCCGCGTGAGCAGCGCCGATGACTTCGCGTACACCGATCCCATCGACGGCAGCGTAAGTGCCAACCAGGGCATCCGCGTGCTGTTCGACGACGGCGCCCGCATCGTGTTCCGCCTGTCGGGCACCGGCACCGAAGGCGCCACCATCCGGCTGTACATCGAGTCGCGCGAAACGGACACCGCGCGACTCGGCATGGACACCGCCGATGCGCTCGCCGATCTGGTGGCGGCCGCGCTGGCGATGAGTGAGCTGGTGGCGCGCACGGGGCGTGCCGAGCCGACAGTGATCACGTAGCGTTCAGTCATCGATGCATTTTCTTCGTACACGGGGCGCCCGATGCATGCGGTCGTGAAAACCACCATGATCCTGCTGGCCACGACGTTGGCCGGATGCGCCGGGAACCACCGCTCTCACTCGGCTGCCATGCCAGCTGAGGCGTTGGCCGGCGACTATAGACTCGCAGGAAGCGTCGCTGGGCGGCGCATTGCCGTCGCCATCCGCTTCGACTCCACCGGTCGCGCCTTTGTCCTTCCCGGGAGCTCACCCGCAGGTGCGTTCGAGTGCGAGAGTCGGCAGTTGGTGAACGACCTCGAGCTTCAACTCGGCTGCGGGTCGGTGCAGCTTCGACTCGCGGTCGCCAACGGTTCCCTCGCGACCAAAGGCACGATTTCGTTCGATGTGCCCACCACGGCGCGGCGCGAGTTCGACCCGTTCACCTGTCGGTCGGCGACGTCGGAATACACGTGCGGGCCATTGGGTCAGGAAACGCGATCCGTGGGATCGAAACGA